>CAZGCW010000199.1:0-7237 GCA_964524295.1 uncultured Pseudomonadales bacterium
TAAAGCCAGCGCTTGCAAGGTTTGGGATTGGTCCACATTATGCCTATAATCTGCAACCGGGAGCAGGAGGCAGGATGACGCAACAGAAATACGCCAGTTTAGTGTTAGGTTCGCACGGCAATAATACACAGTCCCTGGGGGCCATTGTGGCCTTCCTGGTCAGTAATGATCTGCTTGCGACATCGCTTCAGGATCGTTATCCGTCAGCGGTCGCTCGAATACGAATGCAGGATTTGAGCGGCGCCGAATTTCTTACCACGGTTTTGCATGGCGAACTATTGCCTGAACATTTAAATGCGGAGGGACAACGGTTCTGCCAGGCTTATTTCATCTCCGGTGATTTTGAACGCGACCTTGATAGTTTAGGTGATACAGACCTTGAAGATTGGTTGTTATATGACAAGGTCTCTCCCCTGATGTCGAAGGTGCTTATGGAACAAAGGCAGCCTGCCACTCGCTTAGGTCGAATCGCTGCCAAGGTGCTGCAATTTCCTCGGCGTCGGTAATTCGGATGAGCCGAAATAGCCAGTTTCTGCCAGTAATTGATTTAACCAGTCGTTGATTGAAGGGGAAGGAGGACGCATGGAACTGGATTACGAGCGAATCGATGCGGAATTGCTGGTTGGTTTGGCGCAATTGCCTGACTTGGACATTACCCGCGAGAATGTGACCTCTGTTCGAAGGGTGCTCGCCGCTCGACCGCCAGCCCCACCTATTGATGTCATTGAGCGCCAATATACGCTGGCCAGTGATGGGGGTTCAGTCGCGCTTTACGTTTATCGGAAATCTGACCGGGAAAACCAACCCGTCTTGCTTTGGATTCATGGTGGGGGTTACATTCTTGGATCAGCTGAAGATGCCCGAGCAAAAATGATCGCCAGCAACCTGGACTGCACGGTAGTTTCGGTGGACTATCGTTTGGCACCTGAACATCCTTTCCCTGCCGCGTTACATGATTGTCATGCCGCCCTTTGCTGGCTTAGTGAAGAAGCTGAGATGCTTGGAATAGACTCTGCGCGGATCGCCATTGGTGGTGCCAGTGCAGGTGCTGGGTTGGCTGCCGGGCTTGCCCTTAAGGTGCGCGATGAAGGCGGTCCTGACCTTGTTTTGCAACTGCTGTTGTACCCGATGTTAGATAATCTGCATGCGACTGACTCGGGTCAGATCACCAATCATCCAGTCTGGAACCAAAGTACCTCTTTTGCAGCCTGGGAAATGTATTTAAACGGTGTCCCAGGCGACAAAGCGCCCATGTATGCCGCCGCAGCAAGATGCCAGGACCTGAGCGGAGTTGCCAATGCTTACCTGTGCGTGGGTACCGAAGATCTGTTCTACGATGAGGACCGGCAATATGCAGCAAGGCTGTCCGAAGCAGGTGTGTCTTGTGAATTGGCTGTATTTCCCGGGCTCTATCACGGCGCCGATTCCTTTGTACCCCAGGCTAGGGTAAGCCAGCGATTACAGGCCAGTTTCATGGCTGCTCTCAACGACACCTTCAGGGACAGTGTCTAGGCTAACTCGATTGTATAAGCGGGTCTGTCAAACGGGCCTGTTAAAGATAAGGGCGGCAGTTAAATCTGAGTGTCTTTTGCGGTTCAGTGGATCGAATCGTATGGTCGCAATCACCTCATGAATCGACCTAACGGACGCCTTGCTTTACTGCGGCCTAGGCGATTTACCAGGCATGCAGTCGCACAGGTAATGATTCATAGCCCTTAACGAAGCACGACTGTACCCGTTCGGGTTCACCGACCACTTCAACATACCTGAAACGCTTCATGATTTCTTCCCAGACCGTCTTCAACTGCATTTCTGCAAGACGGTTACCCATGCACCGATGTAGGCCGAATCCGAAAGACATGTGGTGTCTTGAACGGTCTCGATCGATCTGGAATTCGTTAGGATTAGGTATTACTTCGTCATCTCTATTGGCAGATACATACCACATGATGACCTTGTCGCCTTTTTTGATCAGTTTGTCGCCGAGTTGGTAATCCCGCGTAGCGGTTCGTCTCATGTGCGCCAACGGCGTCTGATAACGAATGACTTCTGATACCATGACGGGTATGAGTTCCTGATTGTTTCTCAGTTTTTCGTACTCTGTAGGGTTCTGATTCAGGAAATAGACCCCGCCACTGATAGAATTTCGAGTCGTATCGTTGCCGCCAACGATGAGTAATATCAGATTGCCCAGGAATTCCATGGGGTCCATGTTCTGAGTATCTTTGCCATGGGCGAGCATGGAAATAAGGTCATTACCCGGTTTTTTATTGACGCGTTCATTCCAGAGGCCGGTGAAGACTTCCAGACATTCCAGTAGGGCCTCTCTGCGTTTGGCTTCCGGGGTTGTGCCGCCGTTCACCTCTGAGGAGGTTGCCATATCAGACCAATAGGTGAGCTTACGGCGGTCTTCAAATGGAAAATCAAATAAGGTGGCCAGCATCTGTGTAGTCAGTTCAATGGATACGCGATCAACCCAGTTGAAGGTTTGGCCCAGGGGCAGTTCGTCCAGGATCTTCGCCGCCCGCTCACGAATGATAGGTTGCAGCAAGGCAAGGTTGGTAGGTGCGACTACGCCGGTGACGGTTCTCCGCTGGACATCATGCTTCGGCGGGTCCATTTGAATGAAGCTACTGGTCTTGAAGTCAGCCATTCTCTCAAATATGGTGATGCCGCCTACTTCAGATGAGAATACTTCAGGGTTCTTTTCGACTTCCATGATGTCGTTGAACTTTGTAATCGACCAATAAGGGCCAAACGGGCTATGACTGCAATAGTGTACAGGATCCTCTTTGCGCAATCGTTCAAAATAGGGCCAGAACGCATCGTATTTAAATAGCATGGGATCGCTTACATCAATGTCTTCGAGTGGCATTGTATAGGCATCAGGGAATTCCGTTATATTGATGGCTTCACTCATAATTGTTCTCATTTAATTACTAACGGCTCATTACTTTCGGAGCTGGCTGCCAATGCTGCGCAGGTCAGTACTTCGACACATTGCTAAGAGTATCGATAATTTCAATTGATGCCTATAGCCGTATATGACAATATTTTATCATATAGTGACAAAACGGCTTGTGGATAGGATGAATAATGCCAGTAGGACACCCTCTGCTTATGCTTTGAATCTGGTTGAAGATGCCTCGCAGATGGGTTATGACCTGTTGCAAGGGCTCAATATTTCCCGACAGGAACTGCACGCCCTGGAAACGATGGGCTTTGAAGATTTCCATGACGTGGTCAAGGCCTACCAGGCATGGACCACAGATCGAAACTGGGGCTTTCACCTGGGTCAGAAGCTGGGTATCAGTGCCCATGGTGCTTTGGGGGCGTGTGCACTCAGTGCCAGTACTATCGGTGAGGGCTTGCAGACGTTGTGTCAGTTTATCGCCAGCCGAAGTTGTTCAATCAGTGCAGCTTCAAGTTGGCATAATCAGTCTTTGCGAGCTGAGTTCTTGCATACCGGCCCCATGCGCCGCTATCTCAGGCCAATGACTGAAAATCTCGCTACGGTGATAAGCAATTATCTGGTAACCAGTGCGGGGCATGATAACCTCGCCCTTAGCTGGTCCTTTCCTTACGCAAAACCGATATCGATCACACTCTATCAGGAGTTGCTTCCCGGAAGGTTTGACTTCGATGGTGACCTGTTGGCTGTCACCTTGCCTAGGGATCTCGCCAAGGCACCTTCGTTACAGAAAAATCGTAGTCTGCATTTGTCTACTCGCCGGCAATGCGAACGGGCACTTAATGAGGTAAAACAGAACCCGGATTTTTCGTTCATTACCAGCATCCTGACTGCCGCCTTGGTAGATCGAATAGGAGAAACGCAGCCTGAAACAAAGATTCCCACGATAACGGATCTGGCTCAGCTGCTAAACAGATCACAGAGAACGCTGATCAGGCAACTCAGAGCCAATAACACGAGCCTTAGACAGATAAAAGATGAAATGCTGCGCGAGTATGCCTCGGACTTGCTGATTAAAGGGAAACATTCTATATCCGATATTGCGGTTAAGCTGGGTTATGAAAACCCGGGAAATTTCACCCGGGCCTGCAAACGGTTATTGGGTGAAACGCCGCTAAATGTTCGTAAGGCAGCTGGTTTGACGGGGAATTGAAACAAACGCTTGCAGTCGTAGGAAGAGCCTGGGACAGGGGCTATTTTTTTTGCTAGCTGTTATGCCATGAGAAAGTCAGCTAGGCTTGTCCTGGCAGTAATGTGGCTTAATGAATGGCTTTTAGTCTACTTTTGCTTCAAGGGAAACCCTTGCTGGGTTACCCGGCAGCGGTCTTTTACATCTGGCTTGTAGCTTGCAGAGCAAGTCACTCTTAGCTGGAGGAACGATGCGAATCATAATAGGTCTGTGCCTTGTCGTGGCGATCTGGTCGGTTTCAACTGATGCCTGTGCACGACTGTATCTCACCCGCAAAGCCGATTCGCTGGTCGTTGCTGAAAATCCATTTGAGAAATCGCGAAGAGCCCAATTGGAACTGAAAGCGCTCACCAAAGACATCAAGCCGGGAAGCGGCTTCAGGAAAAAACTGGAAGCGGCTACAGCTAAAATAACTGAGTCTTCAAATGCGCTTTCTCGACAAGCGCAGGCGCCGCGCCAATTGACTGAGCCCAGTGTGAGTGAAAACGGTCAATTCCTTGCCCTGGCGATCAGCAGCATGGCAGGAGCTAAAGTAACCGGCAAGTATGGAGTGTTGGTTGATTTTACCCGAGGCGAGATGTTGAGCTCTAATTCAGGCATGCTTTACTTTGAAGGTAACCGGCTGATGAAAAGTGATATCAGCGATCCTGCTAATCCTGTTCAATATTGGCTTGATCGAGACACCCTGCAGATTATAGAACGTATCGACCTTCCCGCCGGCGAAATCTATATGGGCACTGAGCGGGGTTATTTGAAGACGCTATCTACTCCTACAGAAACAATGCCAGCAAATCGAAACATCTCGCTGTATCGATTCAGAAACGGCGAATATGAAAAAGTAGGCAGCTACCCTTTGATTAATGGAACGGTTTCTGCCGATGGCAGCATGATCTCCGGTACACGCTTGAACAATAAAGCCGCACCTACGGTTGCCGTTTACGACGTTGAAAGTGGGAGCTTGGTTATGAACATAGCTGTCAACGGCACATTTACCTATATAGATTCCAGAAGTCGGCTTTTAATCTCTTATATGGACTTTGATCCGGCGAATCCGGGGGTCAACTTCAATCTCAGAATAATTGATGTTAGGACGGGGGCTGAAATCCATGATCTACCCGGCCAGGGCGGTAGTTTCCAGGTTGACGACTCGGGCAGGCGGATGATGGTCGTTCAGTACAGCGGGGTTGTGAAATTCATCGACCTGACGTCGTACCAGGTGCTTGGCCAGGATGCCGCATTTTACGTGAAGCCAGGTGACATTACGGGTGGCACGCTGATACCCGTAAAAATTGGCGGAGGCGACTTCTTTGTGATTGGTAGTGACAGTGGTATCTCGAAACTGATCAGTGCAAAAGAAAGACGCGTCATCGCTGATATCTATGCTGATGAAAATGATTGGGCGGTGGTTGCTGTAGATGGACGCGTGGATGGGACTCAAGGTGCCTTCAATAAACTTCAATGGCGTGAATATGATGTGCATGGCCAGGTCATTGGGCAGGCTTCACTGGATACGATGTTCGATAACTTTTTCACCCCGGGATTGCTACCGACCCTGATGCACGGTCCAGTTGGCACAGAATCGAAGATCAAAATGCAGATTGCCAGCACCCCCCATGTAACGCTCACGGGTCCTTTGGAGGAAATCAATAGTGCGCAGGCAACCGTCTCCGTGGTGGCGACAGCCAAAGGAGATCCCATTAAGGTGATACTGGTGTATGTAAATGACAAACTGGTCTCTGGAGACTACCGGGGTTTGATCGTATCCGGTAAAGGCAGCAGCTTTACCGTCCCGCTGGTGGCTGGTCGTAACGTGATTGCTGCCAAGGCCATTACTCAGAACAATTATGAATCGAGCCTGGCTCGCCTCGAAGTGTTTTATGACGCCAGAGCCAGTCTTGGCGATATGCACATTCTGGCTGTCGGTCTCGATCAATACAAGAATACAGCTTACAACCTGAACTATGCCACAGCGGACGCTCGATCCTTCGTCGAAGCGGTTCGTTTTGCTGCCAGTGATATATTTAACCGGATCAGGGTGCACGAACTGTACGATGCCGATGCGACCCGCGAAACGTTGATTGAAACCCTGAAAGTCATTGCTGATCAAAGCAAACCAGAGGATGTATTCGTCCTGTTCTATGCCGGTCATGGTGTCATGTCAGACGATAAGCGTTATTATCTGGCGCTTCACAATGTGATGCAGCTCTATGGCAGGGATGATCTGCTGTCTTCCGAGGGTCTATCTGCTGATGAGCTAAAAGTTCTGACATCAGATGTTAGTGCCCAGAAGCAGATGATCATCCTGGATGCCTGCCAGAGTGGGGCAGCAGTGGAGACTTTCGCCGTGCGGGGAGTGGCAGAGGAAAAAGCGATTGTCCAGTTGGCTCGTTCATCCGGCGCTGTATTACTGGCATCCACTGGCACTGAACAGTACGCCAGTGAGTTCGATGCTCTGGGTCATGGAGTCTTTACTTATGCTTTGCTTGAGGCACTCAGTGGTCAGGCTGACGGTGGCCAGCGAGATAACAAGATCACCATCAAGGAACTGGAAGCCTATCTGAATGACAGTATTCCGGTATTGACCGATAAGTATCATGGTTCGCCACAATATCCCCGGTCCTGGTCTCGGGGTCAGGATTTTCCGCTGGTGATGGTGAAGTGACAGGGTGTTAATCCAGGCCAGGGTGATTAATGGCATAATGAACATCGCTCGCTCATAGAGTACGCTATTGTCTATCTTAATCATGGCTTCCAGGGCCGGGATTCCTGCTAATACAAACAGTGCAAAGCCTGGCTTTGTAAAAAAGTTCAGGCTGGGGAAAAAATGGCTTCCAAAACGAGTCTCATTAGGGCGATACAAACATTTCTGGTTGACCAGGTATTAGTGGATCTGCGGACTAAACCAGAACTACTGCATTATCTTGATGAACGCGGTCGGAACTGGCTGCATTTGTGCGCCAGCATCAACGTCTGGAAAAAAAAGAACCTGGATAGCGGTGATAGCATCCGCCTGGCCGAAGCATTAATTGAACTGGGTCTGGATAAAGATGCTCCTGCTTTTACTGAGGGCACCTGGC
>CAZGCW010000200.1:0-7160 GCA_964524295.1 uncultured Pseudomonadales bacterium
AACTGGGTACCTGGCATGAATTTCCATTTGCTGTTCAGGATGACACTAACCTGATCGTCGTCCTGCGTCAGGAAGCCACTGATGGCTTGATTAGAGATAATGTAATTCAGGACGAGGCCCAAAGCCCGGACCTGGATAAAAAAGATCTGTTGATGCGATCGAATGTCCTGTTCCAATTTGAGGTCTGAATAAACTCACTGCCTCCAATCAGAGGCTAAGCGCTGTAGGGGAGCAAGCATATGGACAAAAAGTTGGATAGGCGTTCCCTGCTAATCGGTGCTGGCGCCGCAACCGTTGCCACAGCCGCGGCAGCGTTCAGTCCCGAGCCGGTGCTTGCAGCGGATAAACCAAGGGAACCTCTGGATTTTTCTAATGACAGGGATAATGTTCGAGCCTATGCTAAATTGGCGGGCACGGTAGAGGATGGCCAGGTTCATTACTGGTATCGTGGCACGATCTTTGGTGTTACTCCGGATGCAACTAAAGCCATGATCGGATTCACTGGTTTACTGAAGATGATCTGGAAAAACCTTGGCAATGGAAGTTTTCATTATCGTAACTATGACCTGGGATACTTTACAGAACCCAACAGTGATGTACGGATCGAAGAGTTTACCAATCCATTTACCGGCAAAATTAATAGACCCATTGATATCAAAGGCGGACCTTTCGATGTCGTGATCGCCCCGCGCCAATATGAGTGGACACGCTCTGGGGACGATATCTGGTTTGCAGAAGCAAAGCATTTTAAGTTCCAGAATAAACTCTCGCCGGAAGAATGGCCGTTGGCATCAACCGGGGAGACCTTGAACATGCTTTACCTGGATGGGTTTCATGGCAAGGTATCGGACCTGGAAAACCCGGACCTGGTAAGCGCCCCGGCGGATTTGGGTATTCACCATGTCAATCCGTGGTATCCGTTTTTTTTGATGGGTCAGCAATCCGGGGTTAACTACTGGCACGGTCGAGGTAAGAAAATAGTTGATGAGTCAGATGTTTCACCGGAAGTGCTTGCTTATGCCAATGAGAAAATACCCGATTTTATCAATTCTGGTCCACCGTGGGTATCAAGAACTGACAGTTACCTTGATTATAAGACGCACCGCAAACCGGTTCTTGACTAACCATTAGCATCCGTTGTTTTAGCCAGTCGAAAGAGGGAATCATGCATAAAGCCTATATTGATACAACCGTTGGCCAACTTCACTACCGTATCGGTGGCGAGGGCAAACCTTTATTGTTGATTCATCAGGATCCCCAGTCATCACTGCAGTATGCGCATACTTTCTCGAGATTTATTGATGCCGGCCTGCAGGTCATAGCGCCTGATGTGCCGGGATATGGCATGTCAGATGCGCCTGAAAATCCGCTTAGCGTCTCAGAATATGCGACTGTGTTTAAGCAGTTTCTCGATCACCTGGGCGTTGAAAAGGCAGTTGTAGTTGGTCATCACACCGGTGCATCCATGGCTTGCCAACTGGCTTACCTGTTCCCGGAGCGTGTGAGCCGACTCGTGTTGCATGGTCTGCCCTGGTATACCCAGGAAGAGCGTGAAGAAAGACTGGCGCGACCCCACATGGACTTTTCTGCCAAGCCGGATGGCGCCCATTTAGCGAGTCTCTGGGATTTAATCGGTAAGATGTCCAGAGGCGTATCGACGCTGGAATCATCGCATATGGCTGCTTTTCATACTCTCTGGGCGGAGGATAAGCACTGGTATGCACACCATGCCGCGTTTAGTTACGATATTACACCAGCATTGAAAGCGATTCGAATGCCAACACTGCATGTCACTAACACAGGGGATATTCTTCATTTCGTGGCCGAGCGCATGGCTCAATTGCGGCCCGATTTTGAATTCGTAGAACTTGACGGTGGCACTTCATATATTATACGTGACGAGCCGGACCTTTGGGTTGAAGCCATTCTGGAATTTGTCATAGCGACGAATTAATTCTCCAGTGGGCTAGGACTTCCAGTTATTAATCAGATCGCCCCACTTGTTGTTAATGTGTGACAGGATGTCGGGCTTCTCAGCAAGTAGGCACTCACGATTCATTCTGGCATAAACTTCCGGGCCACCTTCATCCGGCCCCTTTCGGGTTGCATCAATGACAACCCTGCTACCTGAGCCACGTGTGGGTGAGCTGGGATCTCCACCCATTGCGCCGGCTTTTTCGATGATTTCGGTTGCCTGGTGAGGCTGCCAGCGTGCGCCTACTGTATGCATTACCTCAGTAAAATTGTGAACATCCACATCTTCATCGACGACAATGGCAATTTTTGCGATTTTTAATGAAGTGGCAATTTCTCGTCCGATTGTAATGGCATCACCGGCCCTTGTTTTCCTGATACGAATGAAACAGTACCCTGGCGTCTGTAGTGGAAAGTGGACACTGAGCACATTAGGAAATCGCTGTCGATAGTTTAAATTTGAGGTCATCTCAAGTGGTGCAGTGAGAAAACCGCGATGGATGCCTGTAAAATTATTGATGAAAATAGGGTTTTTTCGATGGGTTACCGCAGTGACATTCATATAGAAGTTTTCTGGTTTGTACTCCCCTATATAGCCGTACATTTCTCCGAATGGGCCTTCGGGTTCGAAATCAAAAGGGATTTCTCCTTCTATCACCATTTCAACATTGGCAGGAACTCGTAATTCGCTGGTTTCGCATTTGACCACTTCGACAGGGCGGCCAAGAAAACCACCGGCGACTTTTAGTTCATCTTGCCCAAGACGAGTCGTCTTGGAACTGCTCATGGCAAAGACAATAGGGTCGGCACCAATTACGACGGCTGCTCTGGCAAAGGGTTCTCCTCGGTCTTTCATGTCCATCAAGAATGTCCAGCCGTGTTGATTGCGCTCTGGGTTGACACTGATCTTTCTGGGCCCTTTTACCTGGCATCGATAAGTACCCACGTTTCGGCCGTATTCAGGGGCTTCCAGTATGACATTGCCGGTGTTGATATAGGCACCACCATCGGCTGGGTTAGTTTTGATGAAAGGGAATTGCAGGAGATCAATGGCATCGTCGAGCAAAGTCACTTCCTTGCAGGGCGCGTTCTGTCTTGAGACCTCTGTCGGTTCCAGCGCAGGCCATTGACCGTCTTTGTCTACCAGGGTTTCCAGTTGCTCGAGGGTAGATTTGTAAAGTTGGCGTTGGTCATAACCATGGGCATCAACACCGAATGCCAGTGGTTCATACTGCCAGCGCCCCCAGGGATTGCCGATCACTGGGCCATCCATCCAGCGCCCGCCTGTTTTTATATGATTGAAGGAAACAACCGGGGCCTCGCTCCAACCGACCTTGTCAATTAACTGATACATGAAGCCGGTTGCTTCATAGGCATCCTGGTCCACTTTATCAACATGAAGCACCTGGCCGAGGTGATCCACCGCTTCTAGATACTCTCGCAATGAGCCAAAGGGACCGGACAGTTGATTAGCTTTGTTATGGTCTGAATCTGCCACCTTGGACTCCGAACGTGTTAAAAGGGTTTAACCTCTCCTAGAAAGGCCATTAATACCACCAGCAGCCAAATAAGAAAGGCTGCACGATTGGCGGTGCCGTTGATTTCAACCAGCATTTTTTCGCCTCTAACTCGACTATCGCCTCCAGCCAGGACCAGGTCAAATGCACCTTGCCAGCGAATCGCGATTCTGCGTATCCATACCCCGTTTAATAAGATGGCGGCAAACAGGATGATCTTTACTGCAAGCCACTTATGCGCGATAAACTCCCCCGTGAGCAGGCAGTATGTGCCAAAGGCTGCCATGCCTGCAATGACAATATAGCGGATGCTCATATCAAGGCGTTGCAGACGGGCTCCTTTTGGCGTCCCTTTGTTAAAGTAAACCAGCCAGACCAGACCTAGCCAGGCTAGATCGGCGATCCATAGCAGCCATAGCCAGAAGCCGGTAATGGGTGAACCATATAGCTGGGCTAGAGTGAAGCCAACCGCGAGTAGTAGCACCAGCGAGCTTCTGGCCGTCATATCAACAATGAATCTAAGGTCGCGAACACGAATTCGCTCATCCAGGCTAAGTTCAGAACGGGTGATGTATTTGCCGATATAGTGCACTGCGACATCGCCACCAATTGCATAAACAAACAGGAACACATGTATAAAGGCCATTAAAAGGTGAAAGTTAATTGTCAATGAGAGGGTCCTGTTCCGTCGCTTGGGTTTAATTAGGGGTATTGAAATTTTTATTTATCAAATGATAAACTAAATTTCAGGCCGGTAAAAGGGTGCTACTCAACACGCAGCAGTGACCAATGTACCCGCCGCCATATTAATGTGACACGTATTGAGCGTAAACCTAATGAAAGCCATGCTGCTGCAAGCCCCTTCGGATCTGGTTCAAACAACCGTTGATGACGCCACTGCGGGTACCGGAGAGGTATTGGTTCAAGTGACCCACTCTGGTGTTTGTGGCACTGATTTAAAGATTTTCCGGGGTGACATTCCCGTGCAGTATCCCAGAATTATGGGCCATGAGATGATTGGCAAAATTGTCACCGCTCCTGCTGAGGCTGGCCTAGAAGTAGGTTGTCGGGTTGTTGTCAATCCGGTTTTAAGTTGTGGCCAATGTTTCTATTGTCAGGCGGATCAGGAAAATTTATGTCCGAGCGGTTTTCTCCTGGGAAGAGATAAGAATGGGGGTTTTGCAGATTATGTCTGTGTGCCCGCTGAGGCGGTATTTCCACTGCCCAGTCAGATCAGTAGGGTGTGTGCACCGCTACTCCAGGTTATGACGACCTGTCACCATGCCCAGAACCTATCTAACGTTAATACCGGTGACACGGTTGTCGTGCTCGGTCTGGGCGTGAGTGGACTGTTGCATGTTCAGCTGGCAAAAGCGAGCGGGGCGTCTTGTGTGATTGGGGTCACGGGGAGCCCGGTACGACGCTCTATGGCTGAGAAACTGGGCGCGGACGAGACTTTCTCCCCTGCTGAGGACGTGACACAAGAGATTCATAAGTTAACCGGTGGACGGGGTGCCGATCTGGTCATTGACTGCGCCGGCTCAATGAATACCTTTCGGCAGGCAATCGAGGTGGCGCGGCTGGGCGGTCGACTGCTTTTGTTCGGCATCTATACCGATGAAATTGCCAAGCTGCCATTTTATCAATTGTATTTTAAGGAGCTTATCCTCACCAATGCTCGTGCGGCAAAGGCTGAAGATTTCCCTGCCTGTATCGACCTGGTGGTTGAAGGCACCATTGATCTTGAATCGATGATCAGTCATGTGTTGCCCCTAGCCGATCTTGAGCAGGCAATCAGCATGCTTGATGAACGTGATGAAGCCCGCATGAAAATAGTATTGGATCATAGTTAACTAAGGTTATTGAGATGAAAAGAAGAAATTTCCTGTATGCCGGACTTTGTGCTGCAGCGATTGCCCCTTACCCGATTTGGCGACATTACCGTGGTGACAGCAAAACCTTGGCGAGCATTAATGCGGTTTCTAATTTGGGCGGAGAGGTGTCGCTGGATGCGACCATTCTTGGTGAACTTGCTAAAAGTATTGGTGGCAGTCTGTTGTTTCCTGGTAGCGACGGCTATGAACAGGCCAGGCAGGTACGTAATCGGATGGTCGATAAATATCCAGCCCTGGTAGTTCAGTGTACGGGTAGTGAGGATATTAGTGAGGTGGTTAACTTTGCTCATCACTACCAGTTGTTGACGGCGGTCAAGTGTGGTGGTCACAATATCGCCGGCAATGGTACCTGTGATGGTGGTATTCTAATTGATTTATCACCGATTCAGGGTGTACAGGTAAACCCGACACGAAAAACAGCGCGGGTCGCAGGAGGTTCGTTACTGGCCGCTTTGGATGAACAGAGCCAAGCGCATGGATTGGTCACGACAGCCGGTACGGTATCTCATACGGGAGTTGGCGGCTTAACTCTGGGCGGAGGGTTCGGTCGTTTGGCGCGTCGTTTTGCGCTTTCATCGGATAATGTGCTTGGGGTTGATATAGTCACCGCTGACGGGCGTCTCAGGCGTGCGAGTGCGGAAGAAAATGCTGATTTGTATTGGGCGGTTCGAGGGGGTGGTGGTAATTTTGGTATCGTAACGTCTTTTGATTTCCAACTTCATCCTCTGCCACATCAGGTTGTCGGTGGTGAGATTTATTATCCCTATGACAAAGCCAAAGACGTCATCAGGTTCTACGCAGAATATTGTCAGGATATGCCAGATGACCTGTATGTAGACCTGGTGATATTTGCTCCTCCCTTTGGCTTACCTGATGCACTTTATCTTGATGTTTGTTATTCAGGTCCCTTAGACAAGGCAGAAGAAGCTCTGGCACCACTCAGGCGAGTCGCTAAACCAATTAAAGATGAAATAAAATTGGTCGACTATGTTGACCTGCAAAAAAGCAGTGATGACAGTGACCCAAGAGGTACTGGCCAGCACTTGAAGAGTGGCTTTACAAAAGGGATCAGTACGGCGCTGATCGATGTATTGGTCGAAAACCTGGAATCGAACCTGTTCCGCGGTAGTATGGCATTCTTTCAGCAAGCTGGCGGGGCAATTTCTCGAATCGATACGCAGTCGACTGCTTTCCCGCATCGTTATGCAAGCCATAATCTAACCATTGGTGCAGTCTGGCCACATGGCGTTGATCCCGAGCCTCATTCAGAATGGGCAGATGCGTATTGGGATAAGGTGAAGGGTTTTACGGATGGCTTTTACACCAATGATGCCTACAACAAGGACCCGGTTGTGGCTGAGTTAAATTACTTGACCAACCATGATCGCCTGGTGGAGCTAAAGACCCAGTACGATCCGAGCAATTTGTTTCGGATCAATACCAATATCAAACCAGCAACCTAGCAACGGTCGAGTTAGCACTTTATTGTAATTTAGTTGCGCACTCGTTTGACTTTTAACTTATCAATTGATAAATAAGGAGTGTAAATTCATCTTCACGAGAAACTCCACCTTGAGAACGTGCTTGCTCTCACTGCTTTTGTTTTCTACCTGGCCCGCTGTGCTAGTGGCAGGTAGTGTCTCGTCGCTTGAATTTCCCCATCCCGGTATGGAGTTTCAGGATTGTGAATTTTGTCCGGTTCTGACGGTTGTTCCGGCGGGTAGTTTCATGATGGGCGCAGGGCTGCAGGACCAGCAGAAACAGAAAGACGAAG
>CAZGCW010000201.1:0-7157 GCA_964524295.1 uncultured Pseudomonadales bacterium
TTTTGTTCGATCATCTGTCACTCCAGATTGCAGTTCAGCGATCCGAATACGGTAATCAATATCCCCTCGCTAAAATCTTACTCGGTGCCAGCGTAACACTAGGAACCGTGTCAGACATAAAGAAATTTATGGCGAAACGAGCCAATGCATTAATGCCTTTTAAATCGAGATTAAAGCTGGCAAGTGACTTAGACCCGCTTTAGTATCACTGCTATGGACAATAAATCAAACATCAGTGCCAGCCGAACCAGTCTAGTTTTCTATGGTATTGGTAATATTTCACCCGCGATCAAAGGTAACTTCCTCGGCGCACCCATTTTTTTCTACTACAATAACGTATTGGGGCTTGAAGCTTGGCTGGTGAGTCTTGCGCTGGCAATCGCATTGATCATCGACGGCATTACCGACCCCCTGGTTGGTTACCTGTCTGATTACACGAATAGTCGATGGGGACGAAGGCACCCTTATATCTACGCCAGTATTCTTCCAGGTTCCCTATTTTACTTTCTATTGATCACCCTCAATTTAAGCAATACTCAACTCGGTATATTTATCCAGTTATTGGTGTTAATCACCCTACTACGGGTGGCCTGGACTCTCTATCAGGTCCCACGTGAGGCGCTCGGTGCAGAGATATCCAAAGACTATAACCAACGAACCCAATTACATGGTCTAAGCAGCTTCTTTGGCTGGATTGGCGGTGCGGGAATTGCCTACCTGACATTGGTCCTCTTGGGAGATTCTTACAGCAATATTGATGGCTATCATGAACTGGCTATTTGGGGATCACTTTTAATTCTGTTCTCAGGCCTGATATTTGCTATTGGGACTTCAAGAGATATTCCCTCTCTTGAAGCACCTACCCGGGCCAAACCCAAAAACATCAAGAGCATTATCGAGGAAATCAAAGAAACGCTTAACCACAAATCCTGGTTAATGCTGTTTTTCGCCGGCATTGTGTTTAGTATTTATGTCGGATTAACCAGTGGCCTGGGCTTCTACTTCAATAGCTTTTTCTGGGATTGGAAACCGACAGACGTAAAAGAATTTATCATCGTTGACCTATTTGCGGCACTTATTATCAGCGCGTTTGCCGGGAAACTAGCGCAGCGCTTTGATAAAAAGCGCTTGGCAGTCAATCTGTTTATCCTATCGATCGCAATAGGACCTTTGCTTCTCATTCTAAGACTCGCTGATATCTGGTGGGGAATATCCATCCTTCCAGCCAATGGCGAAAAGTTCGGCTCGCTTTGGTGGATTATGCTAACCCATTCATTTGTTCAAGCCAGTGTCGGCGTACTCGCATGGATACTGGTCGGGTCCATGACAGCGGATATTGTTGAAGATAGTCAACGCCAAACCGGAAAACGCTCCGAAGGGCTGTTTTTTGCAGGCCCACACCTGGCTCAAAAGGCGGTTTCTGGAATCGGCCTAATGATAAAAGGGGTGATGCTCACGGCCGTCGGTTTTGTCGCGACCAACAGCTTAGAAGCTAAAATCGCGGCCATGCAAGATCTGGCTGGGATCATCGTTATTCTCTCTATCATCATGCCTTCCATTTCCCTCTTCCTGCTATCTCGCTATGAACTCACACAAAGCAGTCACCAGGCCAACCTAACCGATCTAGGTTATGTTCGGGCAAAAGATGATCCAACAGGTTAGGCTTTCTGCCTATTTTCAAACAATAATATTACTCATTATGATGATTTAATATTTCTATTATGATAACTTTTAGCTTCAATATAAAATTCTCGAAGGGTATTGGCATTGAACCTAACTACCGAATACCCTCTAGAAGCCAAACCTGTCCGCGACACTTCAGACTTGTTAAACCACCCAGGAAAAAATACCCGCAGGTTGAGCGTGATTACCAATTTAACCAAGCAGCTTTAGCACCGACAAACCACGAGCAGAACAAGCCTTAGAAGCTTTTATATCAAAACATTAGTTCTCCAGAACTTTTTTGAAAAAAATATTCCCTGTTGCCCACAATGGGTCATGGATCACTTCGATGAAGAGGTGGGTTTTGTACAAAGGAATATCAACCGCTCGATAAAAGCCAATCGATACTTACAGTCGGATCAAATGCTATATCCCTCTAACGCGCTGATCAAACACATAAAAGCAATTTACAGGGATTCAGGACTGCCTTTCATAGAAACCGACGATAGATTTGCTATCAAAATATCCCCTTTTAAGGCCCTCCAGTTCCTCATAGACTACTGCCGCATTTCGCTCACAAACAAAAAAAAACCTGAAACACTTCTGCAACAGGTGATTCAGCTAACACTATGGGAACCCCTTTTTTATGAGAGAAAAAATATCCTTACCACGGGTCAAATTGCGCGAAGGATAGAAACAAGTAAATCAACACTCAGTACTGCTCTTTCAGTCATGCTTGATCAAGGCTTACTTAAAACCAAACAGGATTGCAGTGACAGTCGCATCACCTATTGGCAAGTCAACCCAGCAGCCCCTTCACTCAGAGAGAAATATCTCATACTTCGAGATTATCTAGACGGTAATGAGTATCGTCACAAATAACATCTCAACCAAAATACATGAAACCTGCATTAACCTCTTGGCGGTCAACGACAGGACCTCCCAGACTCGCAGTAACCTCTCCCTTTATAATCCGGGCCTTTCCTGACCATCAGCTTCAGTAAATAACCACAACTATCATTTTAATCACTGCCCCCTTATAAAACACACTGGTAATAGACCAAAAGAAATAACATTCCAGACAAGCATATAGACAAATATCTTCAAATTAGTTAGTTTGAGCGCTCACTAAAGCCCAGCCAAGAAAAACCTCTTATGCAAGTATTACTGATTCTCTCCGCTCTACTATTAAGCAGTTCTGTTTTTGCCGAAGTGCAATTTATAACCAGCAAAAAAACCAAGGAAGCAGGATTTCCTTTTTCCGATGCCGTGCAAGCAGGAGATTTCGTTTTTCTGTCCGGTCAGGTAGGCACAGACCCGCAATCGGGGAGACTCGTAGCAGGGGGTATTGAGCCTGAAACTCATCAAATATTTAGGAATATAGAGGCAATTTTAGCGACCCAAGATGCCTCACTCGAAGACATTATTAAATGCACGGTGATGATCGATGAAATAGCCCAGTGGTCTGCGTTTAATCAAGTGTATGTCACCTACTTCCCGGGAAACAAACCCGCGCGCAGCGCCTTTGGAGCCGACGGCCTGGCACTGGGTGCAAGCGTCGAATTGGAATGCTGGGCTTATCGAAAATAAAACATCGACAAATTTCCTTTATTCACACGTCCAAACCCCTGGCATGATCGAGTCGAAACTCTAGAGCCAATGAACGAGCAGAACAAGTAGCACCAAAAAGCGAATTAAAATGAAGCACCCTATAAACCCCATTCACTCAAAATTATTATCGTTCCTTATCATCATTGCCGGTATGGGATTGCCCCTGAAATCCCCATTAGCGGAAGCAGCTGCCATCAGGCACCCCGAGGCACGCGCAGAATTATTAACCTCAAAACCTTTGCTTGACGGGATCATTCATGGCGACGTTGCCTGGTCAAAAGTCACTCCTCTTCAACAATTCTGGCAAATACGACCGAAAATTGGCGAGCCAGCCAGTCAGAAGACTGAGGTCTATATTGGCTATACCAATGACACCCTCTATATTGGTGCAGTTTTACACGATTCAGACCCGGATAAAATCATCGTCGCAGACAGCAGAAGAGATACTGATCTTAAAGAAACTGATAGCTTTACACTGATAATCGACAGTTTTCTGGATCAACAAAATGGCTTTGTGTTCGGTACTAACCCAGCAGGAATAGAATACGATGGCCAGGTAACCAACGAAGGCAGCGGTAACTTTGGTTCTGGTGGCGGTGGTTTTAACCTGAACTGGGACACCAACTGGTCTGTAAAAACCAAGAAGGGTGACTATGGCTGGAGCTTGGAGATGGCTATTCCATTTACCTCGCTGCGTTATGGCAAGGGAGCAATACAGAAATGGGGCTTTAATTTCCAAAGAAACATCCGTCGTATTAATGAGACATCCTACTGGGCAGCACTCGACCGGCAATACAATATTTATCGCGTATCTGAAGCAGGGACCATAGACAACATAAGAGTACCCGTACAAAGGAACCTCAAAATCACACCCTATGGCCTTGCCAAAACAATCGGTGGAAACAATATACCCTCAGATTCCACTAAAGAATTTGGCATGGATGTTAAATACTCGGTCACGCCGAGCCTGACTCTAGATTTAACCTATAACACCGACTTCGCCCAGGTTGAAAACGATGAGTTCCAGATCAATTTGGATCGCTTCAGTTTGTTTCTGCCTGAACAGCGGCCGTTCTTTCTCGAAAATGCGGGTCAGTTCGCCGTCGGAGCACCCAAGGAAGTCGAACTTTTCTTCAGTAGAAGAATCGGTATCAGTGCAAATGGCCAACAAATCCCCATACAAGGGGGTGCCAGGCTATCGGGGAAGGTAGGTTCAAATACGAACATTGGGCTGCTTCACATGAGTGCTGAAGCCTTGCCCGGGTCCGCGCCTCAAAATGACTTTACTGTTGCTAGGGTCAATAAAGAATTCGAAAACCGATCCTCATTAGGATTTTTAGTAGTGAATCGAAACGGAGATGGTAGCCTGAACGCTGATTCGGGCAGTGATTACAACAGAACCTATGCCGTTGATGGCAGGTTAGGTTTGGGTCAATACGCCGATATATCGGGCTTCTATGCCAAGACACAATCTCCTCACCTAAAGGGTAAGGATAATGCTTTTCTGGTTAGAACCGATTACAACTCACAAAAATGGTCCTACCGCGGCGCTGTCAGCCATGTCGGTAGTAACTTTAATCCGGAGGTCGGCTTCCTGAAGCGAAAGGGCTTTGATAAAGCAGATATTTTCGTGCTCCGACGAATACGATCCGAATCCTGGAAAAAGCTTTATGAATTGCGCCCCCATATTGCCTATTTCGGCTATTGGGGCGAAGACGATTTCTATGAAACCGGCTACTGGCACATTGACCAGCATTGGGAATGGAAAAATGGCTATGAAATTCATACCGGCGTTAACCTGCTGCACGAAGGTGTAAGAGAGTCATTCAATCTCGTCGGTGACAAGGTAATTGAACCCGGTGAATATGACGAAGAAGAATTAAACCTGGTCTTAAAAACTGACCAGGGAGCACCCCTGAGTTTATTTATGCGTACCAAGATAGGGGGGCTCTTTGGCGGCGACAGGATACAACTGAATCCTCGCATACGTTATCGCATTGGTGATACCTTCAACGCGAACCTGAGTTGGTCCTATAACCGAATTGACCTGGAAGATGGTGGAGAACCATTTACCATTAACGTCGGCTCACTGAGAATGACCTATTCATTTAACCCGAAAATTTCCCTGCAAGCACTGATACAATACAACGACTCTACGGACGTCCTCGCTACTAATTTTCGGTTTGCCTGGTTAACATCAGCCGATGCCGGGTTTTACCTGGTTTATAACGAAACCAGGGATGATGACATCGGCCAGTTTCTCGAAAAGCGTAGAGAGTGGATTTTAAAATACTCCAAGACTTTCGATCTCATGAATTAACCTGAGCCCACACCCGCTTAATCCGATAACGCCGCCTAATTCCGGTAGACAGCTGATGCACAGGCGGTTTCCAACGTCTCAATACTGACTGGTCGGTTTCGATGCTGGAGCACTACTTTTTACCGGGTGATCTTGAACAGTAGATTGAGGCGCTCGTCGAACACTACCACCACCCGCGTTACCATGAATGCCTGAATAATCTGACACCGGCCGACGTCTACTTTGGGCGTGGAGAATCAATACTGAGAAACAGAAAAGGATCAAACGAAACACCCTTGCAGAACGTTTGCATTATCAATGGCAGGCTGCGTAAGAGGAATAATTCTTTTAAACCACCACTATTCAGGCCTATTCACTCAGTTAATACGTATACTATTGGGATCACCGCCCGCCACTTCGAGGAGACTGGTATTGCAAATTGATTCAACAGCCTACAGAGAGAAGGTCTATGCTGGTGTTCTCGGTAAAGTGATTGGCGTCTATCTAGGCAGGCCATTTGAAGGCTGGGACTATAACCGGATTCAAGAACACCTGGGCGATATTGAATATTATGTTCACGATAAACTCGATGTTCCGTTAATAGTAACCGATGACGATATCTCGGGAACGTTTACTTTCCTCAGGTCAATTAAAGACCACCATCACTCGTCGTCCATATCGGCGAAAGAAATCGGTCAGAGCTGGCTAAACTACCTGATTGAAGAGAAAACCATCCTCTGGTGGGGTGGTATGGGTAACTCGACAGAGCATACAGCCTACCTCAGGCTGAAAGGGGGTATCGATGCACCCGAAAGTGGTTCCATCGCTTTAAATGGCAAGGTGGTCGCTGAGCAAATTGGGGCCCAGATTTTTATCGATGGCTGGGCAATGATTTCTCCTGGCGACCCTGACAAAGCGGCCCATCTGGCGCGGACAGCCGCTTCAGTCAGCCATGACGGTGAAGCTATCCTTGGCGCGGTCTCTCTGGCAGTAATGGAGTCCCTCGCTTTTATTGAGTCAGATACAAACATTCTGCTGGATACTGCCCTGTCCTACCTTTCCAACCAATCTGTTATCTATCGTCTCATCTCAGATATACGTGACTGGCACGCCGGTGAGCAAGATTGGCGAAAAACCCGAAAAAAAATAGAACAGCATTACGGATACGACAAGTATGGTGGAAATTGCCACATGGTCCCCAACCATGGCCTGATCATTCACGGGTTATTGCATGGTCAGGATGATTTTTCCCAGGCAATGAAAATTATCAACACCTGCGGCTGGGATACCGATTGTAACTCGGGTAACCTCGGCTGCCTGCTTGGAATACAACATGGGCTCGCTGGTATTGATGCTGGCAAGCAATCCGGTAAAGATTGGCGCGGACCTGTCGCTGACAGAATCTATATACCCACTGCAGATCCCAGTTGGGGCATTTCTGACTGTGTCCGGGAAGCAGTGAGCATTATCAACACAGCAGCAAGTTTAAATGGATTACCGGAATGGACACCAAAGAATCATGCCCAATTCCATTTTGATTTGCCAGGATCAAGGCAGGGATTTCAAATCATTGAAGGTGAAGGCC
>CAZGCW010000202.1:0-7111 GCA_964524295.1 uncultured Pseudomonadales bacterium
ACGCAACTTCCTAAAGGGTCTGCAGATACAGCGGTATGAGGCCACTTCATAAGCCCTGATTTAACACTGAGCCCGGTCATACCGATGCGGGATTACCCAACCCGCCGTCACCGGTCCTCTACTGCTTCCACACCGCCAAGCCCAAGCAATTGATAACGCGTCAACCAATCCAGGACTTTAGGGTAATGAATTGCACGCAATACGTCGGAATCAATTTCAGCTTGGCCCGGGGATACCAAATCAAGCCCATCAACTTGCCAGCGACTTGGCGTCGCTGCCGAATCAATACCACCATAGGCATAGCCATCAACAACGATAAAATCACTATGATAAGCAAAATCATGGGCATGGGGACCAGGGGTACTTACCAGAATATTACGTCCTAAATCCGGATAAACTGCTGCTGATAAAGACAACTCATAAAGCGTCGGCATTAGATCTTTATGAGAAGCCACTTGCGCCATATCCGGGGTCGCAATTCCAGCTTGATATCGTTCTGGCAAATAGAAATAAAGCGGAACTGAAATCTGGTGTAATGCTTGTTCCCGTGTATATCGCATACCCCGAACAGCGTGGTCACCCGTTATGGCGACAATCGTCTGCTCACCCAAGGGGCTATGCTTGATTTGTGACATAAACCGGCCCAATTGATCATTGGTATATCGATAGGTCTCTAGTGAGACGGCCGGCAAATCACCAAGCCTACCCAATAATCCCGCCGGCAACTCAGGCGATGTCGCATTAGCCTGCTCAGGCAATGTATACGGCGGATGGTTCGTAACACTGAGCGTGACTATAAACAAAGGCATCTGCCCGGAAGCCCGCTCCAGCAACATCTTAACGGCCATATCAAAAACATATTGATCTTCACCGCCCCAAACCGTTTCAGCCATTTCAGGGAAAAGACGCTTCAACTCGTTCGCACCAATAAAGGTATCGAAACCCTGCCGCTTGAAATAACTGCCCCGATTCTTGATACCTTCAAAACCTGCATAAATGAATACCGTTTCATAACCAGCCTGCTTGTAAATCTGCGCTGCCGATGCCTCTAAAACGGTATATTGATGCCGAGAATAACTCACATCTCGATACTCGGTATTGACCAATAATCCAAGCACGGATTTTTGCGTGTCGTTATGAGCGGGTAGAAAGTGCTGGAAATAAAGATCCTGCTCCAGGTGTTGGCGCAGGGCACCCGCCAAATCAACCCCTTCGTTAAAGCGATCAAGTAACAACCCTTGGCTCATGCTCTCGACAAGATGCAAAACCACGTGAGGTGGGTTCTGCTCAAGTACTTCAGATCGCGGCGTGCGGACAAAAAACTGAGGGAAAATCGCTGCGTCTGACGGCGCCTTACCATAGAATTTAGAATACAGCTCACGCCCTTCTTGTTCCGACGCGATCTTCAAATTCTTTGATGATCGATACTCTCTATATCCATAATACAAAGCAACCAAACCATTGGGTACCAGGTGGTTGATACGCGTATCGGAAGAGACCAACAAGTGTTTCTGCGATAATGGGAATGTGGTAACGGCCCCCCTACCCAAACTGAGATAAATCAAAAGTGAGCCCAACACAATGATCCAATAATGCAATCGTCGCAGATGAAGTCTTGAGCGGGCGCGACCAATCAGGCTGATACCGCTCCTAAGAACAAACCAGCATAAAACGCCCAGCAGCACCATTGCCACCAGCGCCGGATAGAAATCACCCAGCCCCGCTATACTCCCCAGTGCTTTATCTGCTCCATAATTCAACCCATAAAATACAAAACTATCGAAGGGCCGACCGAAGAATTTAATATAACCAATATTAACGACCGAAAGAATAACGACCATGGCCATCAAGAAGTAACCGAGCCCTTTAGCAAAGATCCAGATAGATCTTGATAACCCGACAGAGTTACCAGGCATGGCAAGCACAATAAATGCTGGCAACACCACTAGAAGATAAACACGAAACACCACCGCAATATCGAATCGCAATGCCACGAGAAAGGCTTGCCAGAGATCCTCGGACTGCACGGCAGCTTCAATTTCAAAAACCGTGACCAGTAAAAACAGTCGACTCAAAAAGAAAACCAAGCTACAAACGAAAGTGACCAGGCTGATCAGCAGCAGTACCTGAAGATAATTAAGGTTTTTAGCAGGCAACATCAAGTCTGGATCATTTGGCATCATTCGCAATAGTCTATTTCTAACGCTGTTTGATAAAGAACAATTTCACTCACCTTTCCTGGCCATCGTCTGTTCGCCATATTCATTCTGGCATCTACGGGTCAGTCTCCCCTGCCTTCAATTGCCTCAATGCGGTAATAGGTTGGCGATTCCCTGGAAACCGGTACCCCGATAGACTCGCCGAAAGCATCCCAACCCTGCTTAATCTGCTCGCGACCATCAAGTGGTGCCTCACCCGAAGTCTGCCAGGCCATCAAAATACGCTCTGCTCCTCGAGAAAACTCCAGCAGATAATGACCCAGTGGTGTTTCATGTTTTTTTATAAAACAAGCATCGCCCAAAAGATGCAGGAAGAATCTCAAAGCTTTGAAGGCAGGGCGCGGCTCAAATCCATTCTGGTCGTCGACAAGCCCATAACCGTGCGCAGACAGTCGCCACCAATAAACCTCTTCAACATGACCGGAACACACCGTTAACGCCAAAAACCGCAGCATATAATTTGCATAATCCAATTCAGTCTCACCGGGTTTATCGCGACGCCATTCTTCCGTCTCATATGGGCACATAATGGGAGACCAGATGCCGGTGCCTTGAATCGGCCAGTTCACCTCCGAGATAATGACTTTACTTTCAACCCGACTGGACCAGGCCGCAATGGTTTTTAGTAGCGCTGACTTTTCCAGGGTTGAAAACCCTCCTTGTTTGTTTTCCGGTGCGCCCCGACGATCAACATAGAGCAAATGCGAAAGCCCGTTCAGCCGCAAATTGTTAGGTAAATCCGCTAACGCTGATAAAACAGGTAAATATTCAAAATCAATACACGCTGGACCTACAAAGCGAACATTCGGAAATGCCTGCTGCAACTCAAGCAACGGACGCACTAAATCCTTAAAGTCACGACGGGTCCATACACCCCATTTAGATCGGTTTCTCGCATGGGTTATTTCGATCTGGATTACCTTATCGCCAACGGCACCGATCACAGTCCTGAGAAACTCGTGCCATGAAACAGGATTCAAGACAGCTCGTCGGTCCTGGAGCATCGCCACCATGACCCGAATGCGGTCACGATGCAGCCTGCTCACCAACTCTATCCCTGCCTGCCAGTCCTCGAGAGTCTCATGATGACAAAAGCGAACCAGAACAGGTGGACTCCCCAGTTCTTTGAGTAGCGCCCATTCCTGTTCGATATAATCACTATGGGGATGAAGTGCGACACCAAACCGATTCTTCAAGACCACCGGGTTTGAATAACTCGTCGCCAACAGCTGACGATATCGCAAGTACAACGGCACACTGGCCATCAATCCCCTTACCAGGTCTAAAAAAATATCCGTCATGTTTCGATTTCGACGTTTTTCTTCCCTACTTAGCACCACTGTCGGTTGGGACGTTTTTTCATCCCACAACCATAGATCCTTTTCTGGCGGATAAGTCGACGCGGGCGAGTGCCGGTTCAAACGTTTCAGGAATCGGATGGGATGACGCCAGTGACTTCTTCGACGATGACCCCAAAACCGTTGCCGGGCTTTGTATTCGAGTGCCGCTAATGCCTCTGGTATATTTTGCCGCCGGTTGTAAATCATCTTGAAGATATCGAGATATCCACCTGGCAAAGCAATCCTGGCCAAATCATGGGCTCTTTGACGGTTTCCCAGCGGTGCCGAATAATGCTGGCTACGATTTAAGTCGATAAATAACGGCGGCAACCATTCACCGGCTGAGGATTTTGGCACCAGGATATTCTGATTGCCAAGGTCACCATGCATAAAGCCGGCCTCATGCAGATTTTGTACAGCAGGCGCAACCTGGTACAGCAAATCCATCAGTACAGCATTATCACGGTCTTCCCGATAGATCTCCACCAGCGCGTCCCTGAAGCAAAGCGCAACCACATGAATGCAAAGATAGTAACTTTCTACCAGGCGACCACGATGCCATCGATCAAACCATGCCATCGGCTCCGCCGTTCCCAAGCCCTGTTGATAAAGAAATTCAGCAGCAGTATAGGAACGTTCTGCTTTTGATTCATGTCGAAAATCATACCAATCCTTGACCAATCCCTGCCGACTAAACACTTTAATTGCGACCGCAACAGGCTGGCCATCCATGGAAAGCTCCGCCTTCAATACAGGGTCACTACCTTCAGACAGCGGTGATACCTTAACGGCCTCAAGCCATTGCGGCACAGAAGACAATTGTTCTCTCAATTCAGGCGTATCAAAGCGACTCGCAATTTTGCCTACATATCGGCCAAAAGTCTCGGTCATGAAGTTTCGCTTTGAAAGAGGAAGCGCATTATTTTAAGCATTAGCTCATGATCCAACAATAGCTTTCGGAAGGCAGCCAGGAGAAACCCGTAGCATCTTATTATGCTTACTCAAAGAAAAGGAGCATAGATAATAACGCCGATTGTTGCCCATCTTACCCTCTTGGTCACTCAAGAGACCTTAGAACCCTATCCCCGCTTGCCTTAATTTCCTCGGATCCTCTGAACGCCCCATTCCCACTCTAGATCCGGGCCAGATAGATTAAGACTGCCTGATCTCCTGTTTAAAAGGTCAATACTACGCGAGTCAATTTTCCTGCTCGCATCTCGGCAAAACCTTCATTAATCTCGGAAAAATGTCGCGTTTTATCTACCAGAGGTTCAAAATCGATTTGCCCGTTTTCACCCAGGGCCGCAATTTTCTGGAAATCGATATGTGGCTTGGCAGACCCATAGATAGAACCCTTAATCGATTTTTCCCTCAATAACATAATCACGGGCAACTCAATTGTATCGGTGTACGAAGGCAAGCCAACCACAATACTCCGCCCGCCAGGACGCAGCGTATTAAAGGCATCAAGCATCGTTGACGTCTTACCAACGCATTCAATGGCAACATCAGCACCACCGCCGGTATCACCCAGGACCTGCTTGACAGCACCAGCGACATCGAGGGCAACACTCGCACCTACCTTAAGCGCCGCCTGGCGTCGCTCTTGAATAGGATCAACGGCGATAATTCGCGCGGCACCAGCAACTCGTGCACCTTGAATCGCTGACAAACCTACACCGCCGCAACCAAATACCACCACACTTTCTCCCCATCGTATGGCAGCCGTATTGACAGCAGCGCCAAAGCCCGTGGTAACCCCGCAACCAATCAAACAGGAATGCCTGGGATCCATGCTAGTTTGGACTGGAATGGCCATAGCCTCGGGGACCACCACATGTTCACTGAAAGCGCCCAGCCCCATGAACCGGTCCAGGCTTCGTCCGTCCAGCGACACGGGTCCAATACTTCCTGTCGTCATATTGATCTGCGCGCAGAGCTGGTGTTCCCCGCGCTGGCATCCTGAGCATAGTCCACAGGCTGGCGACCAGGACAACACCACCGGATCTCCTGTCTGCAGGCCAATTACACCTTCCCCCACTGCATCGATCAAACCAGATCCCTCGTGGCCCAGAACGACCGGAAACTCGATGGTTTCCTTACCTTCCAGGGCACTGATGTCACTTCGACAAATACCGCAGGCCTGCATTTTAACGCGCACCTCCCCAGGACCCGGCCCAGCCAGGTCTACTTCTCGAATCTGAAATTCAGCGTCAGCGGAAAAAGCAATTGCGGCGTGAGTTTTCATGGGTTGATTTCCTCCTCCTTCACGATTCAAAGAGTCGGGGTTGTCTAGCCAAAAAAGCCGCTTTTGATGTTTTCCCGCTCTTGGACTTTGCGATCATGGCAGCGCAGTTCAACGCTTCCTCAAGCAGTTGGATGCTGTCAGAGAATCGCTCGGACAGGATCGATCGTGCCAATGCCGTATCCGAATCAATCAGATTACCGGTCAGACACAAATAACGTGCGGTAGCCTCATCGCAAACACTCACCATAAGGTCATAGGCTGCCGGTATTCCAAAGCGTACCTGAGGCTGCCCAAAAGAAGCCTGCTCCGTACCCAATCGAATATCGCACATCAATGCCAAATCCATTCCGCCGGCAATAGCCGGCCCGTTAATGGCGGCAATCAAAGGTTTAGAAAAGCGATGCACTACACGATGGTAGTTCGCTGCTTCGGAAAAAATAGCTTTGCTATCTCCTTCTGATAGTTCTTTTAAATCGAAGCCTGCACAGAATACTTCTCCAGCACCCGTGAGAATAACCGCTTCGACAGCATCATCCTCTGCCAGTAGGGTCAGTTCGGCGGTTAGTGCTGTCCGCAAAGCCTTTGATAATGCGTTCTTATTTTCTGGGCGATTAAGGATGAGTTGAGCGACACCCTCCATAGGTCTTTCAGTTATTAATAGACCTTCCATACTCCACCTCATTCACTACGGTTAATGGAAAGGGCCATACGGGCGCCTCTGACATAATCTGAAAGAATGTCTGCAGCCGGACGTACCGCTTTTATCATGCCTATCCCCTGGCCTGCTATTCCGGGATAAATATCGGCTCTTTGACCCTTAACAGCAGCTGCCAAAACAGGGTCAGAGATCATAGACTGATAGGGCATGGGTAGCGGTTTCAATTCATTTTTTTCCCAGATCATGGTCCAGCTTGAGCGCAGGACGCGACAGGGTTTACCCGTAATGGACCTCGAGATTACGGTAGATTCTTCGGTAGCATCTACCAAAGCCTGCTTCTGAAAACTGTGAATACCAGCTTCACTTGATGCCAGGAAGGCAGAACCAACCCAGACGCCTTCGGCACCCAGCATCAAGGCAGCGGCAACGCCACGACCATCGGCAATACCCCCCGCGGCAAGTACCGGAATATCGCCCATAGCATCAACGACCTGGGGTATCAAAGCCATGGTGCCCACCGGCGAGTTATGACCTCCCGCATCGTGCCCCTGAGCAACCACAATATCGATACCAACACTGGCAACTTGAACCGCATGACGTACTGCTCCAACCACACAGATCACTTTTGTATTATTGGCTTTTAATT
>CAZGCW010000203.1:0-7038 GCA_964524295.1 uncultured Pseudomonadales bacterium
AGAGCAAATTCAAAAAGGGTCCATAATCCAATAGGTTGGTCGGGCAGCGGCCGGTAAAGCACCAGACCAATGGGATCGAAAGAATCAGACTTTCGCTTGTCTAGATTTTCGGGTGGCGAATCCTGTGTGCCGGAGTGGTAGGTGTAGCCACCAGCCTGGTTAGGAATTAAGGCGCAGGTCGTGCCATCCTCTTCAAATACAATTAGTGGGCCGCCATCTTTCTTGTACCAATCATCTCTTAAGATCACCTGTCGGCTGCGGATACCTAAGCGCTCAAATATAATCTCCATGGTTTTTAGCGGAGCAGCCGGGATGATGTGCGTTTCATCTGCTTTGTCCCAGCATGAACGGTCAATTCCCAAATGTTGGGCCATTAGGCGCGCGATACCGAGTTCAGGCGCCATTTCTTCACCAGGAGGAGTTTGCTCAAAAGGCGTCTGCTTTTTAGTGCTTATCACGGTTCGTAATTGTTGGAAAGCATTAATAACGGCGTTAGTCTCGAGTGCCGCACTACGTTCTTTAACTTTCCGCGATTGCAATTCCCATTCTTGGTGTTGCACTGCTAAACGTTCAGCCGCTTCTTGGTGAAAACGTTTCAAAACGTCTGGCAACTGTCCATTATCTAACAGTTCGATTGTACTGAGGCTGTTGATTTGAGCGTCACCTGGGCTCTCTACCCAGGTCCGCGGCGTGATGGGGATGGCCTGGGATTGTTTGCGACCTTGGTAAAGTAACTGTCCTGAATCAGCCTGAACCCAGACGGGTGACTGTGAAGCACCATAGAGACGGCTTCCTGCTTTTACAGCGGTTTGTCCACTATCTGGTGCTACCTGCTCTGGCCATAGTGATGTTGGTCCAGCCAATGACTCGGAGAGAGCTAATATCCATGGATCAATATGCGCGACCGCTTGAGAAGGGGGAAGAGACAGTAGAGATTCAATGACGGCGGGGCGTACCTCGGCATTGATGCCGCCTACGGCCACGAGTCCCCAGACGGTGTCGGGCAAACCGAGCAGAATTCCCCCTTCGGGAACTTGGAACAGATAATGACGGCGCCCGGCAGGTTGTCCTTGCTGGAGTGGTGTCAGAAAGATATCCACCGGTCCATCCGATACAACCCAGCAATTGGTTTCGCCAATCAAAACCAGGGGGGTAGATGAGGATATTGATATAGGCGTAGCAGTACCTAGTGAATCTGTACTTGTTTGCTGGCTCATTGGGCAGTAATCAAACGAGCATACTCACCGTTTGCCTGCATGAGTGATTCATGGTTTCCGCGTTCAACTGTTGCGCCTTCTTTTAAAATGATGATCTCGTCGCAATCGCGAATGGTGCTCAAGCGATGGGCAATAATGATGCAGGCACAGCCCCGGCGTCGAATATTAGTATCAATAAATTGTTCGGTTACGGGGTCCAATGCAGCAGTTGCTTCATCGAGTATCAAGATCGCGGGATTGCTGACAAGTGCTCGGGCAATTTCCAGGCGTTGTCGTTGGCCACCGCTGAAATTATTGCCTCCTTCATCAACTGAGGCATCATAACGATCTGTTCGGGCAGCGATCTCCTGGTGGATTTCTGCATCTTTGAGCGCAGCAGTAATCACCTGGTCCGGTATGCTTTCATCCCAAAGTGTGAGGTTGCTGCGGATGGTGCCTTCAAAAAGAAATACATCCTGGTCCACATAGGACATAGTCTTGGCCAGCACCTGGGGTGGTATGTCCCGCAGTAGATGGCCGTCATAAAAAATTTCGCCCGAGCCAGGTTCTTGTAAGCCAGCAATCAGCCTTCCGATTGTGCTCTTCCCGCTACCAGATCCACCAACCAGTGCGATACGCCGCCCGGGTTCCAATTTAAGGGAAAAATCTTTAATCAAGGGCGGATCCATGGGGTTGTAGCCAAAGTTCACATTGCGTAACTCTATCGCCCCTTCGAGTGCAGTTGGCCACCCTGGGTCTTCGCCTGGCGCTTCAGGAGATGGATAGCGGAATACGTCCGCGACCCGAGTCATCTCTGCCTTGATTAACTGCAGTTGTGCACCCAGGTCCATCAGGCCGTTGATGGGGGCACTAAAACTTCCAAGGAGGGTCTGGAAGGCGACAAGTCCGCCCATGGTCAATTGCCCGTCCATCACCTTGGTTCCGCCGATGCCTAGTATTGCGATCGTGGTTAGGCCTGTCAGCAGTGCCGGCAGGACGCTTAGTATGATTGACCAGGTGCCTAAAGCCTGTTGTGCCAGCAATGCATTGGCTTGGTATCCTGCCCAGCGTTGGAAGATATCACCACTGCCATTGGTTTTAAGGGTGTCAATACTGGATATGGCGCCAACTGTGGTAGAGCTGAGCTTGGCCTGCTCGGTTAGCAGGTTGCGGTTCAGGTCTTCACGCCGCCTGCTGACCATTCGCAGTACGAAAATATTAATAATCGACATGCTGATGCCGATGGTGGCCAACAGTAAATCATAAGTCATCATGACAGCAGCATAAAAGAACACCGCCAGAAGATTGAACAGATTGCCGGCAAGCTCACCAGACAGCAGGTTGGCAATCTGGTTAGCAGCGGCTACCCGGCTCGCTAAATCGCCAGCATGCCGCTGAGTGAAAAAGTTGGCCGGTAGGTTCAGCAGTCTTTCAAAATAGAGGCTGGATATAGTAACGGCGAGCTTACTCTCAAGACGTAGCAGATAGCCTTGTTGCAGGGCAATGAGGGTTGCTCGCATCAGAGCAGCCAGAAACAGCCCAATACAGACAGGGAGCAACCAATCTTCCAGCCCGGCCATCAGAACATCGTCAATAAAGACCTTGGATAAAGCGGGAATAACCAGTCCCGGCACAATTAACATGATTGTAGCTAAGGTAACAAAGGCCAGGCCGAGCTTTGAGTGATGAAGGTGTTGCAGCAGATCCTTGACCCATCCAGGGCGCGTAGTTGTTTTAAATTCCTCAGTGGGTTCAAAGACCAAAACCACGCCAGTAAAACTCTCGTTTAGCTCCTCTTTAGATAGGGATCTTGGGCCAGAGGCCGGGTCATTGATCCAGGCTCGGTCACCTTTGAAACCTTCAAAAACCACATAATGGTTAAAGTTCCAGTGAATAATAGAAGGTGTGGGTAGGCTCTCCAGTTCAGTTGGTTCCTTCCTGAAGCCCCTGGCTGACATGCCTAAATGGCGCGCTGCTTTGAGTAGGTTATTTGCTTTGCTACCATCTCTTGAGACCCCGCAGAGGATCCTTAGCCTTTCCAGCGGAACCCAGCAGCCATAGTATGCCAGCACCATGGCCAGGCCAGCTGCACCGCACTCTACAGCTTCCATTTGCTGTATGGTGGGGACGGCTTTTCTCACTAATTCATACCCGCACTGTTCTTAAACAGGGGGATGACCATTTCCGCTGGGCGCTGTTCCTTAATTACAATTTGCGCTTGCACCGTGCTACCGCTCGAGATTTTGACTTGAGGGCCTTTTCCCGAAGTCCAGCGGTAACCACTCGGGGTTTGATCATCCTTGACCAGGTCGACTCGCACTTCATAAGGCGCGCCTTCCCTGAAATAGCTCTCAACCAGCGCCTGGTTTTGTAGTTTTGCTTCCAGTCCCTCACGGCTTATTGGAAAATCAGAGATCCAACTTGCCCTCCCGATGAGGGCGCCATACTCCTCCTTACGGAAGGCTGCAGGCTCAATACGCACGTCCATATCCGGGACAACTTTTTTACCATGTGCCGTCGATATAAAGAGCAGCGCCTCCAAACCTTCTCCTGCACCTTCGATGCTCAGTACGGCCTGCCCTTGGCTGACAACATGGCCCTCCGCTAATTTGATCTCAGTGACCCTGCCATCTATGGGCGCAATCACGATTGTTTCCTGCTCTAACCGACGCTCCGTCTCTCGTTGGCTTCGTTGCGCTTCAGCCAGGCTTTGCTCGACTCGACGGAGGGATTCCTCCTGCTGGGTGATCAAGTCCAGTTCATTGGCATCCAGCTCGAGAATATCGTTACTGGAATCAGCAATCTGTTGCCGTACCGTAGCTGCTTCCGTCCGCGCTTCTTCTAATTGTACCTTCGGTATAAAGCCCTTGTCAGCGGACTGCTCCATCAGCACCAATCTGGAGTCAAGGTTTCCCAGGCGCTCTTTGCCGGCAGCGATGCTCAGCCTGAGCGCAGCCTTTCGCTCCTTGAAATTGTCTACTTTTAATTGTCGCTCACGTTGATAGCTTTGCTGCAACACTTCCAGCTCTCGGTTTCGTTCCGCCACCAGCTCGCGGGTACTGGTCAAACGCTGCTCAATCAGTGCCTGGTGGATATTGGCGACGATATCTCCCTTCTTAACCTGACTGTTCAGTGCAACGGTGATGTCGCTAAGCACGCCCGAGGCAGGGGTCATGGCATCGGCCACCTGGCTATCGCGATTAATCAGGATTCCCTGAGCCTGTACTTGGGTAGGAATTGCGCCGTACCAGGCCCATGCCATCATTGCTGCGATCAGCATACCCAGGGTCCCGAGCAGGATCCAGCCCCGCCCGTCGGTCACAGCGACCATCCGATCCAGTTGCTCTGGTGAAGAGATACGGTCCAAGGCTGCTTGCCGGAAGATTTTGCTTTTATCCGGCATAGTGAAAAAGCTTTGATATAAATAAAATTTTCTGGCACTGCAGTGAGATATCCATGTCGCGTATAATAGCGCTAAATATCGCTAAAGCTAAAGCTAAAGTGCCTGGCATTTGCTAATGGAATTGGCGTTTTTCCCTTGGTCTCAGAATGATTCGTGGTAGAAGTGGCCTATTGTTTTTTGCCTGATCACATCGAATCAGGCGCTATAAGTGGCGGCACTTTTAATTTGCGATAAGCGATGGCTTGACTTTTCACGTGTGAAATTCCTGAAAATTCAAATCAATAAACATTGTCAATGAGATATCCACTTGAAATTAGGGAGTCTTTCACCCAGCTTTCACGGTCGCCATGAAGCAGCGTTAATCCAACACCAGCATGCCCGACAAAAAGACCAGGCGGCCCTAATTTATGAGATTTCAGGTCGCGCAAGTACAATTCTTTGCCATTGTTCACCTCTTCAGTCCATGCTTCCAGTTCCTTGTTGGATGCATCAACCAAAATTTTATCGTTCAGTGATCGACCCGCAGCGGCTAGCGCCATGGTCCAGCCGGGAACCCCGCAACAGATCTGATCCCGAACAGGTGTATAGTTAAGGGCGGCATCTCGCGCCAGACCTAGCCATGATTTGTATCCGTTAAGATTCTCCAGTCCGGCCTTTTTCATCACAGCTGCCGCTATCAAAGCACCCGCTGCTCCACCGCACCAGCTGCGAGCAGGGATTTCTGCTTGTTCTAATAGGGTTAACTCTATATCGAGCCATTCATCTTTTTTGCTTAGGTTATTTAGCTGAAATTGGATCGCTTTCTCAATGGCTGTTTTTAGACCGGGATTATTTGTGTGCGTTTCTGAAATAGCTAAGGCACAGATCATACCGGCCGCACCGTGAGCAAAACCTGATACAGGCGTTTCAAATACGTCCCAGCCACCACAGGGTTTCTGATGATCAATTAGCAAGCGACTGACCAGGTTCCAGAATCGCAGCAAGGTCGGATGCTCAGGTGAAATTGATTGATGGTTTGACCACGCCTGTACGCCTCCAGCCAGTCCGGATAGACCAGTCATGATGTCTAATCCACCATACTGGTTTATAGGTCCAGTTTCGATGGCGGTAACAATTGAGTCGAGAGTTGTAAGCGTTGAATTAACAAATTCAGGCTTGACTTTTGCATCATCAGCCAGCAGTAGTAAGGCAAGGAATCTACCCCCTGCGCCTCCATTAAAACCGAGATGATTTGGATGTGAAAAAGTGTGCTTGTTGGACTTAATGAAGAAAGATTCATTGTCGAGTCTTATTTGGTTCTCAATCTCCTTACTGTCAACTGAGTGGTTCCTAACCAACCCTTTTTGTCGGCAAAGCCTTAAGAAGGTGGCGATGCCAAGAGACCCATCATAAAGACTGGAGGGATAGGTAAATGACAGGCGATCCCTTGCTTCATCAAAGGTGAAAAACAGCCATTTCCAGGTGTTATTAAAAACGGCTAGATCCAATAATTCATTGGCTATGCCGCGCGGCGTGATGGTCGCTACAGGGTGCTCTCTTTTAGGAAATATTTTTAAAATTGAATCAATCAGTTTGATTTGACGATCAGCATCGCCCGCTTGTCGTGAACGCAGTCTTTGCTTGCTGTTTTTTATGACCTGGCTGTGCAGGCCCGATTTGAGCCTGCCATGACCATATAGATTAATGGTTGACTCACCAATATGGGTATCAAAGTAGGGGACCCATCCGTTCTTTATTTGCTGCAACTCAGACTCGCAGAGGAGCACTCGTGATCGATTGATTTTTCCTGATGCTAAGCTGATGGAAAACAGGTTTTCGTGGATTGAAGCTAAATAACGGGAAGAAGATAGGGCTGAAGGTGATAAGGTGAGGCGCATCACTTTTGAGTAAATGGAGGTTGACCGGAAAACGATACGCTTGCTTGGTCTTAATTTCTCTATTTTATCCAACTCCCTTAAGACTGAATCCTTTAATTTTGGGTGGTAATAAATACGTCTAAGCTCGGAGAGATAAAGAGTGACTGGGTTGATTTCTTCTTTAGGAAGCGAATGCAATAACGTGGTTATGTAAGGTGGCAGAAAGTGACACAATCCGGATACGAGTATGGAATCCTCATTTTCGTGCTTATTCGCTGGGTTGCCTGCTTCGTGAAACAGTGTTTCGCCGTCAATTAATAGAGGGACATCGCCTGTGACCAGGAGATTTTCTTCATGGCAGTCAGCTGCTCCACATATATCCAGTAGGACTGAGACCAAGGCGAGACGGCTGATCAAATCAGTTATATTGTCAGGATCACAAATCTCCTCGCTGTCGACGAATGCTTGATACCCCCAATCACCACAATCTAGCGACGCTGGCATTAAGCTAAATTCTGGAACCTGACAACTTTGACAGACCTTGAGCACTAACATAGAAAAGGCTTCTTCTAGTGCTAGTGGT
>CAZGCW010000204.1:0-7008 GCA_964524295.1 uncultured Pseudomonadales bacterium
GTTGGCAACCCTGGTTTACTAGACTTCGCAAAGAAGCACCGGTTCACTATCTCGCAGATTCGGTTAATGGGCCTTTCTGGTCCGTGACTAACCACCAGTTCATCAAGGCGGTTGATACCAATAATACGGTGTTTTCGTCGGAAAAAGGAGGGATTGCCATCGTTGACCCCTACGCGGCGGAAGAGGGTCAGTTGCAGGGGCAAAGCTTTATCACATTGGATGAGCCCCGACATGCACCACAGAGAATGGCAGTTACACCGTCGGTTGCACCCAAAAACCTGATCGAGTTGGAGCCATTGATTCGTGACAATGCGATCGATATTTTGGATAACCTGCCCGTGGGTGAAACCTTTAACTGGGTCCAGGAGGTTTCTATTGAGCTGACAGCGCGTATGCTTGCGACGCTATTCGGCTTTCCCTACGAGCAGCGCCATAAATTAGTGTACTGGTCTGATCTTGCCACGGCTGTGCCGGAGGTGACCGGAGATGACAGCATCGATATGGGTGCGCGTTACCAGGAATTGATGGGGGCGGCAGCTTCTTTTTATCAGCTATGGGCTGAACGTGCTCAGCAGCCACCGAGTTTTGATCTGATCTCCATGTTGATCCACAACAGCGATACAGCGAAAATGAACGAAGATCCGGAACTGTTCCTGGGAACGATCTTGCTGTTGATCGTGGGCGGGAATGACACGACTCGAAACAGTATCAGTGGCGGTGTCATCGGCCTGAACAGATTTCCAGATCAATACCAGAAATTGCGCGATAACCCTGGCTTAATTCCGAATATGGTCTCTGAAATGGTCCGCTGGCAGACGCCTGTTATCCATATGAGGCGGACAGCATTGCAGGATATAGAGCTGGGCGGGAAGCAGATCAGGGAGGGAGATAAGGTAGTCATGTGGTATCTTTCAGGCAATCGTGACGAGGCTGTATTTGACAATGCAGACAAACTGATCATTGATAGGCCCAATGCCAGAAACCATGTTTCTTTTGGGTTTGGCGTACACCGTTGTATGGGGAACAGGCTGGCAGAGCTTCAACTCAGTGTGCTCTGGGAAGAAATCATGAAGCGATTCCATACCATTGAAGTGGTTGATGATGTAAAGCGTCTACCCAATAACTTCATCAGAGGGATTAAAAGCGTCCCGGTTCGGCTGCATCCTTATTGAAAGAAGCCGCTAAAGCGGTTGCTTATCCGGGTCAGGTGTGGTGCGCGGTCAGGTTAGTCAATATCCATGAGTTGAAGCGTTGACGATGCCAGCCAACTGGATTCATCTGCTAAATCCAGGATGACGTCAAAATGGTTTCTGTTGCTGATCTGCCTGAACTTAATCGGTACACCCAAAGTTTGGAGTCGCTCTCTATATTCGTCAGATTGGCGCTTGAATTCACTGGTTTCATTGCTGCCATAAGCCAGGATCACAGGTGTCAGGGCGCTTGGGGAGCGGAACATGGGGCTGTTTTCAAGGGCCTGCTTCGGGTCCATTGCCAGCGCTTGATTCACATAAGTTAGCCTTAAAGGTTCAAGATCATAGACGCCGCTAACCGAGCAGACGCTACTGATAATGTCACTGGGTAGGCCTCGTTTTTCCCAGTCGGTGGTGTACAGCATCATGGCAAGTTGGGCACCAGCCGAGCTACCCGATACATGTATTCGCTGTTTGTCTAGTTTGAGTTGTTCGGCATTCACATAGAGCCATTCAACCGCACAACGGCATTCTTCTACAATGTCGGATAATGTGTGCTTTGGGGCGAGTGAATAACCCAGTGCTGCAAAAGCATAGTTTTGTTTCTCAAAGGTAGGTGCAGCAAAACAGGAATAGTCTTTGCTCAACTCCTGCCAGTATCCTCCATGAATATAGAGGTTAACCGGAGCAGCGGTCACATCAGGTAAAAACAGGTCCAGGCGCTGGGCGGATTTTGATCCATACTTGAGATCTAAAAGCACCCGACCATTCAATTTAGCCCGTTGCTTAACGGCCTGGCTTTGATGCAGGTATTCATCGATGTAACTCTCCAGGTTGTCGACGCAACTGCTTGGGCTGTACTCACGGTTCAGCGTGTCCTGGTCAAATGACTTATAGATAGCTACCACTTAAATACTCCAATGAGCCAGCCTAGATTTACTGGGTGGCAATAACTTGTCCTGATAAATTGATTGCGTTAAGGCTCAGGGCATTTGCTGAAATTGGATGCAGGTGTTGACCATCCAGGATTTGATCACGGCGATGGTGACCTGAACCTGCTTAATAGTCGAAATGTCGATTCGTCGAACTGTATTTTAAATCAAGTAGGGGGTCAATAATCACGTTTTTCTCTTGCTCGTATTGTACCCACAGTGCGATCAGTTCAGCACGCTTTTTGGCGTTCCCATGGGATAGATTAATTTTTTCCGCGGGATCGGTTGCGAGATTGTACAGTTCCCAATCGCTGATTCCGTGAGGGGGCTCTTGCCAGACCAGTTTCCAATCGCCCTTCCGAACAGACCGGCGATTGAACAGCTCAGTTGCAGAAGCATGGTCAGGCTGATGTAAATTGGCTTTGGCCCCCTTAAGCAATGGCACCAATGATTTACCTTCGGGGGAGATTTTGCCATTAGCCGGTGTTGGTTCTAGGCCCGCAATTTCCATTAGGGTTGGAAAGATATCCATTACGGAGACATAATCTGAATAGATTTCTTGCTGTTTTTGATAATGCGGGTGATTGATGAAGGCGGGTGATACGATGCCACCCTGCTTAACGTGGCCTTTGAAACCGCTAAAAGGCGTCATGCTGACCTCTGCCCATCGCGGGCCATAGCCAATGTAAGAGTTGGCTTTACCCATATTGTCAATACTATTGTCGAAATTTTCAGCGATCCATTGATCATTCCCCCGGACAATATGGTGAACATCGTTACCTTCGGCGCCATTATCTGACATGAATATGATGACGGTATTAGCGAACGTGTTGCTGTCCTTCAGGTAGTCAATGAGTCGGCCAATATGAAAATCTAACGCTTCTACCATACCTGCATAGACCTGCATTCGACGGCTTTCTTTCGCTTGAGTCTGTTTATCAAGTTCGGCCCAGCGGGGCCAAAGGTCCGACACAGATAGTTCTGTCTCGTCATTGATAAGGCCAAGTTGCTTTAACCGAGAGAATCGTTTTTTGCGAATGGGCTCATAGCCATCTTCGTAGATGCCCTTGTATCTTTCAATAAACGCGTCCGGAGCCTGTAATGGCCAGTGCGGTGCGTGATAAGAGGCAAAGGCAAAGAAGGGTTGATCGGGTGCGCGCTGATGATGGCTGGAGAGAAACTCGATCATCTTATCGGTGAAATAAGCGCTGGAATAGTAGTCATCTGGTAACACGGTCTTTTGACCATTCTCGCGGTAACTTACTTTGGAAACCACATCGGTCTCGCCGCCGATGTAGATAGCTCGGTTGTTATTGAAGTGATTACCGCCCCCCGGTAAAACAAAGGTGTCCTTAAATCCTCTTGATTCAGGGCCGAGCGCAACAGAATGTCCGAGGTGCCATTTACCTGACATCATGGTTCGGTAGCCAGCATGACTGAGCAGTTGAGCAATTGAGACCACACGGTCGTTTAAAAAGCCTTCGTATCCGGGTTTGCCTTGTTGGTTGGGGCCAAGTTCTTCGGCCATGTTACCAAGTCCGGACAGGTGATTGTCTACACCAGAGCGCAACATCGCACGTGTAGGTGAACAGGTCGGTGCGGTATTAAAGTCGGTAAGGCGCAGTCCATCGACAGCAAGGCCATCCAGGTTAGGGGTGGATATTTCACCGCCGAAAGAACCTAGATCAGACCAGCCCAGATCATCGACCAGAATGAGCAGGATATTAGCTTGTCCATTCGAGGCTAAAACTGGGCTGGCTGGATCGTTTTGGGGGGGTGAGCAGGCGGCGGTTGCAATAAGGACCCAGATGTAAAGCAACCAGGCTTGCCAACGGCAACCCGAAAGCAACGACGGTTGGCTGGGGAAGGCACCTTGAGCCCGATGGGGCAGTGCCCGGTTACGATGTGGAATCGGCGCCATCTAATCGACTCTTTACTTGAAGCCCTTTAGCCTACCTTATTTCATTAATAATGAATAGGTAGTCTAAAGTAAGGTCATAAACCCAGATTATTGCTTTGTTTGACTTAAGTTATTCAATGATATTGAATAGATTCTGTAAAATTGAATAAAATAGGTAAAACGGCCTGATGGCGGGACCGATGAAATGGAGCTTTGGTTCCCGGTCTTAAGTTGACTAAGGCATTTTGAGTCAGCCTATAGCCTTAACCGTGCTCCCTGTCAGGGCTGATTAAATCAGGACCTTTAAATAAAAGACATTAATCAATTGGACCTAATTCCATGGAAATAAAAAGCCTTATCGTAGATGGAGTTGAAACCTTCGAGGCGGAGATCAGTGGTGAACGCATTCAGTGGGATAGTGGTCTTACTTACGCAAAACATATTCAAACAAAGCAACTGCTCGCCACCCAACTGCCGGTTTCTGATAAGCCGGATGAACTGTTATTTATTATCATGCACCAGACCATGGAGCTGTGGCTTAAGCTCTGTCTGCACGAAGTAAAAATAGCCTTAACGGCGATACAAGATGATGAATTAGCCAAGGCCTTTAAAACCTTTGATCGAATTGCAACTGTCCAGCGCCATATGATTGACTCGTGGGAGGTTCTAGCAACGCTTTCCCCGCATGACTTTTTGACCTTCCGAGGCTATCTACGTAAGGCGTCCGGATTCCAGTCCTATCAGTATCGTCAGCTTGAGTTCTTATTGGGTAATAGAAATGCTGATTTGATTGTCGTTCACAAGGACGATAGCGCTGTTTTAGATGATCTCAAGGCAACGCTCGCAATGCCATCGCTATACGATGAAGTGCTTCGATTGCTGGATCGTCGTGGTTTCAAGGTGCCTGAGCAGGTATTGAATCGTGACTTTCAGCAACAATATGAGCCGACCGATGAAGTAGAAAATTTATGGAAGACAGTCTATGAGAATGTAGAGGAAAACTGGGATTTATATACCCTTGCAGAAAAAATAACTGCGCTTGAGTACTATTTTCACGAATGGCGTTTCAAGCATATGAAGACGGTATCTAGAGTGATTGGATTCAAGAAAGGGACCGGCGGCTCAGCGGGCGTTTCCTATCTTGTTAAAGCATTGGAGTTCAGTTTTTTCCCTGAATTGTGGTCTGTGCGAACGACGCTTGAAGATGTAAACACCGGTGATGACATAGCGGATAGTCGTTACCACAACGATGAATAATGTCGACGATCTATTTGATGGCGTCGACATGATTTATGAGGTAATGACGATGGGTGAGTGGGATAAAGAAGAATATAACGTTCAGCCCGTTTGGTCATGAGGTCAGGTAACTGCAGATGTGCATAGGAGGTAATTAAGTGAACAAACTCCCCTCATTTCGAGCCGCTGCGGTGCAAACCGCACCGGTATTCCTCGACGTTAACGCGACCGTTGACAAGGCGTGTGACCTGATCAGGGAAGCCAGTCGCAATGGGGCGGAATTAGTGGCCTTTCCGGAAGTCTTTGTGTGCGCTTATCCGTACTGGAGTTGGATCGTTAGCCCCATCCAAGGCAGTGAATGGTTTCAGCATTTGTACGAAAGCAGTATCGAAATCGCGGGGCCGGAAGTGCAGAGGCTGACCGCTGCCGCTCAAAAATATGCTATTAATATTGTCATCGGTATTAACGAGCGAGACCGGCTTCGGACTGGAACCCTTTTTAATACCAACCTGGTTATCTCAGCGGATGGCGAATTGTTAGGGCATCATCGAAAGCTAGTGCCTACCTGGGCAGAAAAGCTGGTTTGGAGTGGTGGTGATGGCTCTACGATCAAAGTCTACGACACCAATGTCGGACCCTTGGGTACGCTGGCTTGTGGTGAAAACACCAATCCACTGGCACGCTTCGCGCTGTTATCCCAAGGTGAATTAGTCCATGTCGCGAATTATATATCGCTCCCAGTCGCTCCGAAGGACTACAACATGGCGGAGGCCATCAAGTTACGTGGTGCGGCGCACTCCTTCGAAGGTAAAGTTTTTACGGTCGTGTCGTGTTCAACCATATCAGAAGAGATTATTGAGCAGATGCAAAGGCTAGCACCGGATGCTCGAGAATTGCTGTCACGCCCTAATAGCGCATTTAGCGGTATCCTTGGGCCGGATGGGAATCTGGTAGGCGATGGTCTAGTCGATGAAGAGGGCATTGTCTACGCTGATATTGATCTGAACCGCTGTATTCAACCGAAACAGATGCACGATATTCTTGGCCATTATAATCGGTTCGATGTGTTTGACTTGAAGGTGAACCGCACGGCCCTGCAGCCGACCAGCTTTGTGATTCAGGAACCTGAAGACTCAGAAAATAGCTGTGGAGAGTCGCCTTTTTCTGCGCCAGGGATTGAGGAAAATGATCTAGAACATAATATTTGAGGCCTAAAAACCATGAATGAGAATACGAAATCTTTGAAGCCTGACAAGGATCAGCGCGATGACGTGCTCGGTCGTGCAAGAGTGACTGATAATGATGAGTTACTTGCTTTTTATAAGGAATTGGAAGCTCATTCGGCTAATGCGTTCTGGCGCCGCGCTAACGAGATTGAACCGTGGGAGCCAGAAACGCGGTATACACCGACAATCTGGCGATATCAGGATATGCGACCCCTCGTGCTTAAATCTTCGCAGTTGGTCAGTCCCGAAGAAGCAGGCAGGCGCGTTGTGGTGCTCGTCAATAACTCTGATGCGGGGCGGCAGCATTCGGCGGCAGTGGGTTGGTTGTTCAGTGGTTTGCAGGTCATGAAACCCGGGGAGATTACGCCGGCACATCGTCATACCGCCTCAGCGCAGCGTTTTATCATGGAAGGTGGAGGCGCTTATACTGTGGTTGACGGCCACCAGATTGAATTGGACCAGTATGACTATGTGCTGACGCCTCGCAATTGCTGGCATGATCACGGCATCTTTGAAAACGGTCT
>CAZGCW010000205.1:0-7000 GCA_964524295.1 uncultured Pseudomonadales bacterium
CCCTTTAAACCTGATCTCTTCCGAACTCGAATCGCCTCCACCTACCCACCCCATCTCGAAGTTAAACGATTTTGAGTTAAATGGGTTAATAGCACAGGCTTTCAATCAAAAAAGGTAAATCAAAACCCTCCCAACCTACGTATCGATACCTCATATTGCAAGAATCAATCCCCATACAGACAGGTTGCAAAGTCCGGGTGAATTAGCGTTCAGTCAATGCAAACAGTGATACATTCATTCTGCTGCCAGACCTAGGTTAAAACAATCGGATTTAGGAAATGGCACATCTTGTTTATCCAACAACCCAATCCGCCTATCCGACAACATCAACTAATTATCATACTGGCATAATATTTTATTTGCCAGGGTGTTCCTTTCCACACCACCCAAGACCTTCTCTTATGAATTCGACCTAAACCGAGTCTGGAACTCTCGCCCAAATCGAATATAGAAAGACCCATGGCCACGCAACCAAAATTCCTGTATCTTTAACGTTTTTTTAACTTGGTGTTTTTTTATATCAATTAATATGATGGTAACCGAGATGAGTTCGACTTAGTAATTCCACTGAATTACGCTCATGCCCTTCAACCCTTTAACTGTTTATCTATCTACCTAGCATGCATGCGCATCAAATGACGAAACACTGCTTTTACCCACTGGTCTGGATACTTTCTTTGAGCATTTGCCAGATTAGCCTGGCAGGTCCTGTACGGGACCAACTTCCGTCCCACCTGGAAAAGCGAGCTGAAGCATCCATCAACATAAAGATTGATGGATCTTTAGATGAAGCTGTGTGGGATGAAATCCCATGGACTGATGGCCTCCGAATAACGGAACCGGACACGCTGGCCCCAGCCTCCCTCCAAACCCAGGTGAAAATATTTTATACAGAAGCCGGTCTCTATATCGGCAGTTGGAACGAACAAGCCGTTGAAACACTAGTAGAGCGGTTAAGCAGCCGTGACTCCTGGCTTACCAGAGATAGATTTACCGTGACCCTGGACACATCAGGAGAAGGCCTCTATGGCTACTGGTTTGGCGTTAATCTGGGTGGCAGCCTGTCTGACGGTACGGTATTACCTGAACGCCAATATAGTACAGAATGGGATGGTCCCTGGAGAGCCAATACAGCCAAACTCGCAGACGGCTGGTCTGCAGAAATGTTTCTTCCATGGTCAATGATGTCAATGCCAGACTCGACCGATAGTGTCAGAAATCTAGGCATCTTCCTGCAAAGGTCCGTAGCCCACAAGAATCAAAGCTGGAGTATCCCGGCACTACCTCGCACCACCGGATTATTCATGTCTCGGCTACACAAAGTGGTTTTGACAGACATCAACCCGAAAAAGCAAGTCACTTTTTATCCGTTTATTTCATCCAGCTTTGACAACATAAAACACGAGACTAAAGCAAAGGCAGGCTTTGATCTTTTCTGGCGTCCAACCACTAACTTCCAGGTTACCTCATCTATTAACCCGGATTTCGGTAACGTAGAATCAGATGATATTGTCGTCAACTTAACGTCTTACGAAACTTTCTTTCCAGAAAAGCGGCCTTTCTTTCTCGAAGGCCAGGAAATTTTTGTCACTTCACCCAGAGCATCTCGACATGGTGGTGGCTCATACAGGACACCTATCACCCTGCTGAATACCAGACGTATTGGTAGCCCGGCAAGGAGACCTGACCAGGATGATCTGGAGTTAACTAAATTAGAACTAAATCAGCCAAGCGAACTACTCGGCGCCGCTAAGGTAACGGGCCAATCAGGAGCACTTCGGTATGGCGTACTCGCCGCATTCGAAAATGAGACTGATTTCAATGGCACGATCGATTCGCAACCGGTCACAGTCAAGCAGTCAGGCCGCGACTTCAGTGCGGCACGTCTGCTTTATGAACAAAGCAACGATCAGGGCAGGAAGTCGATTGGTTTTATCGCCACCCAAGTCAGTCATACCGATGAAACAGCAAATACTTATGGCATTGATGCTCACTATCTGTCCGGTGGAGGAAAGCTAGCGGCTGATATTCAGGGCCTTGCCAGCGATATAGAAGGACTGAAAGGTCAAGGAATATTTGCCGACCTTGCCTATCGTCCATCCCAGGGAATCAAGCATGGGCTTAAATTGGATTTCTTTGACCGCGATCTACAAATCAACCACTTTGGGTATCTACAGCGAAATAACGCCAAGAGCTATAGATACAGTCTGGAAAGACAACGCTCAGGCCTCGAGAACTTCATTTCGATTCGAGATAATATTTCCTTCCATCAACAGTGGAACCTCGACAGCCTGCTCACCCGATCAGCCTTATCAATGTCAAAACAACTGGAATTCAATAGTTACGCCAAACTCGATATGGGCATGAACTTTTTCCCGGGGAGGTACGAAGACCTCGATAGCAAAGGCAATGGCGCCTATCAGCTAGTGGACCGATGGCAGTTTGATGCAGACTGGGAAAGTAACAACGCTAAAAAGGTGATTTTTGAAACCGGCGTCAAATATCGACAGGAAGATATCGGTGGGCAGAAGCTGACATACGATGCAGAAATTAAATTTCGCCCAAGTGATCGGTTCTCGGTATCACTCAAGATCGTTCTTGATGAAACGGATGGCTGGTTACTGCATTACTCAGGCAAGGAATTTACTCGTTACAATGCCACGACCTGGAGACCTAACTTTGAGGTCTCTTACTTTCTTTCTGCCCGACAACAGTTCAAGGTCGTCGCGCAATGGATCGGCATTAAAGCCTTCGAAAGGGATCGTTGGTCTATCGAAAGTGACGAAGGGTATCTGATCCCGACAGCCACTGCTGCCACTGATAAAGGCACACGGGATTTTTCTATTAGCCGGTTGTCATTTCAGGCCAGATATCGCTGGGAACTGGCCCCTCTATCCGATTTATTTGTGGTTTACACCAGAGGATCCAACGTGGGTAGCGACATCAATAAAAGTTTCAGCGAACAGCTCCAGGATTCCTGGGATGACGCCCTGGTGGATTCACTGATCATCAAGCTACGGTATCGGATCGGCAATTAACCTTTCAATTGGTCCAATATACCCCCTTTCGAGAACACAGCCGCTGCAAATCGGTCACCCATGCGAATATAACCCGCTGGATTAGGATGCAGTGCGTCGGGCAAATCTTTTCCATCGGCTCGAGAAAACAAGGTTAAACCATCTAGATAAGTTAGATTTTTATCCTGCCTGAGCGCCACAAAACCCGATATCAACTGCCGAATTTGCTCCAACGTCATGCAGCCCTCTCTCAAGTGCTCGTGACCGGAAAAAGTTTCAAACACCCCCGACTCATTTGCAAAAGTCGGCCCTGGATGCTTTTCAGCACTAGGACAGAATATAGGCGATACCAGCAATATCGGCGTATCTTTCTTAGTTTCTCTTATGGTATCGATGAAGCCGTGCAGCATCGGCAGAAAAACCCTCTCACGCATCGAATCCATATTAATAATATTAATCCCTACTTTGATCGATATGAACTCAGCATCGCTGTCTCGTAGCGTACGGGCAACAAACGGGTCAAGATGGCATTGGCCACCAAAACCCAGATTGTAAAGGGACATACCCCCCTTCCTGGCCGCGACCGCTGGCCATATATCGGCCGGTGAAATCGCCTCCATGCAATGGCTGATCGAACTACCATAGTGATACCAGCGGCCCCCTGTTTGACAGCCTGGCTGCAACAGGGTTGCATCGATAGCCTGTAGTGCGACCAGTTCAACGTAAGCATTGTGGGGCAACCACACCATCAGGTGTTTTCGCCCCGGAGGCAGATTATCAAATAGGACACTCTCGACCTGACCCCGCTCAACTCGAAAGATACTGGGATCATTCGGGTCTATAATCAACTTATTACCGCCCTGAATCTGAACCTGTCGCCTATCACCCGTCATCGATTCCAGTTCAAAAACGGCTGCCGCAGCCTCGCCTTGCTGTTCAATTCTAGTTACCAAGGCCTTAAGAATGACCTCGCGCGCGTCTGTTTCAAACACCAAACGAACACCACTGGGCATTCGCACCATCACTGAAAGCATCTCTGGTAACTGCGGCTTGGTCCAATCTGGCAAGCGTCTGGGCCCAACCCCTTTCGATCGAAAATCAAAACCCAGGGCTCCCGTAATACTAATCGCACCTGCTGCCATTTCCTGGCCAGTAATTTCCATGCATGATCTCCCTAGATGCTGTTATCTCTTCAATTCTAAAAAGGACTCCCACCGTCTAGAAGCTCAGTCAAAACCGTTTGAATTGAGCCTACCAGGATCAGTTAGGTCCTAGGCTCCAAGAATCGCCCATTCCCCACCCAGCAGGCCCACGTCAATCCTCGCAGAAGGTCGCTTGCTTACTTAATTCTCAATCCGGGTTCACCCTCTTTTATCTTCAGTCAAGGACAGGGACGCAACATCAACAGCAATACTGGAACCGGTCTGCACCGAACGCTGAGCAGCCAATCCCATAAGTACTGCGATCAATCCATCACTGATAGTGACTTCAATCGGTGCATCGTCAAGCAGTGTTTTCTGGAAGGCGACATGTTCATGATAGGTAGCCCCATGGTGCGAGCCTGCATTTTCCAAGGTCTCATCTATTACAAACTCTTTTTTGTTCACGCCGATAGGTTTCCTGGGCGAAACAACCAGTTCTGGCTGTACCTGCGAATTACCCCAAAGCAGCTTCGGACCCGGTAATTTACATTCCAGTTTTGCCCTAGACCCGACCGCACAAATCTCCTGCTCATACTGAGCGCCCTCTGCAAACATACAAAGGTCGAGCATCGCCCGTTGACCTCCCGCGAATTCAACAAGCACAAACCCATTATCAAGAATATCTGGTTTACCCTGGTCATATTCTTCCTTTAAATGGTTATGATCCTGACCAGCAGAGGCGTAAATCCTCACTGGTTCAGAATCAAGAAACAACCGCATCAAGTCAAAAAAATGACAACATTTCTCTACGAAGGTACCACCGGTATTTTGATTGAAACGATTCCAATGACCGACCTTAGGCAAGAATGGATATCGATGCTCACGGATAGATAACATATAAATCGATCCCATCCTATCTGAACGCAATTCCTCCATAAACGCCTGAATTGCTGGCATGTAACGATACTCCATACCAACCCAAACCATTGGATTGTGGGAACTACAATAATCACTCAATCGGTGTAAGTCTGCCATGCTGGTAACCAGCGGTTTTTCTACCATGACGGGGATAGGGCAGGAGTCCAGCACTTCAAGCAACTGACTACAATGCATATAATTGGGTGTACAAATGACCAAGGCGTCGATTTCTGAATTCAGCAAACCGGGCAAATCCTTGGCGAGGCGCGCGTCAGGCGCTAATAACTGAGCCTTACTAAGCATATTCGGATCTGGCTCGCAAATCGTCGCTATAGATGCACCTTCGAGCAGTTTCAGGTTTCGAATGTGCTCCTGGCCCATCATGCCACACCCAAGAATTCCGTACCGGGTTATATCTCCCATTAATCACCTCATGTTTAGCCTACGTCAGTATTTACTGTCCGACCCGTTAGCCTTTAACAAGCTTCTGCAACGACGACCTTGTAATATAGCACGATGAAAAACCCGATCTGGATATTTGGCTACGGCTCAATCATATGGAAAACCGACTTCCCTTTCATTAAAGAATCTACAGGCTATCTACACGGCTGGGTTAGACGCTTCTGGCAAGCCTCCTCAGATCACCGCGGAACAGCAGCGGCTCCAGGTCGTGTCGTTACCTTGATACCAAGCCAAACCGGCGGTTGCTGGGGTAAAATCTTCTTGCTGGGACCAGATACACAAGCTGTCGTACTGCCAAATCTGGACTATAGGGAAAAGGGCGGTTACGAAAGAATGCAAGTCGATGTTATCGATACCTCAGGCAAACTCATCAAGGCGATCACTTACCGGGCACCAGAGCAAAACGAGCACTTCCTTGGCCCTAAGCCGATGCTTGATATGGCCAAGCAAATCAGCCATGCCAGCGGACCCAGCGGCAGCAATAGCGACTATCTGTTCCAGTTGGAGGAGGCGCTGCAGCGATTGGGACACCCAGACCGGCACGTTACAATGCTGGCTAACAAAACAAAAGGCCTGGTCAATAATAATCCCGGCCACCTGCCATGAGAACTTCTGTTATTATCTGGCTAGCAAAACAAGGAGAACAGCATGAATCTGATTAATGATATCGTTGCCCTTTCTGAGGAGATGCAGCAATGGCGAAGACATATTCATGCCCATCCAGAACTGGCCTTTAAAGAATTTGATACCGCAGATTTTGTAGCAAAAAAACTTCAGGAATTCGGACTTGAAATTCACCAGGGTCTCGCCGGCACGGGCGTTGTCGGTACCGTCACCAGAGGTAGAAGCAACCGAGCGATTGGCCTTCGTGCCGATCTGGATGCACTACCCATTGAAGAAGCAAATCAATTCAGTCATCGGTCAAAAAATCCAGGAATCATGCATGCCTGCGGCCATGATGGACACACCTGCATGTTACTCGGAGCGGCAAAGCATCTTGCCCAGTCAAATAACTTTGAAGGAACTGTGCACTTTATATTCCAGCCCGCCGAAGAGAATGAGGGCGGCGCACGCACTATGATTGAGGATGGCCTGTTCGAGCGCTTTCCTGTGGAGGCGGTCTACGGCATGCACAATATTCCGGGAATGCCGGTTGGTTCGTTTGGCATTAAATCAGGGCCGATGATGGCCGCATTCGATATTTTCGACCTTAAGATAACGGGTACGGGAGGACATGCAGCAATGCCTCACCTGACTGTTGATCCGATACTTGTCGGCACAAAAATAGTTGAGGCGTTTCAAACCATCGTATCCAGAACAATCAACCCCCAGGAACCCACTGTATTAAGCGTCACGCAGTTTCAAGCTGGCGATGCCTACAATGTCATTCCCAATGAAATCACCATTGCAGGTTGTACGCGCTGCTTTTCAGAAAGTGTTCAAACTCAGTTAGAAAACACG
>CAZGCW010000206.1:0-6979 GCA_964524295.1 uncultured Pseudomonadales bacterium
AAAATTCAAGCTGATCACCCCTTTCTCCTGTTACTACACTTTCAAGATGAAACCGGCATTCTGTACTTACTACAGTTTCCAGATGAAACCGGCATTCTCAGGAGACGACAAATTCCAGATGAAACCGGCATTCTCAGGAGAGGACAGGTTCCAGATAAAACCACTGTTGTCCGGTGATGACAGATTCCAGATAAAACCACTATTGATCGGAGTAGAAAGGTTCCAGATAAAACCACTATTGATCGGAGTAGAAAGGTTCCAGATAAAGCCTGCAGCTGTCATACCTGCCATATCAAAATAAAACCCTAAATCCTGGTTTCCCGGCAAGTCAATTCTCATTCGCTGTATAGATGCTATTGACTGCTGCTGCTTGAACTCCTTAGTCTGCTCCTCAGAAAAGAGCCAAATAGCGTCATTGGTTGCGAGGTCCTGTAAATCCCAGTTGAAACCATTTGCAGCAAAATCTCGAGCATTCCAGACAAACTGATTCTCTTCTAATACCTCGGTTTTATATTCGCTGTTATTGTTAAAGGCTAGTAACCAATTATCGAGATCTTCTACGGGTGCAGTGAACCCAACTTTAGGTACAAGCCTGTCGCCAATAACCTTGTCCACGTCCTGCCTTCCATCAGCTTCCATGGTCGCAATGCTCTTAACAGGACCTGAAAAGTGCTTACGTCCAGCTAAATCCGAGGCTAAGTCCAGGCCCTGATTCGCACAATTACTAGCCTGGCTTGCGACAGCGCGCTCTGCATCAATCAAACCCGCTCCCTGCTGCACTTGGCTATAGGCAAGTGAACCATCTGCCAGCACTGCGGCATTCGCAGAAGCCATTAAACGGCACTTGATATCATCAGGAGACAATTCTGGGTTTTCCTGTAGCATCAGTGCAACGACACCACTTGCCGCGGCTGCTGCTTGAGATGTCCCTGACATCAGATAGTAATCATAGCCGTCATGAAACTCAGGATGCTCAATCGCTACCGTAGACTGCATCGGCAGCCGGCCCATCATATGTCCTCCAGGGGCTGTTATTTCTGGCTTTACGAACCCTTCTAAGGTCGGACCTACCGAAGAAAATGGCGCCAGGTAATCGTCGAGCTGATTGTCCATAGTATAATGATCAGTCATGGCACCCACGGTTATCACATAAGGGACATTTCCTGGTACACCAATCGTCATGGGGTCGGGACCGCTATTACCACCTGAGACAACCGTAGTTATACCTGCATCCCATGCCGCCATTACAGCCAGATTAATCGGGTCCTGCCAATAGTGAGACATGGGCTTACCCTGAAATGCCAGGTTCATAACCTTGATATTGTGCTCATCCTTATGGCGAATGACATAGGCAATGGCTCTGATAATATCAAAGTAGGTGCTGCGACTCTGTTCCTGAAAGGCTTTGACTACCAGCAAATTAACATCAGGTGCGATACCATGATAACTGCCCGTTTCCTGCCCATTTAGATCAAAAACCTTCTCTGAAGAGGCTAGAACGCTCGCAATATGTGATCCATGACCATTTACATCAGTCGGTCTATGCTGATCGTCGTTTTGCATAGCGTCATAATAGGCGAGGACGCGATCCTCTCCCTGAGTATTCATTGAGATGCTGGGTACGTCCCATGAGCCGGTATCTATAATGGCAACGCCAATGCCCTTTCCAGTGATGCCCGCCTGATGTAAGCGGTCAGCACCTATCAAGGTCGGAAAGAAAGAATCACGCTGTCGGCCCTGAAAAGGCAAGGCGTTCTTTGGCTTAAATTCTAAATTAAGATCATTAGAGAATGTCGCATTAAAACTAAATAGGTTCTCATCCTTTTCCAGGATTTGATTAAACTCGATAGACAATTCCAGAGTTTGTTCGGGTGCGACTACCGATTCAACCGCGTGCTCCGGCAATTCAAGGCTGGCTTTACCTTGCTCCGTAATCGAAAAGAAATACTTTTCGCCATTTACCAGCACAGCCTCTGGCTGCCCTATTTCCTGGGGCCAGGAAAAATCGACATCAATTAATGTCAGCGCTTCCATTCCCTGATTTAAAAGGACCCACTTAACCGTGTGTTGATTAAAATGAAGTGTCGGCTCTCCTTTAACCGAATAAGTCAGACCGGCAGAAACAACTCGACCTTCTGGCACAGCTGCAACAATTATCTCAGGTGAAAGCTGAGCAAGCTGCAACGGTGACACTTTTGCAACATCTGCTCCAAGCACGTCTTCCTGATCATCAACTTCGATATTTAATTCGTCCAAATGTGCGAGCAATGCCGACATGTCGCTTCCCATTAAAACCATAGAACTGGATTCAGGGAAAGCCTTCAGCTTCGAATCTTTAGTTTTTTGATCAACAGATGCGAGCTGCAAGCGGCTACCTGCTCCCTGGTAAATAGACTGCCAGGCCAAATCATCAGGAACTTCAACGCCAAAAACCGCTTTCTGGGACTCGACTCCCTGCCATTCATGGTCATTCCACAAATAGCGAACCAGTAGTTGATCCTGAGGAAAAAGTTCCGTATTCGTTGTTGTGTCCGGCATGTCCTCCCATAACAGGCGATTTAACTTGGGTTGATCATTTAGCGGAGCTTCATCCCAAAGATACCTTGCGAGTAACTTATCCTGGAAATACAGTGCGGTATTAGTCGCAGGATCAGGCAGGTCTTCCCATAAAAGTCGACTTAAACGAGTTCCACTTGGTTGCGACACTTCATCCCAAAGATATCGTGCCAACACCTCACGCCGTAAATAAAGTGGTGCATTAGCAGCTGGGGGCGGATCCTCCCAGAGGAGTCGACTCAAGCGCGCTTCACCAAACTGTGATGCATTAATCGAAAGATCCTTAACCAACAAGCTCTTTCCATTAACGATCTGTTCATCCGCTTTCTGTCTCCATTCCCGGCTAAAACTAACCTCATCTAGCTTGAAGGCTTTCAGGTTTAGGGCTTGCACGTCTTCCCCTGAGGAGATTCGACTGATGGCATCTGATTGCTCAGTCACCGATGAGCTCCAGTCAAGTCCCGCCAAGAGGCAGACCGCACCTAAAACCAATATGAAGTTTTTTCCTAACATTAGAAAACTCCTGTTCCAATCATTTACCGCAAATAAAATTAATCGCATTAAATCTAACGACAAAATTAAAAGCACACATCGTGCCAAGATCTAAAAATTAGATTAAGGTACTGATTTATATTGATTTATTGTGGAACAAAAGGTTTAGAGAGTGCTTTTTTGTCAAAATTTTGACGACTAATTACCAACGATCCGTACTCAGAAGGCAGCGCTTCCAGGCACGGATATTAAGCAGAAAACCGGAAAAGGGTTCGTAGTAAGGGTTCGCAGTAAGGGTTAAAGCAGAGCGAAATTAGATCCAGTTTTTACAAGCTGTCTAGAAACCATCAAGAAACGCGCTTAGCGATCGATTGAACCCGTCTACCAATACGACGGCAACAAAATTAGCCGGATAGGCCCAATGTCCGAGGGCGAGCCCATTTCACACAAGCGCGCACGGCACCGCTGAATCTCTGTATTTGGATTCAGACCTGAATCAACTGCTTACCAATTAATGCAGTGGTTGATCTCCTGACTATCGACAAAACGTGATTAGAACGAGTTATCAAACTTAGCGCATTTGTTCTTTTGCCTGCTTGCGTCTTAAGTGCAGTACGGGTTCCGTGTAACCGTTAGGTTGTCGCTTTCCTTCGAGAACCAGTTCACAAGCAGCCTGAAACGCGATGCTTTTATCAAAATCGCTGGACATGGGCTTATAGCCTTCATCATCTGCATTCTGCTCATCTACTACGACAGCCATTTTCTTCATAACGGCTAATACTTCAGCTTCAGTGCAAATACCATGATGCAGCCAATTGGCTATATGTTGAGAAGATATCCTCAAGGTGGCCCGATCTTCCATTAACCCGACATTATTGAGATCAGGAACTTTGGAGCAACCAATGCCCTGATCTATCCAACGTACCACATAACCTAGTATCCCTTGGGCATTGTTTTCCAGTTCTCGAGCCACTTGGGCAGAAGTCAGGTTCTCTCCCTTCAGGAGCGGTAGCTCAAGCAAAGTGGCCAGTTCTGCTTGGGGACGTTGGGAGAGTAGGCTCTGCCGACCTGACACACTGACTTCATGATAATGTATGGCGTGTAGCGTCGCGGCTGTGGGTGAAGGGACCCAAGCGCAGTTGGCCCCAGCTTCGGGGTGACCCACCTTGACCGCCATCATTTCAGCCATTTCATCGGGCATTGCCCACATGCCCTTGCCTATCTGAGCACGCCCACTAAACCCACTAGCCAGGCCAATATCGACATTCCAATCCTCGTACGCACCAATCCAAGCCTGCTGCTTCATCACTGTCTTGGGAACCATCGGACCGGCTTCCATGCTGGTATGGATCTCATCACCTGTCCTGTCTAAAAAACCTGTATTAACAAAAATAACCCGTTCCTTGGCTCTCTCGATACAGGCTTTAAGATTGAGGGTAGTTCGTCTTTCTTCATCCATAATACCGATTTTCAAAGTGTTTACAGGTAATCCCAGTACCGACTCAATACTCGAGAACAAATCCACGGTAAAAGATACTTCATCCGGGCCATGCATCTTTGGCTTAACAATATACACACTTCCCGTTCGGGAATTTTGAATAGGACTAGATCCATTTAAATCGTACATCGCAATCGTGCTGGTGATAAAGCCATCTAAGATTCCTTCAGGAATTTCACTGCCATCAGAGAGCAAAACGGCTTCGCTGGTCATCAAGTGGCCTACATTTCGAATCAGCAACAAACTTCGCCCAGGAACAACCCTTTCGCCACCCTGTGCCGCATTGTATACGCGATCCGCATTAAGCGTGCGTCGAACCTCAACACCCTGCTTTATAAATTCTTCGGACAAGGTTCCTCGCATCAGCCCAAGCCAATTACCGTACACGAGTGTTTTATCCTCGGCATCGACAGCAGCCACAGAATCTTCACAATCCTGAATCGTCGTGACCGCTGATTCCATCAAAACATCTTTTACCCCTGCTGGTTGATGCTGACCCACATCGTCAGTGCGGTCTATCTGTATCTCAATATGCAGATTATTATGAACGAGGAGAATAGCTGAGGGCTGATCGGGTTCTCCACAATAACCAACAAATTGATCCGGTACCGCGAGACCACAGACTTGATTCGTATCAAGGTCAGTCAGTAAACGACCCTCTTCCACAAAATATCGGCAGACGGCTTCATGCTTTGCTCCGTTTAACCCCACATGTGCATTCAAAAACTGGGCCGCGAATTCAATGACCTTATCTCCCCGGACAGGATTATAACTGTGCCCTTTCTCCTCTCCTTTGTTTTCAGGTATGACATTAGTGCCATACAAAGCATCATACAAACTGCCCCATCTCGCATTGGCTGCATTAAGCGCAAAACGGGCATTCATAATGGGGACCACAAGTTGGGGTCCAGCGATCTGGGCTACTTCAGCATCGACATTCGCAGTGGAAATTCTAAAATCACTGACTTCCGGCAGGATATAACCAATTTCCCGCAAAAATGCATGATACTCATCGAGAGCAATCGGTTTTCCAAGCTGATCCTTATACCAGTCATCCAGTTTCTCCTGCAGCAAATCGCGCGCTTCAAGCAAGGCTATATTACGCGGCACAAACTCATCCAAAATCGCGGCCAAACCAGCCCAGTATGTTTCAGAAGAAAGACCCAGGTCTGGCAAGACCTGTTCTTCCATAAAGTCATATAATACCTGGGCCACCTTCAAGCCCGCCGCAGTCACTCGTTCCGCCATCGATCCAGTCCATTTATAGTTCGTATGACAGTAAAGTTTACTATGAATCCAGATCGGGCGATATCCAGGCCTGAATAACAACCGCCCCCACGTTATCAACATCGTCCCAAAAACCTGCCATATTCACCCACACCCAGCTACAATCAGCATAGATGTATTTCTAATTTTGGAGATTACGAAATATGCTTGAAAGAGAGCTCGACATCATTACCTCTGATGGCCTCATGAATACCTTCATCTGCCATCCCGAAACCAAGGGCCCCCATCCGGCCGTCCTCTTTTTGATGGATGCGCCAGGTAAACGAGAGGAACTTCATGATATGGCTCGACGGATTGCCAGCGTCGGCTATTATGTCATGCTACCCAATCTTTATTACCGTCGCAGTCGCGACGGGTTAACAAGTAACACACCGGGAAATCGTGAGCTTATGTTCAGCCACATGAACAGTTTGAGCAATGCCATGGTCATTAATGATATGAAAGAACTGCTTGGCTTCAGTGATGAAGATCCTTATGCACGACAGGGACCAACTGGATGTGTTGGTTACTGTATGAGCGGTCCATTTGCCTTCGCTGCCGCCGCTGAACTCGGTCACACAATCAAAGCCGCTGCTTCCTTTCACGGAATAAAGCTATTCACTAACGAGCCTGATTCTCCCCACCTAACCGCTGATAAAATCCCGGGAGAAGTCTACATAGGTTGCGCAGAAACCGATGAATGGGCTCCCGCGGAGATGATAGAAAACCTAGAGCAACACCTGCAGGTGAGTGGTGCCAACTATCGAATCGAATGGTATCCCGGAACGCAGCACGGATTTGTGTTCCCGCAACGCGAAGGAAAATACGATAAAGCAGCAGCAGAAAGACACTGGGAACGGTTATTTGATTTATTTAAAAGATGCCTTTAGGAAATTCTTTTTCACACATCAGCCGAATAATCCATTGTATTCATTATCTCGGTTGGTTTCATCCTTGACAAATGGCACACTAATCCATCAGTCAATTTTAAGATTATCCAAATAATCCCTAATTTTAAAATTATCCAATTTATCCCTACTAATCAGGTTTCAATCTAGGACTCCACATGTCAAACCGCCTACGAAGATGCCAACTTTCTGTACCAGGCAGTAACCAGAAAATGATTGCCAAGAGCTGTTCTCTTGATGTGGATGTCATCATTCTTGA
>CAZGCW010000207.1:0-6881 GCA_964524295.1 uncultured Pseudomonadales bacterium
ACCCAGCGAGAGGTCTCACCTTCCCAGTGGACGCGAAATTCTTCCGACAGCTGCCACGAATCTACATCTTGATAGAACTCAAATGTCCGGGCGGGTGTTCCATCGGTGTCTTCGTAATAATACTTTTCCACTTGCGTGTAATCGACAATGTTGACGAACTCGTAATCGCCACGTTGCCAGTTGAAGGTCAGGGTTATCCCGCTAGATTCACGAGAAAAATCGCCGACTTCATTGATCTCGGCAGTTAGCGGGTCATCGTCTGAAACAGCACTACCGAAGCAATCAATACCGCCGGGAACGTATGCGCCAGCACTCAAGGGGTGCGAACAACCATCAATCATGGTTTGCCCACTAGCGCGCCGAATCAAGCCATCACCCTCCCCTACAGCAGGGATAATGAAATTAGGGTCATCGGGTATACCAAATAAGCCTAGTATGCCGTTAGATCCTGCAACAAGATCAGCACCAGATAGCGCCGGGAAATTTAGTGCGGCAGGGACAGCATGGTAGGTGGCCCCGTTGCCTCCCTCATCGTTCCAACGTGCCGATACGTGCATGCTGAAGTCATCACTTGGCTCGTATAAGAACTGCAGTCGCAGATTCTTACTGTCGGTCTCCGGAGTATCGGCGCCTCCGATTATATTCTCGACATATCCATCGTCTTGATCTATCAGCACAGACACACGCGCCGAGAGACTGTCGCTTAAGGAGCCACTGATGGCACCTTCAATACGTTGCAGATGGAATTCACCCACCGTTGCCTCTACATACCCCTCTGTCTCTTGGGTAGGTTTGTTCGTGAGCAAATGGACGAGACCACCCGTGGCATTACGGCCAAACAACGTTCCCTGCGGTCCTTTCAAAACCTCAACGCGGTCGACGTCGAAAAAACTTTGGCCAACTCCCCCAATATAGCTGTTATAAGCGCCATCAATATATACGGCGACGGGAGGTTCCTGGTGATCAGCAAAATCCAGCTGAGTGGACCCTCGGAGTGTCATTACTGTGGTTGTCGTCATACCAAAATCTGTGACCATCAAGCCAGGCACCATGGCATCAAGCTGATCCGGATCCGATATACCCAGTTCGCTTAACTGGTCTCCTGTATAGGCAGTAATCGCAATACCTACATCCTGAATATTCTGCTCACGTTTTTGCGCAGTAACAACAACTTCTTCCATCACAGCTGCCGTGCCACCAACTGGCAACAACAAAGCGAAAATAGTTGCCACTAATGCCGAATTAAATTTGATAATCCGATTAGTCATATATCCTCCCATTAAACACTGAAAACCTGCTATCTATACACGTAAGTAGAGCAAGTTCATACACAATAATAATACCCTATCGCTATTTAGAACCGCACCCTTTTAAATTTGTTCTCCTAGCGATAAGCCGAGCTGTTTCTATTGCAAACCACTTTGAAATTATTGGGGTAGTAATTAACGATTTTTCCCTATCAAGTATCAATATATTGACGTCACTTGACTACAGTTTTCTCCAATTTCAAATAGTGCATACTAGATCAAATGATCTAGTATGGTCTTTAAAATGTCAATAAATCCGCTGAATATCCGTGACCTGGATGCCACTAAAACGGGCAATGGATTCTATGACAAAAGCATTGTGTTCCATAAAATTAAGTAGGTTATGCAAGGAACAGTAATATGACCAAATATTTTAAGAAAGAGACTTTGTCCTGGGAAGCATCGACGGTTCGGGGCGGAACAGTTATGAATAAAAGCGTCGTTTGGGAAGGTGCCTATGACACACGGTCGGCTTTTTTTAGAATGCCGAAAGGAATGAGTATCCCGATGCATACCCATCCAAAGTGGGTACAGGTAATGGTGCTGGAAGGAGAAATGGAAATTCAAACTGATGAAGAAGGGCAAGTACTAATTTCGGAGGGAGGGTGTTATTTCGTTGAGCCGGGGGATACCCACATGGAAACAGCAGTAGTGGACACTTTGGTGCTTGTCACTCAAGGCGAGGATCGTCCCGATTTTGTTGGCTAATGGAAGCCGAAACGGAAAGTCCAAGAGAAACATTAGTTCATTAACGCTTGCTGATGAGCAGCTTCCTATCCGATCGTCTTTCTACTTCTTTTACAAATGAATTACTTTTTGAATATCTTCGACTCAAGTTACATCCGTTGGTTTCTCGGTAGATATCGTCAAGTCGTATGCTTGGCGCTATCGCTATCTAGTGCTTCAAAGTTTGTAACTAGTTATTGCTATGCCATGGAAGAAACAAAGGGATAGATCATTAAAGGGGAAAGAGATACGGGAAGAGTTACGAAGTCCTATAAATTATACCTAAGATATTGATATAGTTATAATTTAAATCTAGTTAACTATTGAGTGGGAACGATGCCGCCCCAGATCTAGATACATCTATCCGCACTCAAAACCGTATTCAAAGACGGGAAGAGGATATCGATTCAGCCGTAAGACAAAGAATTTCAAACAGGATTTGTTTTCCAACTTGAACAGTATTGGTTGTAGAGTCATATTCGGGCGAGACTTCAACTAGATCGCCACCAATAATATTTAGGCCACGCAAACCACGTAACACCGCCTGAGCTTCGCGGGTGCTAAGCCCACCGATTTCTGGAGTCCCAGTACCCGGCGCATAAACCGGATCCAGCCCATCAACATCAAAGGTGATGTAGGTAGGCCCCTCACCAACTACCTCTCGCGCCTTTTTGATCACAGCGTCTACACCCATTTCCACGAAATCTTCGATATGAATGACTGTCATACCTGATTCTACAGAGAACTCCCAAAATATTTCGGCTGGTCCACGGATACCAATTTGAATACAACGTTCCGGATCTAAGACACCATCAAGCACGGCATGCCGGAATGGGCCGCCATGGTGAAATTTGAAATCATCTAATGAACCCATCGTGTCGCAATGAGCATCAAAGTGGACCATGCCAATAGGCTCATCGCGACCTAGTGCCTTCATAATTGGATAGGTAATGGAGTGGTCTCCGCCGGCTGACACAGGGATCACTCCAGCATCCTTTATCTTTTGATAATGATTTTCAATGTCTTTGACACCTTCATCATGAGAATATTTGCGAATGGGAACATCACCTGTGTCAGCAATCTTACAAAGGCTAAACGGATTAACCCCTGTATTGTGATTGTATGGTCCAACGATCATTGACATATCGCGAATCCCTTTAGGACCAAAACGTGCACCGGGTCGATGTGTGACACCAAGATCCCAAGGGACGCCGACTAAACCAATATCTAATCCCTCCAGACTCTCTTGATAGGGGGCGTCAACCAATGTCCGCACACCCGAAGACATGATTGATGGGTCAATCATGCTTGCTTGATGCTCCGGTCGATCCACCTCGCTAGACGCTGCCTCGCTGTATTTGTCTCGCAAGGCTTTGAGCTTATCTCTGTTCATTATTCCTCTGAATTATTTCCTTTTGGTTGATCTAACTCGATGAGTTGAACACATGTTAGTGTAATCAACTTACAACTGACGGCAAACCACAATTAAGAATGAAAGTATCGTGTAAATAGAAAAAAGCACGCCATCAACCAGTTTCGGTAATAACCAGCTAAGTCAGCCCTGAGCTAACCTTTTTATCTGACCAGAAGCCGCTCTCTTACGTTAATGATCTGTTTGTAATTTGGAGCCTAAAGACCTTTCGGATGGGCCAAAAACTCTTCGATGACTTCTTGGGGTGCTTTCACATAATCAGATGTGCGGCTAACGCCCTGACCGGTCTGCTGTTTTAGGCTGATAGCCATTTCTGCCATCTTGACCGCTATAGGTATCCCGTTAATCACCGGCGCTGTTTCTATTGTGTGATTGTAAAACTTTGAAAACAATAGCATAGGTATCCCGCCGCCGGGGATTAGTGCATCTATTCCAGCCGTAATGAGAGGCCTGCCTTGCTCTTCAAATAGTACTCTCACCTCTTCGGCTTTTTTGTCCGAGCCATATGCTTCCAGGATTTGTCCAGGCTCAAAGGTCATCGCATGGACCCCTGCTACCCGATCTTTCAGGCCATATTTATTAATCTGGTGATGAAACCAAGGAATAAATCGAGGATTTATCGTAACGATCCCTAATCTCTGAGCTAATTGACAACTGTAGAGCATGGTGGCTTCACCTAGAGCAATGACCGGAATATCTACAGCTGCCCTGGCTTCATACAGCCCCGCATCTTGAAAATGGCCAACGATTACTGCGTCATAACCTTCGCGTTCTGCATGTACGGCATTGCAAATCATTTCTCGAGCGCAGCGAAATTCAACCAATGGATGGGCGTAACTATCGAAGGGAGTTATTCCTCGTATATCAATAGTTGTTTCTGAAGCGCAGGATTGATCCAGATGAACACGCAAAGCATCCCAATAAGATTTTCCATTCTCATAGTCAACGTAGCTTTGATACCATATTTTCATTTGCGTCGGGTCCCTTAGTGAGTTGGATATTCAGGAATAGGTTTCACTATCATTGAGTTCGCTGCAATAGTTTTTTTTATCGGCCCAATCAGGAATTCCTGAATGTTTTCCTCAGGAACAAAAGCAGGCTGTCAATAATGAAACTAAAGCACCTCTTTCTGGCGTTCAGCTTGGATAAGAAAACGGAAATCTCCCCGAGTTACCGTCGAAGATAACAGGTAGCTCAGCAGTAACAGCATCCTGTACCGCAATTAAGTCGGTACTTTGACGGACTAAAAGGTACACAATGAAGAAAACAAAAGAGGTCCTGGATTATAGTATGCTGGCAGTTGCCAATTGAGAAATTGCACTAACGAATTTTTAAACTGGATAGTTGATAAAGTGGCCTTAAAAGAGATCTCTAGATCTTCTCCGGGAGTTTTCCACTTCCGCATCATGAATCCGCTCACTGACTGGAGCCATCAGCACCGTATACTCGAATCCACATTCACTGCCCCGGCAGAGCCACTGGTCTGCCAAAGCTTATTCAGCAGATGTCTAATGATTAGATGTTTGGACTGATAGTCAGGCGTTAGAACCCGATGTGGGACTGGTTTTTTCCGTGGGCTCATATTGATTGGGTGTTGCAAGCACAACTACTTTTGTGGGTTGGGACGATACTCACATCGTTCGTCCTGACTTATGTCAGATTGAAGAATATTGGCGAACCTGAACCAGATGATGAAGAGCGGACAAAATAATGGATGTCCTCTCTTTATCTCTCTTCGGTTTGGTAATACTTAGTCTTGCCATCGGAGCTTTCTCCAGTCAGAGCATAAGGGATACCAGGGACTATTACTCCGCTGCAGGGCGAATGTCCTGGTATATGTTGGTCGGGACTTTTATGGCGTCCAACGTCAGCGCGGGTCTTTTTCTGGGCGCAACTAATGCTAGCGGAGAAAACGGTTACGCCATGTGGGCTGCTTATTTCCCAACCTGTATGGGCTACCTTTTGTGCATTGGTTTTGTAGGCATTTGGGTACGCCGATTATCTAACCATTACGAAATAATGGATCTCACGGACGTTTTTTACTACCGATTCCAGAGACGGGGTGAGACGGTTAGGTCTGTTAGTTCCATCATCGTCGCCTTCGCTTATATCCCTGTGCTGGTTGCCCAGTTCATTGCTCTGGCCAGCATTATTTCTACCCTTCTGGATGTGCCTTATGAAAACTCACTTCTTATCATTAGTGTAGTTGTCGTTTCATATACGTTTCTGGGTGGAATGTTAGGAGTTATTCGTACGGATGGAATCCAGTTCATAATTTTGATTTTAGGACTGTTGGTTGCCGTGCCGCTGAGCATATCGGCTGCAGGAGCAGGTAACACAAATTTTGGCTGGGAACGGATTGCCGAGTTGCCTGATATTTTCATGTGGACTACTCCCAGCCTTCCCTGGTTCGCAGTTTTAGGACAGTTGGTCTGGCTTTTTGCTATACCAGTGCAACCGCACTTAGTGTCACGGTTTTTAGCAGCAAGAACTGAAAAGGATATTGTTATTTGTTTACCGATTTGTGTGGCGATGACACTAATTATCTATACAGCGACTGTTCCGCTGGGGTTAGCAGGACGTGTTTTGGAACCTGACTTAGAACAAGGAGCTTATTACTATGTTGTGATGGCCGTAGACCATTTCCCTGTGGTTGTTGGCGCGCTTGCACTCGCAGGTATTGCCTCCGCTGCTCTATCGACCTGTTCGACAGTATTAATGATTACCGGTCAAACTGTATCGAGACATGTTATCCAACGTATAAATATGCCGGCCTGGTTTACTGAGATGCATGGCGCAAGGACTGGTGTATTGGTCGTCGGGGTTATAATCTGGATGATCGCTGAAATGCAGCCATTGGGAATTTTTTGGCTAGTGGTTTTGTCTGCTTCGATGTTGGCTTCGGGCTTTTTTGTGCCTCTTTTTTTGGGAATGTTGTGGCGTAGAGCAACTGCCGAGGGGGCCATTGCGGCCATGGTGGTTGGTACTATTTCCGCTTTCGCTGTTTATCTCGTAAATGATTTCTACAGCACAAATTATTTCATCAGTGAAGTGTTCGCAGGTCTAATTTTTAGCGCCATTGTTATGGTGATAATTAGTCTTAGGACCTCATCCTCTAAAGAAGAAATCTTGGTTATGGATTGCGCTCACGCGCTCTCAAACAAGCATCCGCGAATGAGCCATTCGATAGATAACTGAGATAAAGGAGAACCCCCATGCCCTTATCTTTAGAAATTGCAGGTCTGTGTGAAAACGTTTGTAGCAAAATCCGAATTTTCGTCGCCATGGATCGCGTTCGGGTAATTTGATTTACGTTTGAATTAAACGATGGACAAACCAACCGCTATAACGTGACCTGTTGCGCACTTGGATAGCCATACTTATCCGCCTCTTAGCCGGTTAACGTCTTAATCCCG
>CAZGCW010000208.1:0-6833 GCA_964524295.1 uncultured Pseudomonadales bacterium
GGCATTACTCAGGATCATTATGGGTCATTAGCACCCGTCAGGATCATTATGGGTCTTTATCACCCGTCAGGATAATTGTGTGTCATTAGCATCAGTCAGGATAACTATTTTCCTTTTGCATGAGCCTGGCATAGGTTGATCACACTAAAGTCCCTGGTGTCTCAGGGTTCGTCCCATCCATGATGTTCTGGGCTCGATGGAGTATGGCCTCATTAAAGGAATCATGAGTTTGGATGTATAGACGCTCTTCCCTAATCCCGTTAAAGACAATGTCGGCCACCTCGGAAGTCGGCATCCCTTGTTGCAGCATGGCTGCGAATTGAGTGAAGGCCTCTGTCTGCTGTGCATTAGGAACCGGGTCGGGTTGCTGGTTAACCAGCGCTGCGGGCCTGTTCCTGCCACTGGTCAGGATATTGGTATTAATGAGGCCCGGGCAGAGCACGGAACAACCTATAGGCAAGCCCTGCTGATCCAGATCTCGATAGAGTATCTCCGTCAGTGCGACCACGCCATGCTTTGTTACGGCATAGGTTGCGTTGGTTACCCCCCCGAGTAGTCCGGCGACTGAAGCAGTGTTGACGATATGGCAGTGATTGCCCTGAGCGCTCATTTGTGGAACGAATACCCTCAGCGCATGGATTACGCTATAGAGATTAACCCCTAAAACCCATTCCCAATCTTTGCTGGTCGCTTGCCATGAATTTCCGCCGCCACCGACGCCTGCGTTGTTGAACAGCAGGTGTACCTCACCGAATTGATCTGTTGTTTTCTGGCACAGAGCCTCTATCTGTTCAAGTATGGCGACATTAGTGGGTACCGTAAGAATAGAATTGTGTCCCTGCTCGCGCAGTTTCCCGGCTGCTTTGTCGAGGGCGGGTGCTTCGATATCTGCCATGACTACCTGCATGCCCTCATCCAGACACTTTTCAGTTAGAGCAAGCCCGATACCACTTGCGGCGCCTGTTATTACTGCTACTTTGCCGGCGAATTCTTGCATTATGGTTCCTTATAGTTAAACAGCGCCGTCTGGGCAATGTTGTTATGAGTTGATTCATTTACCTGTTTAATGTGTCAGCAGATCTTGTTTAATCGCGGAGCGTGACCGGCAGATCCCTGATACCATGGATGAAGTTGGATGCGAGCAATGTAGGCTCGCTGGTGACTTCTACTTTCCCAAAGCGTTTAAGAATTTCCTCCCATATGACCTTGAGTTGCATTTCTGCTAACCGGTTACCCACGCAGCGATGCACACCATAACCAAAGGCAGTGTGCTGGCGCGGGTTAGCTCTGTCTATAATAAATTCACTGGCCCGTGTGATCATATCTTCATCCCGGTTACCGGAGATATACCACATGCAGACGCGGTCATCTTTCTTGATGAGCTTGCCGCCCAGTTCAACATCCTGGTTTGCTGTTCTTGCCATATGGGCAACGGGTGTTTGCCAGCGAATAATCTCAGGAACCAAGGAGGCTACCAGGGCTGGGTTTTGGGTTAGCTTCTGGTATTCGCCCGGGTTCTGGTTGAGCGCCAGCACGCCGCCTGAAATTGAGTTCCGAGTGGTGTCGTTACCGCCGACAATCAGTAGCATGACATTGCCGAGTAATTCCATCGGTTCCATATTGTTGGTTGATTCATCATGGGCCAGCATCGAAATGAGATCGAATTTCGGGGGTTCCTTTTTCCGCTGTTCGTACAAGGCCTGGAAATAAGCCAGACACTCAAATAGGGTCTGGAAACCTTCGTCTACTGAGTCAAAAAACTCCGGATCTGCCAGGTTCTGAATGGTATCCGACCAATCAATCAGTTTATGTCGGTCCTCCTGGGGGACATCGAAAAGGGTGGCCAGCATTTGTGCGGTGAGCTCAACAGATACGCTCCTGACCCAGTTAAATTCTTCATTACGGGGTAAATGATCGAGGATCTCCGCTGCCCGGCTGCGGATTAACGGCTCCAGGTCAGTTAACTGTCGGGGTATAAACAAGGGCGTCACGACTTTACGCTGGGCATCGTGTTTAGGAGGGTCTTCTTGAATGAACATGGGTAGGGCATATTGCTCATCGCGAGCAACGCCTCCAAGCGCGATCCCGCCTTTTTGTTGTTGCGAAGAAAACAACTCATGATGGGAGTCTACATACATGATGTCCTGATACTTACTGACTGACCAATAGGGTCCCATCATTGAGTTTTCGTGAAAATGGATTGGGTCTTCGTTACGTAGCCGCTCGAAGTGAGGCCATATCGTGTCGTTTGCGAACAGAGCGGGATGGGAAGGATCCAGTTCGTCGAGGTCTAAGTCATAGGCATCTATAAAGGGATCAATGGCAAATATTTCTGCGATCTTCTTGTTGGAAATGGTTCTGTCGCCCGATCTCATCCTCGAGATCATATCCTTTCTTTCGGCATCGCTGCTAACCAGGTATTGCTGACTCATTTCTCCTCCGATTGGACTATGATTTCAATATGCGCTTTAAATACTATACTCTTGTCTCCTAAGTGTGGGTAGCTAAGTGTGCGCCGATGAACTGGATCTGTTCAGGATGATGGAGCGTCTAAACACCGCTTTGTCAGCACCAAGTTAAACTGCAAGCGCACCGGGATTGCACGTCGCAATCAGGTGGCTAGACCGCAGACTAGAGATAAGTTTGGGTTTGTTTGATGAATTGACGCCTGTTAAGCCGATAGACTCAAAGAGTTAACGGCGTTTTTGATGAAACGATGATGGTATGGGATGGTATTGAATGAAACTGGACTGTGGTAAGGGTTATTACCTGGGTCTTTCCACATTGGTTCCATAAACTGGAGGCTTTTATGACAGAATCGGGTACGGACGTTCTAACTGAGGCATTGGCTTGCCCCTTGCACCAACTCAACCCGATGCATCCTGAGTTATTGAAACAACCCTGGGGAATGAATCGTCGGTTGCGTCATGAAGCACCGGTTTTTCAGGATCCGGTTAGCGGTATCTTCTTTATATCCCGATATGAAGATGTTGTCAGGATGGCGACGGACCATACTACTTTTTCCAGTAAAATGCTGAGTTCAACACGAGCATTGAGTTCGACTGTGGATGCAGAAATCCTCGAAATCATGGAGCAGGGGTATCCTCAGGTTGCAACCATGTTAACCCAGGATCCGCCATTGCAGAGGCGATATCGAAAATTCGTTGACAAGGCATTTTCACCTGCCAATCTTAAAGCGCTGGAACCCTTTATTGAAAACACCGCACATGAGTTGATTGACCAGTTCATAGAGGATGGCAAATGTGAGTTCCTATCGTCTTTTGGCGTGCAGTTGCCGTTACGGGTTATCGTTTCTCAATTGGGTGCACCTATGTCTGATATTGCGCTTTTTCGCAAATGGACCGAAGCGTTTATTGGCAATTTGAGCCAGCAGTTGGATCGGGATGGGTTAATTCAGGCCGCTAAAGATATGCTTGAATTCCAACACTATTTCGCAGCTAGAATAGAGGAGCGTCGCCTTCATCCTCAGGATGATATCCTGTCAAAAACGGTTAATGCCAGCATAGATGGCGACGAGCAACTGTCTGTGGCTGAGTCACTATCGATGATTTCACAAATTTTGGTGGCTGGCAATGAAACCACCTCTGCGTCGCTGACAGAGGGAATCTGGTTATTAATAGAAAATCCGGACCAATATGCCCTGCTTCGTGAAAACCCGTCTACAGAGATGATATCGAGATTGGTAGAGGAGGTGCTTCGTATCTCCAGCCCCTCGTCCAATATGTTCAGGCGGGCGAACGAAACGGTTGAGATGCACGGTGTGACTATTCCCAAGGATGCCATCCTATTTGCTCGCTTTGCTTCTGCAAATCAGGATGAAAATCAGTTCCCCGAACCGGAAAAATTTGATCTTATGCGCGATAATCTGAAAGACCAGGTCGCCTTTGGTAAGGGCGTTCATCATTGCCTTGGTGCTGCTTTAAGCAGACGGGAGATGAATATTGGTTTTAGAGTCATTCTGGAAAGGCTCGAGAATTTTAGACTGGTAGAAGGGGGTAGTTCACCGACCTTTGCAGCCAATGCATTGTTACATGGGCTATCTGGCCTGGATCTGGCTTTTGATAAGATTAGTTAGTTGGACTTGCGGTGATCTGGAGGGGTAGGCCCTCATTGGGTTTTAAACAGCCATAGCTGAAACCGAACGATTTAGTTTAATTAAAACTAAACTCATTATTAAAAGGGATGTCATGAAAGATATTGTGGATCGATTTCGTTTAGATGGGCAGGTTGCCGTAGTGACCGGTGCGGGTAGGGGTATTGGCGAGGGTATCGCCCTGGGGCTGGCTGAAGCGGGTGCCGATGTAGTGCTGGCTGCGCGGCGGACTGAGGAGATTGAAGCGGTTGCTGAAAAAATCAAGGCGTTAGGACAGAGAGCCCTTGCGGTAACAACCGATGTCATGGAGCTAGCTCAGGTGCAAAAGCTCGCTGAGACTGCGCTGGACAGTTTCGGTCGACTCGACTGTTGGGTCAGTAATGCCGGCGGGGCAGATGACCGGGTTCCCCGGACGCTGTTACAAATGCCTGAACGGCAATGGGATTTCCAACTCAACTTGAATTTGAAAGCCGTCTGGTCGGGGGCACAGGCCGCAGCGTCGATTATGAAGGAGCAGGGTGGCGGCACCATCATTAATATCAGTTCTGCTGCTGCAGGAAGGGCATCTCCTTTTAATGGACCCTATGCAGTCGCAAAATCGGGGGTGGATAACCTGACTCAGACACTGTCATCAGAATTGGCACGCTATAATATCAGGGTTAATGGTGTCTCGCCTGGGCCTATACCTACAGAAGTATTTCTCGAGTTCTTAAAGCTGGAAGAAAAAGATATCCCCGGCCTGGGGAAAAAACTCGGGATCCCCCTTGGACGAGTGGGCACGCCCGAGGATATCGCTCCTGCGGTAGTCTTTCTGGCCTCATCTGCGTCCAGTTGGATGACGGGGGAAACGATGGTGATTAAAGGCGGCCATTCTTAGTTGATAGGAAGTCGACGGCTAGTTTATCGTTGCTATACTCTGCTTAGAGGAATTGAGTTTGTCTTGGATTAATGTCACAACATTTGGCGACCTGCTGGTGCGGGCGGTCAGTTACTGGGGCGATAACGACGCCTTGATATTTCCCGATAGCCGTCTGACCTATACCGAATTATTGGCTGCCGCATCGGTAAGGGCGAGATCCCTGCTGGGGTTGGGAATAAGGCCCGGAGACCATGTTGGTTTGTTGATGGCCAATTGCCCTGACTATGTAACCTGTTTATTTGGCGCGCAGTTAATTGGTGCAGTTGTTGTGCCAATGAATGCACGTTTCAAGTCGCCCGAAATCGCCTATCTAGTCGAAAATGCTGACCTAAATATAGTCATTACCCATGATCTGATATCGGAATACGCCAATTTCGGTGATTTGCTGGATGAGGCTTTAGCTGAGCACAGACCTGCTAGACTGAAGCATCTGGTTATGCTGGGGGAAAAGCGGTCCGGATTTCTGTCAGAACAAGAGTTTGGCCATGCTGCACAAACCATAGAAAGCAAGCATTTGGCAGAACAAAGAGCGCGGGTTAGCCTCAGGGATACGGCCATAATGATGTACACATCCGGCACCACTGCGAATCCTAAAGGCTGCCCCTTGAGCCATGAGATGCTGGTTCGAAACGGCATGAATATGAATGCCTCGAATTACTGTTTAAGTGAACAAGATCGTTTTTGGGCGCCCCTGCCAATGTTCCATATGGCGGCCATTCTGCCATTGATATGCTGTATCGATGCGGGTGCTGCGATGCTGTCGATGACTCACTTTGAGCCCGGACAAGCCTTGTACATGATGGAGCAGGAAGGGGTCACCCTTGCTTTTCCATCCTTCCCTACCGTGACGATGGCATTGATTCAACATGACGAATTTAAAAGTCGTGATTTATCCCGGTTGAGGCGAATCAATAATGTAGCGCCGCCCGATCTGCTTCGTCAGTTTCAGGATGCCTTTCCTCAGGCCGTACAAACAGGGGCTTATGGATTAACCGAAGCAGGCGGTGTTATTGCTCTAAATCACCCTGACGAATCCTTGGATTCGAGATTAACTACCTGCGGCAAACCCATGCCAGGGTTGCAAGCTAAGATTGTTGACCCTGATACAGGCAGTGAATTGAATCGAGGTTTAAAGGGTGAAATTCTCCTTAAGGGGTATGCGGTTTTTGATGGTTATTACAAGTCGAGCGAAAAGAACCAGGAAGTCTTTGTTGATGGTTGGTTCAAAACCGGTGATCTGGGCGTCATCGATGAGACCGGTTCCATTGAATTTCATGGTCGAATCAAGGACATGCTGAAAGTCGGTGGTGAGAACGTCGCTGCCATTGAAATTGAATCTGTACTGGTTTCTCATCCTGCGGTCGCGCTGGCGCAGGTAATCGGCGTCCCTGATGAGCGTTTATTTGAGGTGGCGTGCGCTTATATTGAACTCTCACCCGGTGCCGTCATTGGCGAAGCGGACTTAATCGAATTTTGTCGCGATAAAGTTGCCAGCTATAAAGTTCCCAGACATATCAGGTTCGTTAACCAGTGGCCTATGTCAGCAACCAAGGTCCAGAAGTTCGTGCTGCGTGAGTGGTACCAAAACCAGGCCCAGTGACAGCTCAATGCATCTTGTCCAAGCAGTGTCGGTGGCAGGCATGTGAGCTTTTTTTAAAGTTTATTTTGCTGGGTTATCGTCGCAGTGATACCTTCTATACGGATTGTACTCGTTTGGTGAACGCGGCCTATCGGGATTCCCAGGACCTAGACCTCGAGTGGAATGTGTTTAGACGAAGTCGTTTGGCCAGTCTGCTTGGC
>CAZGCW010000209.1:0-6761 GCA_964524295.1 uncultured Pseudomonadales bacterium
CAATCACGGCGACTGTACTATCCGGTTGCAAGGGAAGTAATTCCGATTCATTCTTCAGCAGCACACAGGCTTCTGTTGCAACCCGTTTGGCTAATTGATGATGGGCTTCAATGGAAAAACCAGAAGTCAGTGGGGTTTGCTGTTTGGACTTGAGAATCAATTTCAGAACTCTGGCAACAACACGATCCAGATCCTCGAGCCGCAAGTCACCCTGATCTACTGCCTGCAGGATTTTTCGGGTATTCAATTCGCCGCTTGATGGCATTTCAAGATCAAGGCCTGCTTTTATACCGAGAACCCGGTCGTGAGTCGCTCCCCAGTCGGTCATGACAAGCCCTTCAAAATGCCACTGCTGCCTTAATATCTCAGTGAGCATTTTTTTGTTTTCAGAAAGATAAATGCCGTCCAATTTATTATAAGAGCACATGATGGTCCAAGGCTGTGCCTGCCGGACCACCGTTTCAAAAGCAGGCAAATAGATCTCCCTGAGGGTCCGTTCATCAACTACAGCATCCACGACCATTCGGCCTGCTTCATGGTTATTAACCGCATAGTGTTTTAGGCTGACACCCACACCTTGACTCTGGACACCGTTTACCCAGGCCGTCGCCATTTCACCAGATAGATAAGGGTCCTCAGAAAAATATTCGAAGTTTCGTCCTCCCAGGGGGTGACGTTTTATGTTCACTCCGGGACCGAGCAGCACACTGACACGCTCCTGCCGACATTCTTCTCCCAGCGCGACACCGACTTCTTCTATCAGCGCCTTGTTCCAACTTGCTGCTAACCCTGAAGCGGTTGGGAAACACGTTGCTGGGACCGATTCATTGAGGCCGATATGATCTGACCCACCAGCTTGCTTACGCAAGCCGTGGGGACCATCGGTGACCATAATGGAAGGCAAATCAAGGCGTTGAACTGCAGGCAAATGCCAGAAATCAGCCCCAGAGCAAAGATCTGCTTTTTCTGCAAGAGACAGTTGCATAAGGATCTGATCAATCAATTCTTTATGGCTTGTACCGACTGTTTTCATGGTATCGATTCCTGTCATCAGTGCTGATCCCTACCGCCGGAAACAAACCAAGTTTGGCATCTGATGACTTTCTTTTCCTGCAGAGGCGGGTTAAACACGCTGCAGAGACCCAAAAAATTCTCTGCGCTGCCTGGTCAGTGAACACCACTAGGATGCCAGAATTAACCCCACCTTGACTTCAAAGCAATCCCTGCGACTATCGGTCTTTCATGGTTCTAGCGTTAATCTTTTGCCAGGGAGACCAATACCAACCGCTGGCGAGTCCCCGAGTAACCTCGTCTGCCATGCATCACACGGTGATTATCAACCAAGGCAATATCACCATCCTGCCATCTCAGATCGTAAGTATGACGCTCAGCCAGCGCAGCCACCCGTTGCAGCGCTGCCACAGGAATCAGACTATCATCACCAAATCGAAGGGTTGCACTCGGATCATCACTCACCCCTGGCCAACCCAGGTACGCGGCAATGAGCTGATTAAAAAACGATTGTGACTGATCCGGCAGTTTTTTGACTGCTGGCAGCACCGGTGTGGTTGCCAATAAAACCTGGTTATCGATCCATTGCCAACTGTACCTGAGCTCACGGAGTTTCTCTTCCGCCTGGCGTTTGTTACTGACACTCAGGGTACTCTGCCAACTCCGACCCTGGCCTGAATTCGGGTCATTTACAAACGGCATACGGGTGGTGTATTTCAGACCCAGTTGCTCGAATTTAGCAGCCCACACAGGGTGTTCTCTTTTAAAGTCATCATAGAGCAAATCCGAACGACAGAGAGGCGTCTCACCACCCTCGCTGGCGGCACTCTGGCAGAAAAAAAACAATTTGTCCGGTGAAATGGGTGTTTGAGCCATTTCATGATGAAGGAATATCTCTATCTCTGGCGGCGCCTCGTTAGCCGTAAAAACACGCGACGAATAATTCACGCGGATGGCGTTAGAAAGTGACTCCTGATAAGTGAAATCCATATAACCAAAAGCTTGACTAAAGGCATCAAAGTCATCCGCATTGGCGACTGGAAATCCCCGCAAAAGCACTGCCCCTGCTTCAGTCAACCGATTTTTTAAATAATCCGTGTGCTCGCTCAACCAGGCTGGAAATGCAGGCTGAGATATCTGCTGCTCATTGTTAACAACAATAGGAAACATCGTCGTCAGTCTTAGATCGGGTTAAACCGGTTAATCGCAACGGCGCAGTCTCCACCTGGATCAATGCTGCATTCACAGGCCCAGCTGAATTGCCGGGAATCCGATGCTGTCGCTTGACAGGTTGTATCTGCACAGGGCTTTTGGGTGATATTCCACAAGCCAACTCCGGGTATGTCATCTAATTTTTGAAACGCCATCTAAATGCAGCCCAAGAACTGTTGAGATAACAGTCACTTTAACAGAGGCTCAGTTACGAATCGATTATACGAGCCTTGGCAATAACAAATCACTTTAAGCTCCACACCAAACCGTTAGTTCAGGCGACAATGGACTGAACAAATACGGCAGCGATTAAAACAGGACAGACGAATTTAGCATACCAGGGCCAGACCTTCCAAAAAAGGGACGAATCTGCCTCTGCATAGCCCAGTTTAATTTCCCTGAGAACGGTATTTCGACTCCACAACCAGGTGGCAAAAATACAAAAACCAACGCTAATTAATGGCACGCTGTACTGAGTGGTCAGGCGAATGACAAAGTCAAATAGCAAATCAAACTGGAATATAATGGCGGCCGAAGCCAGGAACACCAGTGCGCCAGTCACAATAGCGGCTGTAGGCCTGGAAACCGCCTTCTTCTCGATCCAAAGCGATACCGGGACTTCCAACATGGCAATTGATGAGGTCAGTGCCGCTATCGACATCAAGACAAAGAAAGCCAGCCCCGTGACAATCATACCCATCGACTCAAAAAGAGGAGGGAACACGACAAATGCGAGGTCAGGACCCGCTGCTATACTACCGTCCGGGGAAAACACCGCCAATCCCCTGTATTCTGCGACATAGATAGCAGGCAATATCAGCAACCCGGCCAGAAAGGCAATGCTACTGTCTGTCAGGGTTACCAGCGCCCCAACCGCAGGTAAATTTTCTTCCTTGCCTAGATACGAGCCATAGATCAACATACCGCCTACGCCAAGCGATAGTGAGAAGAAGGCCTGGCCTAACGCCGATATAATTAACCCAGGATCAGCGATTTGGGAAAAATCCGGTAACAGATAAACTGCTAGTCCTTCCCTGGCACCCGCCAGCGTTAACACATATACGGTCATGGCCAATAGCAATCCGAGCAACAGCGGCATCAGTATTTTCGATGCACGTTCAATTCCTGCTTCAATACCCCGGGCAACGATGACCACGGTCAAAATATAAAACAGCCCAGTAAAGAGAAGATTACGAACCAGGCTCTCATTGACCAACCAGCTCGTGTTAGCGCCAAACAGGTCAGCTAACGAAGCCACCAGGAAAGCCAATAACCAACCAGCAACAATGGCGTAAAAGCTCAGAATCAAACAGGCAACCACAATCGAGGCACTGGCGATAATGTAGCCAAATTTGCGTCCGGCGCCGTCTGGCTGGATCTTATGCAGGGCAGTGACGACATTGGCGCCTGCAAATCGACCTATAATCAATTCCGCCATCAGGGCAGGATAGGCCAGCCCAAATGTGAGTACAAAATATACTAATACAAAGGCGCCACCGCCATTGCTGACAACCTGTGTGGGGAACCCCCAGATATTACCTAAGCCAACGGCAGAGCCGGCTGCTGCCAGCACAAACCCAACTCGCGACGTAAACCTCCCGCGCGCAGCACTCACGATGGCGCCGCACCAACATGAGCACCCAACTGATACCCACAGCTCTCGGAAATCTGCTGACACGCCGACTTCAGCAACTTAACGGGTTCCCCTTCAAAGTCATCATCCAGTCGTTCAATAGGCCCCATCACTGTAATTGCGCAGACAATACTTTTGGAATGATCAAATACAGGCGCCGATATCGCCGTAAAATCAGAGAGCAGCCCACCCCGGCACCGACTGATACCCTTATTTGCAATCCCTCTGAGCAGTGTCCTGACACTACTCATCGTTGCCAAGTCATCCGTATCGTGCGGGTGACTGACTTGCCCGGTATTTTCCAGCTCTTTAATGAGGTAGGGCTCGACAATAGAAAACGGTAAGTGGGCCGCAAAATTACGGCCCAGGGCAGACCGTATCACAGGCAGAACACTACCAATTCGAAGATCAAAGATCGCCTGACTGTTAGCACCATCGACGCGATTCAAAATAGTCGGGCCTCGATTACCCCAGACACCCAAAAATGCCGTCTGACCGACTTCATCAGCCAGTTTCATCATAATGGGTTTCGCAAACGAAAAAACATCATGCCCCTCTAGATAGCTCAACCCAAGCTTAAGCGCCAGCGAGCCCAACTGATAACCCCCGGTGGTGGTATTTTGCGTTGCCATGCCAATCGAGCAAAAACTAACCAAGTAGGAGTGGACTTTACTCGGTGAAAGCCCAGTTACTTCAGAGATCTCCTTTAACATCAACTCCCTGTTCGAGCCTGCCATTACCTCTAAAATAGTAAAGCCAATCAGTATGGACTGAACTCCATTCTTTAAGGGTACTGCTTTCACAGTTTTGTTCACTGAACTCATCGATTTATCAGTCTCTATTGCCATGGCTGGCGTCCGTTTCTAATGAATAAACCCACATCTGTTAGGAATGATCGCCGCAATAGCCACATTGTTCGACTCAACAAGCAAACTAAACCGTTCCCGGACGTCTTTTCTTTTAGGGGTGAGGCCGCCCTATCCGCGAAACTCAAGGTCATCAATCCGCAGGACAATCCGGTGGGTTGCGTCTTCGGATTAACCTGAATTCGTCTCGGCTGGTTTAAGCCCCCTCCTGTCAACTTCAATGAAACCCGGTTTGTCTGGACCAAACCATTACCCGCAGTCAGGACAAAGCGAATCCCAGCAACAGCTGAAAACAACGCAAAAAATCTGTCTGTGGTTTCCACTAAGCTGCCACAATCGGATTACGCAAAGTCCCAATACCTTCGACCGTGGTTTCAACGACATCGCCCGGCCACATAAATTCCTGAGGCTGGCGTCCTGCACCAACCCCGGCCGGCGTACCCGTTGCAATGATATCTCCGGGTTCGAGAATAATGCCTTGACTCAGGTCTTCGATCAGATCTTTAACATTGAACAACATGAATTCTGTGGTTGAGTTCTGTTTCTCAACACCATTGACGAAGCAGGTAATTCGAAGATCCTGAGGATCCTCTATTTCGTCGGTGGTAACGATGCAAGGCCCCATTGGTGCAAAAGTATGCTGTCCTTTGGAGACAATCCATTGACCACTTCGCCGACAATCTCTTGCGCTGATATCATTGATGACGGTGTAACCGAAAACATGCGACAGCGCATCCTCCTTCGAAGCGCGGTGCGCCCTGGTACCAATCACAACGGCTAATTCGGCTTCCCAGTCGAGCTGCTGGGTAATGGCTTTGTTATGCATGATCGGATCACCATCGGCGATGACCGCAGTAGGCGGTTTTGAAAAGATCACCGGTTGCTGCGGCAAATCTTCAGATGTATCCAGGGCACGCGCAGCCTCCGCCACATGCTCAGTGTAATTGAGCCCTATTCCAAAAATATTCTTTCTTGGCCTGGGAATGGGTGCGAGAAGACTGGCATTCGCAAAAGGAATGGAGGTTCCCACTAGAAGGCGACGATCAACATCCTCGAGCAGTTGAGCCAGCACCTCAAGGGCCACCGGACCCTGGTCTATCAGGTCCAGCATAGCGTCGGGAAAGGGCACATTGGTGCGCTTTCCGAACCGCGCCACATCGACAATGAGTGTTTCGACGATGACGCCTAAACGAGCTGCATCTTCATTTAATCTATAGGTTACAAGTTTCATGGTTGGTATCCGAGTGTATTAAACATTGTGGCTTCTTCATTTACTTTAAATGTAATCAGTTGCATTACTGACATCCCAGTGCGTTAGACATAAATCAGTTACTCGGTCATCATTTGGTAACCGCCCTGGACTTCCAAAGCCTCCTCCATGTACACGCCCAATGCTTCCATAACGGGAAAATCATTAAAAGAAAAGAGAAACGCTTCCTCTTCGTTCGAGAGATTCACATGTTCATGCCAGACCCAGGACGGAACACAAAAAATATCATGTTCCTGCCAATCAAAACGTTGACCACCAATGACAGAATAACCCTCACCACCGGCACAGTTATACATAACATTACCGGTATGCCTATGGGCTTTGCCATGTTGCCCTGGCGCCAACATCTGCATCTGCGCTCCCATGGTTTGCATCGCCCAACCGCCGCTCAGGGGATTGGAAAACCTCACTACCTGGCCGTCAATGGGTGAACCTGACTGGCTTTTCGCCAGGTTGAACAGGGCATCACGGGTGGCCTGCCAGCGATAAATCATCATCGGTGAATAGGGTTTATCCCAGCCCTGACCAGAGGTAGCTAGCAACCCCGGGTTACCATAAACCAAGGGCAAATCATTAACAGGGAAACTGGGTTTCTGTACCTTCTCGGGATAAACCTCATAGAAATTCGTCTCCAGGGCATTCATCAAAGGAATATCCAAGCCATCTTGCCATATCGAAACCAGACCGTTTTCAGAGATGCCGTGATCATGCCAGCAATTGCGAGGCGTCAGCACATAGTCATACTGGCCCAATTCAATCTGGTGGCCGT
>CAZGCW010000210.1:0-6723 GCA_964524295.1 uncultured Pseudomonadales bacterium
CAGTCGAGCTGTATCAGCCGCAATTTTAAAATCACAGGCCAGAGCCAGTGACAATCCGGTCTGTATTGCGATGCCATTAATCGCTGCAATAGTTAACTTATCGAGCTTTCTGATGGTTAGATTAAGTTCCTGGGAGATGTGCCGCAAAGAATTATAGGTACCCAGTGCATTATCGTGCCCTGGGGGAATACTGGGCAACAGTTTTGAATCAGGTGATTTGTTAGCGTAGCCCTTTAGATTATCACCTGCACAGAATGCCCGGCCTTGGCCAATGAAGATGATGATGCGAATGGCATTATCCATTTGCGCTTGGGTCAGCACTTCGATCAAATCCCTTTTTTTTGCGATACTCATACCGTTGAGGCGTTCGGGCTCATTAAATTCTATCCAGGCGATTCCCGAAGCTTCGATTGTTACCTTGAATCCTGTAAATTGACCCTCTTGCATTTGTCCACCGGTTTTGATTAGTTAAGCCTATCATTAGACCTTTTCGAAGTTTCTGTCAATTTTATGAACCGGAAAACAGGATGCAATTGCGGTTTAAACAATCAGCTGAAAATTTTCAGTTTGTAAAATTTAATTCAAAGCCCCCTGAAAACCTGGCCACCCTGGAGGGGGCTTTTTCAATTATGGTTGCTGGTGATTACTCAATTATGTTGCCTGCCAGCAAAAGCCAGTCGGTGATGACAACAGATGCCTATGAAGTTTCAAAGATCAACTGGCACTGTCTCGAACTGATTGGCGAATTTGCTTTTGATACGATCGGTGTGGCCGCATTAGTGACGGGTATACTCGCTCAGAGTGCCATCAGTGTGCTGGTCATGAGTGGCTACAAAACAGACTATTTCTTTGTTGCTGATTATGATTTGGCGGCGTCAATCAAAGCGCTCTCATTGGCCGGTCATACGGTCATTAGCTGATTCGCATTTGCCGTCTCCATGTTGGATAACTGATCTGTTATCTTGATCGGTACTAGGCTCACCTAGTCCCGTAGCTGTCCGCGCTGCCGATTACCGCTGGTGATGGTTGCAGGTCATTGCGACCTCTTGGCTCTTCAAGCAGGCTTTTTTCTTGTCACTTCCCTTATCGCGGTTTGGTCATATTCAATTTTGACTTAATGGGGTATACAATCTACGTTCACATGACTGGCGATGAAAAGTGGAAAACCACTGGGAAGTGTGGAGGTCAGAGTATCTTGTCAAAACTGACTTTATCTCAACCAAAAAGCCGTTCGCCTGGGCGCCCAATTGACCTTATTAGGAGCCTGCCCGATGACAGCAACAACGACCGTAAATGAAACCCATGCCGTATTAAAAAATCGTCTCGACCTGCAGCAGAATGACCCTGCTGTTTATGCAGCACTGCAGGGTGAAGAACAACGTGAACGAGATGGGATCGAATTAATCCCTTCGGAGAATTACACCTTTCCAGAAGTTTTGGCGGTGCTTGGAAGTGTTTTTACCAACAAGTATTCGGAAGGTTATCCGGGTCGTCGATATTACGGAGGGCAGACGTTTACTGATGAAATTGAAAATCTGGCCAGAGATCGAGCCAAAGCTGTTTTTCGGTGTGAACATGCCAATGTGCAGCCTTTGTCCGGATCAGCGATGAACCAGGCAGTTTACTTAGGGTTACTTGAGCCAGGGGATACTATTTTAGCGATGGACTTGTCACATGGTGGGCATTTGACTCATGGTGCGCCTGTGTCTCACATGGGCAAACTTTACAATTTCGTCCGATATGTCACGAACCCGGTTGATGGTTCAATTGATTATGATCAGATCAGGGCTGATGCTAAATTGCACAAACCCAAGCTGGTTTTATGTGGTTATACCTCGTACCCAAGAGATATAGATTACCCGGCATTTAAATCAATTGCCGATGAAGTTGGTGCCATGACGATGACTGATGCATCCCATTTCGGTGGTCTGGTTGCCGGTAATGCCATGGAAAACCCATTCGATCATGGTTTTGATATTGTCACTACAACCACTCATAAGTCTTTGCGGGGCCCACGCGGGGGGATGGTTCTCTGTCGCAAGAAATTTGCCAGCAAACTGGATAAATCTGTTTTCCCTGGTTTGCAAGGCGGGCCCCACATGAACGCGATCGCGGGTATAGCCGTGACATTGGGAAAAGCCCAGACGCCTGCCTTCAGGCAGTATGCGGAACAAGTCCTGAAGAATTCGAAAACACTGGCTGATGCATTGATGGACCAGGGTACCCAGCTAATAGCTGGAGGAACGGATAATCATATGATGGTGATTGATACGGTCAAGTCTTTTGGCCTGGATGGAAAGGCCGCCGAGGAGGTGCTGGATGAGGTCCAGATTACCACTAATAAGCAGATTATCCCGGATGATCCCAATCCGCCTCTGAAACCCAGTGGTATTCGTATTGGTACTCCTGCTGCAACCACTCGGGGCATGATGGAGGGCGATATGCAGCGTCTGGCTACCTGGCTTGTTCGGTGTCTGACTAATCCGAGCGATACCGCCGTGCTTACAGATGTAGCAGAGCAGGTTCAGCAATTCTGCCAGAAATTCCCTGTGCCTGGCCTTGAACGAGCAGAGTAATCATAGGGTGTTCGATTGACACATCAAACCCGTGCTAGGTGGCATCGAAATTTGGCGCCGCTTGATGCGCTACGAAGGTTGGGGTAGATCACGATGGGAAGAGGTGGGGTTTGCTAGCAAAGCCAAGTAACAACGGCTGCTACGGGCGTTTTCGCAGGTGATTATGTCAGAGCAGCAGTGGCAGCGGATTGGCAGAAACGTCCAGGCGTTCGATCAGCAAGGTAATCATCGAACCGGCAGTCGAGTCGATCAAGTGAGCGGCGACTGGCTGTGCGACCAGATTCTTGAGGCGGGGGCTCAACCTGAGAAAATGCATTTCTCCCTGCCATTGGTTCAGATCGAAGAATGCAGGGTTAACCTGAATGACATTCAAATGGAAGCGCTGCCTTTGTTTGACTGTATTTTGCCGGTTGATGACTGTATCAGCGGAAGCATTGGCGAAATAGGTTCCAATGTGGACATAGGTGTCATTATGGCTCCCCCACAAGCTGAGTCAGTCCGAGTCAAACAGCTTTATGAATCAAGGCGATTGCGACAGCACAGGGCCATCCTTGTGGTAACGGATAGTCGCTTTCCTGAAAACGGTATTGCGCTCCAGAACGCTGAGCATTATGCCAGGCCACTGGGTCCTCCAGTGGTACAGATAGCGAATCGTCACTGGTCAGATATCAAGCAGGCAATAAAGGCACAAGACCCGTTATCGATCCGTTTGAAGGCGCATAGAGCATCAGGGGATGCATTTAATATTCAAACCCTGGTCAGCGGTTCGAAGCCCAGCTTGGACCCCGTAATCGTTATGACTCCTCGCAGCAGCTGGTGGCGGTCCACTTCGGAGCGAGCCGGTGGGTTGGTGTGTTTTCTGGAAATGATTCGCCGGGCTGTTGAATGTAAAGGAGAGCGACCGCTTGTCTTTCTTGCAAATACCGGCCACGAACTGAACCATGCAGGATTAACCTCATTTTTAAATGAGCGACCCGGTATTGAGAATTCAGCCCATCTGTGGGTCCACCTTGGCGCCAATTTTGCGGCGGCATCGCCGACGGTTGCTCGGTTACAGTTTTCTGATGTGATGATCCAAGAACGGTTTATCCAGTTGCTCGAGCCTTTCAAATCGCTGGCTTATGAAGTGAAGCCTGAGGCGGATACTGCGGTTGGTGAAGCGAAGAATATTCATGATGCCGATGGCCGGTATTTATCGATCTTGGCAAGGAATGATCTATTTCACCACCCGTCTGATCGTTGGCCGGCAGCAGTCGATATCGAGAAATTAGGGCAGTGGGTTTGTGTATTCGAAAACCTGGTGCCGCTTTTAGCAGATAAGGATGCTTTCAGGTTTTAGTGGGACTCGAATGCATATCGATAAATGCGCGGCTAATGCTGGCGGCTTCGAGGTAGGTTTGTTCCTGAGATCGACCAGAGCGTTTCGTGGTTTTGTAGCTGTGGTCTGCACCCGGTAGCCAATGTAAGTTTAAGTTGGGTAGACTTTCCCGGCTGGCTTCCAGTAGCTCAGTTTCAGCTAGGCGGTCCCGGTCCCCGTTGATGAACAGCATCGGTAACTGAATCGAGTTCAGGTGGGCCGCTCTTTTTACGCTGGGTTTTTTGGCGGGGTGAAGTGGAAAAGAATAGCCGATCAGGCCGCTGACCGGTTTATCGAGGTCAATAGCAGCATGAGTGGCAATACGACCACCGAAACTGTGCCCACCTATGAACAAGGGCAGGTTTGGATGTTGCCTGATTGCTGTTTCTATAGCCGCGAGGGTACAGTTGATAGCAACAGGTAACGTATCTGGCCGACGTGTCGATTGCTCCATAAAAGGGAACTGGTACCGAAAACAGGCGATTGATTGTTTGAGTAGGCCGCTTGCCAGGCTTTCCATGTGCGGGTGTTGCATGCCTGCGCCTGCTCCGTGGGCGAGCACCATAATGGCCTTGGCTTTTTCCGGTACTTGTACTAAGCCACGAACGCACTTAACAGGATGATTTACAGTGATTCGAAGGTTTGTTTCGATCATACTAGGGCTATGAGAACAGTGCTGCTAGTGGCAAGCGATAGTGACAGTATAGCCGATTGTTCGAGTTTTGCCTTTACCAGTAAGATAACGGCTGGGATAATTTTGGAGAGGGATTATGGCTAACGCAAGCTCACCTGCAAGGGCCATTTTGTATGCGTTTGTAGCCAATTTAGGCATTGCTGTGGCAAAACTGATTGCGGCTGTGTATACCGCTTCGGGCAGCATGTTTGCGGAAGCCATTCATTCATTTGCAGATTCGGTTAATCAAGTCCTGTTGTTTATTGGCTTAAAAGGTAGCGAGCGCCCGGCCGATGAAGAACATCCGATGGGTTACGGCAAACTCAGTTACTTCTGGAGTTTTGTCGTTGCTCTAATCTTGTTTAGTTTAGGTGGGGTCTACTCAATTTACGAAGGTTTTCATAAATTGATGGATCCAGTCCCACTCACCGAGATCTGGATTGGGTTGACGGTATTAGGCCTGGCTATTTGTCTTGAAGGTGCCAGTTTTTACGGTGCAACCATTGAAGCCAGAAAAATGGCTGGAGAACGGACTTTAATTGAATGGTTGAAGCAGACTCGAAATGCTGAATTAGTCGTTGTGCTTGGAGAAGACTTGGCAGCTATGCTCGGTCTTAGCTTTGCGTTTGTGGCACTCTTAATGGTGTGGATAACCAATAACCCGGTATACGATGCAATGGGCTCCATCAGTATTGGTGTGCTTTTGGTGATTGTTGCCGTTTTCCTAGGTATTCGATTGAAGGGGTTACTGGTCGGCAGATCCGCTGAACCGGATCTTTGCGATGTTATTTATGAAAAGATAGCCCAGGATAACAGAATTTTAGAGGTCTTTAATGTGATCACTTTACAAATGGGCCCTCGAATTATGCTGGCAGCCAAGGTAAGAATGCCAGCACAAATGAGTGTTGCTGAGGCGGTGAGTGCTATTAATGAGCTTGAATTCAGCATCAAATCAGCTCACCCTGAGGTCGGTTGGTGTTTTATGGAAATCGATGATCAGGACTAGAACTAGTACTGAAGCAGGCGCATTATGAGCCAACCCTGCCGCCGTTATCACTCGTTGTATGAGTGCGAATTGACAGACCCAGACGACAAATTAAAACGCTGCTGCCAGTATCGCTGATGCGGCAAGCCTTCCTGCCACGATTGATACCTGATTTTTGACACATCATCGCAGTCAAGGTGATCGCCTAATTGACCCGTATTGAGATCAAGGGTGAATAGTGCATAACAGGGTTCGGCAGCGGCAAGTAATGCTTCAAGCTCCATTGATGGTCTGGAAAGGTCGCAGAAAGACCTTTTCTGATTGTCTAAAAATACGTTTACCGTGCTCTTTTTCAGTTTGGCCAGGCTGAAAACTCTCAGGCTTTTTTGTTTCCCTGACCAAGCCTGCATCCAGATTATGCCGGGTAGGGCGCAGTGCAGGCATTCGATGATTGCAGCCGTTGGGCCTTGCCAGTTATCTAGCAGATACAAGATACGCAGGCCTGATGGATGCTCAGAAGATGCCTGGTGCCAACAATGCGTGCAGTTGGGTTTAGGCATTGATCTTTTTAGTCAATTGATGGAAATGTTGAGTTGTGGCTACCGTCTTGCGACGCAGGTTTTCATCAGCTAGGTCGCCTTTGTCGTCAAAGGCAGAGGAAGCATTAGGGACGATGACCATCTCAGGGAACACGACGCAGCCGACGCCACTCAGGAAGGATTTTATATGGGCGGCAGCTCCTATTCCGCCCAGCGATCCGGGACTGCAACTTGTAATGAGAACCAATTTTCCCTGAAACACGGATAAGTCGGGTTGACCCTCTGGTGATCTGGAAATCCAGGTCAGCGTGTTGAGTAAAAGAGGCGGCAAGAACCCATTATATTCAGGGCATCCGATGACTAAGCCATCGTGATCTCTAAAGAGATTTCTCAGGTCGATTGCTTTTTCTGGCAGTCCAAGTTGTGTTTCTGTGGGTTGTTCGTAAAGGGGTAATCCAAAATCGTTGAGGGAGATATCGGTGACTTGAGCATTCAATTTTGTGAGCTCTCTAGAAACGAGATTAACAACGGTTGTATTGAAGGAGTTTTGTCTTCGGCTTCCGGAAAAAGTAAGGTAGAGGGCCATTAAAACC
>CAZGCW010000211.1:0-4285 GCA_964524295.1 uncultured Pseudomonadales bacterium
TAGCTGCAAAATCTACAGGAAAAGAATAAAGCATTTTTGTTGCCTCTTGCAGATGAGGACCTTCCTTCCTGTCAGTTTTTCGACACGGTATTTTCTCTTGGCGTCCTCTATCATCGACGACGACCTGTGCAACATCTACAACGCCTGATCAATGCGCTTCGACCCGGAGGAGAACTGGTCCTGGAAACATTGATTATTGATCAGGGGACAGAATCCCTAACGCCAGTTGATCGCTATGCACAAATGCGTAACGTCTGGCTAATCCCAACCCGCAAACACGTCGAGGAACTGTTGCATCAATGCGACTGTCAGGATATTAAAATAGTTGATGTTAATGTAACGTCTACTACAGAGCAGAGAAGCACAGAATGGATGCGCTTCCAATCACTTGCAGATTTCCTTGATCCCGAAGATCCGAACAAAACCGTAGAAGGCTACCCGGCACCGGTTCGAGCGGTCATAGTAGCGACAAAACCCAACTGACTCAGGGATGGCATGCCCTAGCCCTTCAAGATGCAAAATCAAGTAATTGCGAAAAGCCTGAAGGTAAATGCGGGCCAATGACCAATTGTTCGATGATGCCCTGACCCGTTTCCTGAGCATCGTCATGGTTCAGCACGACTTCACACATCGCCTGTATATGAACGTTTTCCGGCGGCATCGTTTCCAGATCGTATATTTCACGATGCGTTGCCAATGCGCCATGATGTGCCCCATGACTAAAGGTCTCATGCCCATAGCCTATCCCCTTCATGAAGAAGTTCCATTTAGGTTGCAGTTCAATGGAAAGGAGTCTGCCATCCGGACGGGTTAAAGAAATCTTTGCATTTTTAGCGTAACGTGTTCCCGGCTCGTAGGTCTGGTAATACTCTCTTTCAACCATGACCTCTTCGGGCCCTTGACCAAATTTGGGGATCAATACCGCATTTTCATTCCACGCATTCCCATCCGCATCCTGATTAACGAAATAATGAATACTGAAATCCTGAAAATTCATCGGCACCCAGATCCAGTAAAACTGCATGGCGGCAGCAACCGGGTTCGGTTGACTATCCGCTGCCCCAATATTGCGAATGCCCCACGACCGGTCTCTGGTTCCGCTGAAGTTAGTTCTAGTCACCTCTATCCGCTCATCTGCCACCTTAATCCAGCCTTGCCAACTTCCATTTTGCATCATCCGAGTCAGGTCCATCATCAATTGCGAGCCCGCTCGCCGGATGAAGCGAGGTTCCTCATGGGCTGGGATAAATGCCTCAAAAACAAGTTCACACGCCAAACCGCTTTCCGGGTCATCACAGGTCAATTTAAGGCGCTGCATCGGTTCAAGTACCTCTACAGATAGTGGACCGACCTGCATATCCATACGCTCCAGGTTCATAACTTTCGAACTGATTACATTATGTTGCTTTCCCTTTATTACCACCGAAAAGCCCGCATCCAAAATATTCACATAAGGATAAACACCCAGGGCCATCGCAAAAAAAACCTCTCCTTTACGGTCATAACCATTGAAGAAATAACGGTCATAGAAATTACGATTACCGCCAACATAAGCGATCGGCTCTGGCGTTTGATGTAACGGAAAGTCATCCCCCTTAGTTAACATACCCTAGGTTCCTTACTCAGGTTGCGATAAGTGATTATGGCAATTAGAAAGACTCAATGGCAACCATGAAAAGGTATTACTATCAGATGGTCGAATGGCTGATAGCAGTCGCTTACCTTTCCGCAGATTGCTATCATGGACGGCGCAGGTAAGGCAATCCAGGGGAAAAAAATTCTATGATTAGTATTTTAGGTATCATACTTATCGCCATGGCTGCCTACGCATTATCCACCAATCGCCTTGCCATCAATCCAAGAACCGTTTTTGGCGCCTTCATTATTCAGGCCAGTTTGGGCTTTTTGGTACTCTATGTCCCGATCGGCAAGCAACTGCTAGCAGGTCTTGCCAATAGCATTGCAAGCATGCTCAGCTATACCAAAGCAGGCACATCCTTTCTGTTTGGACGGTTAGTAGATCAGGATATGGGATTTATCTTTGCCCTTAACGCGCTGCCGATCATCGTCTTTTTTTCTGCCCTGGTCGCTGTCTTATATCATCTGGGTATCATGTCTCGAATTATTCAGGGTATTGGTGGCAGCCTGAAAGCCCTGATCAAGTCCAGCCATGCAGAATCCATGTCTGCCGCAGCCAATATTTTTATAGGCCAGACAGAAGCACCCTTGGTCGTCCGCCCCTACCTTGCTGGCATGACCAAATCCGAACTGTTTGCCGTAATGGTAGGCGGCCTGGCCTCAATCGCCGGTTCCGTCATGGCAGGTTATGCTGCGCTTGGAATCGAACTTAAATACCTACTGGCTGCCTCCTTTATGGCAGCGCCAGGCGGGCTTATGATGGCCAAAATAATCCTACCAGAAACAGAAGAACCACAATCTGAGTTTACCGGAGAGGCCGATAACTTGAGAGAGAAATACGTCAATGTATTCGATGCTGCGGCTTCCGGAGCGCTCACTGGGCTACAAATGGCACTCGCTGTCGGGGCCATGCTACTGGCCTTTATCTCACTGATAGCACTGCTCAATGGCATACTAGGCTGGGCGGGTGAAACGGTCGGAATCAATGGCCTAACCATAGAGTTACTGCTTGGCTATCTATTTCAACCCGTCGCCTTTTTGCTTGGAATACCCTGGTCAGAAGCTAACATCGCCGGTGGCTTAATTGGCCAAAAACTGGTCTTAAACGAATTTGTTGCTTACGTGTCATTCCTCGCCACTGCTCCGGAACTGAGCGAGCATTCCCAGGCTATTGTGATTTTCGCGTTATGTGGGTTTGCTAATTTTTCCTCAATTGCCATACTGTTGGGAGGTATCGGTGCCCTGGCACCCAACCGCCGAGAAGATATATCCCTTCTCGGCGTCAGAGCACTGGTCGCGGCAACGCTGGCAAACCTAATGAGCGCGTCACTCGCCGGTTTTTTCCTGGCCCTTAGTTAACGGTAAAGCCCAACATGTCCCAGCAGACTTCCCAATCGCGCCTACCTTCCATAGAGTTTCATTCAAAACACTGCAAAACTGAATTTGTCGCGTCTCTGCACGACTATGGTTTTGCTGCCCTGGACGGTCATCCTATCGACATGCAGCTGGTCCGAAAAATATATCGTGCCTGGAATGAGTTTTTCGACGGTAGTGAAAAATACAAATTTGAAGTAGATAGCGTTCATCAGGATGGTTATATTTCAACGCAGAATGCCGAATCAGCTAAAGGCTTTTCTGAGAAAGACTATAAAGAGTATTTTCATTACTACCCCTGGGGCAAATGCCCAGAGGAACTGCGGCACGATATTCAGGATTATTACCAGCAAGCCCAGGCTTTCTCAATTACCCTCCTGCACTGGGTAGACGAATACTCACCGATCCAAGCAAAACAAAACTTCAGCCAATCGCTGCCATCAATGATCGATAATAGTACATCCAGTTTACTGAGGATTCTACGCTACCCGGCCGTTAAAAAAGGTCAGCAGGTCATCAGAGCGGCTCCTCATGAAGATATAAACCTGCTTACCCTATTGCCTGCCTCTGACGGTCCTGGCCTGCAGATACTCGATAGAGACGGTCACTGGATAGATACAGACAACCAGCCGAACCAAGTCCTTATCAATACCGGGGACATGCTCCAGGAACTATCTAGAGGTTATTACCCATCCACGACGCACAAGGTCGCCACTCCGGATAATGAAGCAGATTCAGGCACACGTATGTCGTTACCGCTGTTTCTCCACCCGAAACCCGAGGTGGTACTTTCAGAGAGATATACAGCGAAAAGTTACCTTGATGAACGCCTGAGAGAGATGGGCGTACTACCATGAAGGGCTTGAATGATCGTCATGGACAAACCCGGTGGTTTTACCAGGGCAGCCATTCCTTCTGCAAGACAAACGCCACGGTAGCACTTTAAAAGAACATTCAAATTGAAACTATCAGACTTTAAAACGAGAATTTCAAGCCAGATCACATTGCTGATATTGATGTCTATCGCCATGCCGGTCGCATTTAACACCTGGCAAGCCCTGCTTAATAACTTTGCGGTCGAAAGGGCCGCCTTTACAGGAGTCGAAATCGGATTCCTGCAAAGTATCCGCGAAATACCTGGATTTCTCTCCTTCACCACGGTTTTTGTCTTACTCATTATAAAAGAGCAGACTTTTGCCGTGCTATCCCTGGCCATGCTGGGGGTAGGCGTGGCCATGACCGGGTTTTTCCCTACTGAATACGGTCTGTACTT
>CAZGCW010000211.1:4295-6722 GCA_964524295.1 uncultured Pseudomonadales bacterium
ATACTGATGAGCACCGGTTTTCATTACTTTGAAGTGATCAAGCAATCCTTAAGCCTACAATGGCTATCCAAGCAGGAAGCGCCCCAGGTATTGGGCAAACTCATCGCCATCAGTTCTATCACGTCCCTGATAGTTTATGCGCTGCTCTGGTTGTGCCTTGAGTGGCTGCAGCTAGACTACCAATGGAATTTCTTCCTCGGTGGCAGTTTCTGCCTGTTGATTGCAGTTGTGATGTGGTTGGGCTTTCCCACCTACCCAGCAAAAACCATGCAACGCAAAACCCTGGTACTCAGGAAACGCTATGGCCTATTTTATCTGTTGACCTTTCTGTCCGGTGCTCGACGTCAGATTTTTATGGTTTTTGCTGCTTTTCTTATGGTTGAAAAATTCGGCTACCAAGCATCAGAGGTTACCCTGCTTTTTCTTATCAACTATAGCTTCAACTGGTTATTTGCAGAGCGCATTGGCAAGTTCATCCAGCGTTTTGGCGAGCGTAACGCGCTAACGGTAGAATATATTGGTCTAATCTGTGTTTTTATTGGCTATGGCCTTGTTGACGATGCAACCACAGCGGCCCTTCTTTACATTATTGATCATATGTTTTTTGCAATGGCCATTGCCATCAGCACCTATTTCCAGAAGATCGCCGATCCAGAAGATATTTCTGCCAGTGCATCTGTTTCATTCACCATCGGCCATATTGCCGCTGTCGTCATCCCAGCCGCATTAGGATTGGTCTGGATACAACTCCCTGCCCTGGTATTTTATATTGGCGCCTTATTTGCCCTGCTTTCACTGATTCTGGTTCAATATATTCCTCGTGACCCGTCCCCAGGTAATGAAATAACAACCCGGGCCAGATCAAAACACCTTCAGAAAGGTGCCAGTGTAGCCTGAGACCCACGGTCAGCCTCAGGACCTATTTCAATAGGCCAAGGGTGCAGCTAGACTCAAACAAGGACAAAACCACCCAGCTAACTAACAATTTTGATCCACCGCCCATGCCAATACCTGATCAGGCGGCATCGGCCTGGCTACCACATAACCCTGTATCAAATCTACTTTGAGCTCACCACACAGTAGCAAGTCCTGTTCGGTTTCAGCCCCCTCAGCAACAGCCACCATATTGAGGCGATGAGCCAATTGAACACTTGATTCAAATATCGCTCTAGCCGCTGGTTGAGAAGAGGCTCCAGAGACAAACGCCCTGTCAATTTTCAACTCGGTAAACGGAAACTTTCTTAACTGTTCCATAGAAGAGAAACCCGTTCCAAAATCATCTATTGATAAACCAATTCCACGAAGCCGTATACGGGTCAATTGCTCCAGTATCAGAGTCGGATCCTGTGCCAGCTTACTTTCTGTGACCTCTAATATAATCAGTTCGGGCGGAATACCAGATTGAGAAATGACGGTCTCAACAAAGGAGACGATGTCGGGACTGGCCAAGTCTTCAATAGAAAAATTGCAGGAAACCTTCCAGTTTTTGCCAGCAGCGTGCCACTGTGCAGCTTGGTTAACCGCAATAACAAAAATCTCCTTTGTCAGAACATGAATTAAATCTGATGCTTCCGCTACCGGTATGACTGAACCAGGACCCAACAGCGAGCCATCCTGCCTACGCCATCGCAGCAAAGCTTCAAGCCCGATCATTTGATGTGACCCTGCATCTACCTTAGGCTGATAATGCAATTCTATACATCCTGAGATGATACCTTGCCTGATCTCTTCTTCAGTCAGAATGATCATTTCAGCCCTGACGGTATGAGCGGGTAATTCCGCTGAAAATGCGTGGAGCATCTCTTCTAAACGATCTCGAGAAATGGGTTTAGGTAGGGAACCCAGGATGTGCAGACCAAAATTTTTAGCCAAGTCGCTGGCAGTTTCCAATAATCGAGGATCTTCACCACTAAAAACGATCACAGCTGGCGGGGATTCATATTCAGTGAGCACGCGTAACAGCTCAATACCATCCATGTCAGGCATATTAAGGTCAAGCAACATGACATCCCATGGCGACTGAAGAAGATCTTTCGTCATGAGACCATTGGTGGCTTCACCCACCTGATTCACCCCTAACAAACCCAGCACCCGTCGAACGATTGAGACCTGGAACGGATCATCATCTACAACAATGACCTTGAGATGGGCAAGCTTATTTTCTGTCATGACTATTGGATCCTTCTCAAACCTCTACCGACAGACCAACCATTTGCCCCATGATCGGACGGTATCTGTTGACGATTGGCAACGTATCTAATTTAAATCGAGCTTTCACTATCTTGACCTGTTGCGGGGGTCAATTGATAACGAATATGCAGGTGCTTTAATCCATGAACAAAACTGGCTTGGAGCCGCTCCGGTGAACTCAACAAATCGATTGACTTGATACGAGGAATGAACTGCTTGAAAAAAATGCGCATTTCC
>CAZGCW010000212.1:0-6721 GCA_964524295.1 uncultured Pseudomonadales bacterium
TGTTGACAGCTGACGTCCTAATGTCGGTGACATTGGGCCATTTGGAATTGGGGTGCGTAGAGCCTCTTTTTTAATTGATCAACAACAGACCATAGTCGCTTGTATCAGAGCAGACTTTCGTATTAATCGCCATATCGAGTGGCTCAAGCTGCGTTTAGATCGGTCTGTTTAAGGATCTGGCGGGTGTTACAGGCTGTATTTATGCGGGATTGGATAGGTTATCTCATAGAGGTCCGGGATTGATGGTGATGCTGTGGCTAACTGTCAGCATGTTGACGACTCGTCAGGACAAAGAAGGCGCATTCTCATTGGGTTTAAATTGTTGGACATTTCGGGAGTCACCAGTGTGTTAAAAAAATGGGCCGGAATTATCATTTTTGGTTTCTGTAGTCTGGACCTTTATGGGTGGTCAGATACGGGTCATCAATTAGTTTGTGATATTGCTTATGAATATCTAGAGCCTGGTGTGAAACGTAATATCGATACGCTGCTGATGGCGCTTCCAAACCAGCACAAAGCAGTGATTTCCAGAGGAGGGGCGGCCGATTTTGGTGATTTGTGTACCTGGGCCGACAAGATTAGAAGCTTGCCAGAGTATAAAAGTGTCGCATCCTGGCATTATGTCAATGTAGGCAGGGCAGATCAGGTTGTGCATCGAAGTCATTGCGTGACGGGTTGTATCCTGGTGGCACTGGATCAACACACATCGATGCTCTCGGATGGTAATTTAAGTCCCTGGGCTCGTTTGCAAGCGTTGATGTTTTTAGGTCATTGGTTTGGTGACTTGCACCAGCCAATGCATGTCAGCTTTGCCGATGACCGGGGCGGCAATCTGGTTCGGGTTACCGGTTTTGATGAATGCAACAATCTTCATAGCGTCTGGGACTATTGTTTGATCGCGATCCATAACAAGTCTCGAAAGTTATTGCTGCAGGAGTTGTTAAGCGTGGCTCGAAACATTAAGGGCTCAGCTTCTGAACAATCTCTCAGGCCTATTGAATGGGCTAATGAATCCTTTGCGATAGCCCGGCACCCGCGCACCCGGTATTGCCAGGTCACCCCATCGGGTTGCCAGAGAACGGGGCCTAAAACCGTGCGGTTAAGCACAGCTTATTATCGTCTTAACTGGCCTGTGGTCGAGCATCGATTGGTGCTGGCGGGGATTCGCCTGGCTGAATTGCTCAATCACCGGCTGGCGGGACCAGTATCTTCAGGTGGTGCTGATGCTGCTAGTGGATAAGCGTCCGATAGAAGCCGGTTTTCGGAATTCAGACTTGTGCCAAATCAGGCTAATCTCCCCGATTCCAATGTTCCGGGTGGATGTAGAAATCCGATAACATCACCGGTGTCATGAAGACGCTCATTTTGGTGGTACCGTGCAGCCCGGGAATTAGCGATCACTTCATTTTTGCAAAACAAGTCCTGAGTTCCGTAACAAAGGTCCCGGGTTGTTCGAATGCAGCAAAATGACCACCCTGGCTGAGCACATTGAAGTACACCAGTTGCTTGAATCGTTTTTTGGCCCAGCGCTCCGAAGTTTTAAAAATCTCTTTCGGGAAAATACTGGTGCCGACCGGGATTTCAACCGCGGGTTGCATCTGTCGATTACCACCAAAGCTTTCCCAGTAGATTCTAGCTGAGGATGCCGCTGCACCGGGTAACCAGTACATCATCACATTGTCGAGCAACTCATCTCGAGTGACGATATTTTCTGGATGTCCCTGACAGTCCATCCATTGATAGAACTTTTCAATTATCCAGCCGGCTTGGCCCATGGGCGAGTCGGCAAGACCATAACCTAGGGTCTGTGGACGGGTGCTTTGTTGCTTGGAGTAACCCGAGTCGCTGTCCTGGTAAAACTGAAAGGCGGCAAGACATTCTTGTTCGAATTCAGAAAGGTCGTCCATGGTCTCAGGATCCGGTGGCGCCATGGGCATAGTGACATGGATGCCCTGGCAGTGTCCGAGGTTTTGCACGGCGATGGCTGTGGTCACAATCGAACCCCAATCGCCTCCCTGGGCGAGATACTTGGGATACCCTAGTCGAACCATGAGTTCATCCCAGGCCGAGGCAATTTTCTCGATCCCCCAACCAGGCTGATCGGGTTTGTCCGAGAATCCAAAACCAGGTAGCGACGGCATAATAAGGTGGAAAGCATCTGTGGCCTGACCACCGTGGCTGACTGGATCAGTCAGCGGACTGATTACCTTTTGAAATTCGATAATTGAACCAGGCCAACCATGGGTCATTAATAAGGGCCGAGCATCGGCATGCTTTGACTTGATATGCAAGAAATGGATATTCAGACCCTGTAGCTCAGTTGTGTAGCCCGGCCACTGGTTAATTTTCTTGAGTCTTTCAGGCCAGTTATAGTCGGATTCCCAGTAGTCCTTCAGTTCTTTCATATAAGCCAGAGGGATACCCTGGCTCCAGTCTGTTGGCGTTTCTTTGTCTGGCCAGCGAGTCATTGCCAGTCTCAGTTTAAGGTCTGCAATTTCCTGGTCAGTGGTGTCTATGGTGTAAGGAACGATCTCGCTCATGGCTCATTCTCCAGAGTAATGATAGTTTTACCGATTGCTTTTCTGTCGAGCATATTTTTCATCGCGATTCCTGCATCTTCCAGGGCATAGACTTCTCCCGGCTCAGGATGGAGATTTCCATCACGAATCCATTGGATCAAAGAATTGATGACAGGACGGGATTCGCCTGGTTTAGCCCCGATATACCCTCCCCAGTTAACACCGATAACAGAGATACGCTTGAGCAAGGTGAGATTCAGTGGCAGTTTCGGGATTTCGCCACTGGCAAACCCGACAACCAGAAACCGTCCATCAGGGCTCAAAGATCGCAAGGCGGGTTCTGCATAGGCTCCGCCAACGGGATCGTAAACAAGATCCAGGGTGTTTCCGTCAAGCTTAGATTTAAGTTCCCTGCGCCACTCAGATTGACTGTAATCAATGCTTTCCTTGGCACCGGCAAGGATACAGGCATCGCGTTTTGCCTGGCTGGAGGCGGCTGCGTAAACATTGGCGCCCTGTGAAATTGCCACATCGATGGCCGCCATACCAACGCCACCGCTGGCGCCAAGAACCAGAATATTGTCTTGTTTCTTGATCGATCCTAAAGTAATAAGGCCATGGTAAGCAGTGCAATAATTGACTAAAAAAGAGGCTGCGGCGTTACTGGAGATACTGTCGGGCAGGGCAATACAACTGCCCTCGGGTAGGCATACTTTTTCTGCTAAACCACCTTTGGCTGGCATGGCCAATACCCGTTGACCTTGCCGTAAGTGTTTTACCTGGCAGCCTAGTAATTCGATAGTACCTGCAATCTCATTCCCGGGTATAAAGGGGAGTTCAGGTTTGATCTGATAAAGGCCCGCCACGGTCAGTGCATCTACATAACCCAGTCCGGTTGCCTCAACTTTCAATACGACTTCGTGGGGCTGGGGAACGGGATCGGTTATTTCGGTCACCACCAGATTTTCTGGGTTCTGAAATGACTCGCAAACGATTGCTTTCACTAGAAACTCTCTCTTTCTTCTCGCCTGATCAAAGTGCCTGGTTTGGGCCTCAGCAAAGGAATTAACTTATTGTCTGCAGATGTCATTAAAGTAAAACTATGCATTGGATGCTGTGGTAACACCGCATTAATATAAGAAAATGCCTTCCTGAATATAGGACTGACTATAATGGAAGCAACCGTGAATTCATAATTTTAGCAGTCAGTTAATCAACGGTGATATCTGGAACTCAGCAGGGCTTATAAGGGCCCGAATACAGACAGATCAACATCAATCCGTAGTTCACCACGGCGTTCGATGGCATGATGGGTAGGGCCTAGTTGTAAAAACGGCTGGAAAATTGGGTAAAAAACCAAGTAACGTGCAAGGTCGTTTTTTGCCTGATTGGCGCTCAAGCGGAACGATGTTAATTCGTACTTCCGGGTGAGTCTGGTAGCATTGATTGGCTAATGGGAACATTGCCGGTTCTGTTGGCGGTTAGCCGAACTGGTATTTAAGCGTGTTTTGGACAGAGGTGGGGCTATCTATGGCAGTTGGATTAGGGATCGGCTTAGGACGGTTTCCGTTTGAATCTGGTAAGGATTATTTTCGATGGGTGGAATTGTGTGAACTCGGGCAGGTAGATTCCATTTGGCAGACGGATCGATTGGTTTCCCGCGAGCCCAATCTGGAAACACTGTCGACCATGGCCGCACTTGCAGGGGCAACAGACCGCATTCGGTTTGGGATGAATGTGGCTAGTATTGCATTGAGGGATCCTTTATTAACGGCCAAACAGTGCGCCACGATAGACCTCTTGAGTGATGGCAGGCTGTTGCCGGCGTTTGGAATAGGTAGTGCTTTGAGCTTGGATTACCGGGCGACCGGTACGCCTACCAAGAGACGTGGCAAGAAGGCTGACGAAGCGCTTACATTAGTGCAGCGGTTGTGGAAAGAAGACGAAGTCAGTTTTTGCGGCGAGTTTTTTAATTATGAGCGGGCTAGCATTTCCCCTAAACCGGCGAACCCGAAAATACCCTTGTGGATAGGTGGGTCAAGCCCACAGGCCATGCGCAGGACAGCTCGGGTCGGTACCGGCTGGCTTGCTGGTATCGATACACCGGAACGGACAGCCGTGGTGGTTAAGGGTATTAAAGATGCTTTGGTGGATACTGGCCGAACCATCGAACACGATCATTATGGCGCTACTTTCTCATTTCGATTCGGCAAGGTGGATGAGCCTGCCTCACAGCGATCCATGAAGGGGCTGGCGGCAAGAACGCAACAGGATCCGAGTCGTTATCTGGTCATCGGTGAATCCACGGATATTATTTCTCGCATCGAAGAATATATCGAGGCAGGGTGTTCTAAGTTTGTGCTCATACCCATTGCTGAAACGAGTTCTGACGTCCTTTATCAGACCCGACGTCTCATTGAGGACGTGCTGCCAGCTTTTGTAAACCGTTAATCATCCAGGCTATTGGCACTGGTTAGCCAGGAAAGCGTGCGTTCGTTGCTGTTCCTCAGCATTGTCTGCACTAATTGCAGCACAGAAATCAGTCACGCCAATATCCCGAAGCTGGGCCATGGCACTTTGGACTGAAGCTTCACTGCCGACCAGGGCGAGATCCTGTGGCCCGGCGATACCTTCACGGTCCAGCATGGCACGATAGGAAGGTAGCATGCCGTAAATTTGTAACGCCTTACCGATTTTTTCCCTGGCAGTGGCCTCATCGTCTGTGATGAGCACTGGAAATCCAGCTGCAATTCTAACCGCAGAATTGCCGGCCTGGGCTGCTGCTGCATTGATGGTGGGTATGATGTGTTGTTCCAATGTCTTGGGCCCAGTCATCCAGGTGATGGTTCCCTGAGCCTGTTCGCCCGCCAGCTTCAGCATGACCGGGCCAAGGGCTGCGACCAGCGTGGGGACTTCAGACTGTCCGGGCAGCGCGAGCTTGACCTGATTGATTGAATAGTTTGCTCCCTGGTATGAGACTTTTTCACCTCTCAGCAAGGGTAGCAGGATAGCGAGGTATTCCTTCATATGGCTGGCCGGCTTGCTGTAGGAGAGCCCCAGCATATTTTCAATGACGATTTGGTGTGACAAACCAATACCAAGTGTAAATCTTCCTTGGCATGCGGCTGCAGCAGTCATAGCTTGTTGGGCCAGCGCGGTCGGGTGCCTGGGGTAGGTGGGTGTTACCGCGGAGCCTAATCGAATCGATTTTGTAGCTTGACCGATAATGGCGAGTGTCGTCACGGCATCAAGGCCAAAAAGATTCGCCATCCACAGGCTATCAAAGCCGTCATGTTCGGCATTTTTTGCGGTTTCGACTATATTTTCGATGCTGCCGTTTGCGTCGTCGGAAACCGATAACATCAGTCCAATTTTCATAAGCAAAATACCCCAATGAGAAGGGGTTATGTTGCCATTTAAATCGTGCATCTGCAGCATTTAATCAGGGTGCTCTTAAAAGGGTTATGGTTCGGATTCAGGCGTGTTGGTAAACTCTATGCAAGTCCTGCAGGGTAAAATGTGATGAGCGATGATCTTAAGACCGGTGTGTTTAAGGATGGCAGAGGGGAGTGTCTGGTTGTAATGTGGCGAGGTAAACCCGTCGCTCGATACGAAAATACGGCGGCTTTCATAACCGCTCATATAGAAGGGCTCAGCGCGCTTGAGTTTGAGCAGGAAAGACTTCTCGAGGATGAATACAGGGATTGATAGAGCTCTTTGTAGGAGTCAGTCCAGATGGATCCCATAGTGTATCCTTTGCATCCCGGACTCTCAGTGGTTCCGCTATTAAATCAACAGGCAACCCGTACTTTTTAGTCGGTTATTGGCTCTAAATACCGTGGGTTAAATTTCTATTGCAATGGTGTTGTCTATGATCTTGACTGGATAAGTCCGGATGTCCTGGTAGGCGGGCGGCGCTTGTACACTACCATCCTTGAGGCAGAATTCGGCCCCATGGTAGGGACAGATGATGCAGCCATTTTCAACCATTCCTCCTTCCAGGGGCAGTTCCTCATGACTACAATAATACTCGAGAGCGTAAAAGGCTTGTTCATGGTGACAGATTAATATTTCGGTCTCATCGATGACAACGCGTAGTTGTTCTCCCTCGGCTATTTCGTCAATCGACGCGACTACGGTAAAATTGTTACTCATTTGTAATCCTGCTGAGAAGGCGGTTATTAGATCAACTTTTCAGCCGA
>CAZGCW010000213.1:0-5382 GCA_964524295.1 uncultured Pseudomonadales bacterium
ATTATGGATATCAGCACAAAGATAAGCAATTACTGAATGAAATTCTTCGCATATTACAGCCTCTTTTAACGGATTAGAGTACACTTACGCTCCAGACTGGAATCTCTCCCCTGTTAATTTTTAAGCTAGCGCGTTAAATGTCCCAGCCAAAATCATTATTGAACATCAATACGGAACTGCTACCAACGCGGGCCGGAGACATTCGACGATGGCACGGCCTGCATGGTTCATCCCTGGCTTTAGCTATTAACGAGATACAATGTGCCCAGCAAGGCGTCCTGCTGCTGATCGCCCATGACTCACAGAGCGCATCACAACTTGAGCAGGAACTACTCTACTACCAAAATCAGGAACACCCTGTACTCCTGTTTCCAGACTGGGAAACCCTTATTTATGACAGCTTCTCTCCTCACGAAGACATCATTTCAGCCAGGATGTCGTTACTTAACCAGACCCGAGAACTGACCCAGGGCATCATCATAATCCCAGCATCAACGCTGATGCTAAAGCTAGCCCCCACAGCGCATATTCTGGGTAATACCCTGCAGGTACAAACAGGCCAAATCCTCGATTTAACGTCCATGCGAAGACGCCTGGAAGCAAACGGTTACCGTTGCGTAGAGTCTGTCCAGGACCATGGAGAATTTGCAGTACGCGGCTCGATTCTGGACTTGTTTCCCATGGGGAACCCAACGCCGTTCAGAATAGAACTGTTTGATGACGAAGTTGAAACCATCAGGACTTTCGACCCGGAATCACAAAGGTCGACGCAGCAAGTTAAAGCCATTGACCTGCTTCCAGCAAGAGAGTTCCCACTCTCCGCCTCGGGGATCCGTCTCTTCCAAGATCAATGGCATCAGCAGTTTGAGGTCGATGCCCGTAACTGCCCCGTCTACCTCGACGTCTGTCAGGCCCTGGCTCCTGCTGGTATAGAATATTATCTGCCCCTCTTTTTTGAACAACTAGACACCTTTTTTGATTACCTGCCCGAACACCTCCTGGTACTAACAGAAGGGATTGAATCTCAGCTCAATTCGCTCTGGGAAAACGCCCAGCAACGCTACGAAAGCCTTCGCTACGACATCTCGAGACCCATTCTGGAACCCAAAAACCTGTTGCTACGCAGCGACGAGGTCATGCTCAAGATCAAAAGCTACCCAAGAATCAATTTTACCGATAAGCCAGCGCGAAATTCACGTCAGTTCGACATTTCCCCAACCCCCGATGTCATCGTTGATGATCGCGCCAGCAATCCCCTTAAGAAACTACAGGCTTATCTAGAGGGTAACCAGGCAAGATTATTGATTGCCACTGCCTCAGCCGGCCGTCGGGAAGTCGTCGACAGCCTATTCAGGAAAAACGGCTTAGCCGCCAAAGAAGTGAATAGCTGGTCAGAATTCGTGGCATCAGATCATTCCCTTGCCCTGGGAATTGCCCCGCTAGATCGATCAATGTACCTGCCTGCACAGCAGATCGCACTGATTTCAGAACAACAGCTCTTCGGTGAAAGAGTCCTGCAAACCAGGAGACGGCAGAAAGAAAGGGACCATGCTGCCGAACTGGTCGTACGCAGCCTGACCGAACTCAGCATCGACGATGCCGTGGTTCACATCGACCATGGTATTGGCCGCTATCAAGGCTTGCAATCCCTGGAAATTAACAACCAAACCCATGAATTCCTTTGCCTGCTCTACCAGGATGAAGCAAAACTTTACGTGCCAGTTAGCGACCTGCACCTGGTTTCCCGTTACGCCAGTAGCGAAGGAGAATCCACGCCCTGGCATCGACTCGGTGGCGACGCCTGGCAGAAAGCCAAGCGCAAAGCAGCCGAACAGATAAGGGATGTGGCCGCCGAACTTCTTGATATTTACGCAAGAAGAGAGGCCAAACAAGGTTTCGCCTATCCAGTTCCCGATGACGCTTACCTACAATTTAGTCGAGCGTTTCCTTTCGAAGAGACCGCCGATCAGGAAACCGCAATTGAAAGTGTCATCTCCGATATGACATTAGAACGTCCCATGGATCGCCTCATCTGTGGCGATGTCGGTTTTGGCAAGACCGAGGTTGCCATGCGTGCTGCCTTCCTGGCCGTCCAGAATAATCGCCAGGTGGCACTATTAGTTCCAACAACCTTACTGGCAGAACAACACTTGCAATCCTTCAGGGATCGTTTCGCTGAATGGCCGGTTAATATTGAGAGCATCTCGCGATTCAAATCAAAAAAGCAGCAATCGGCCATTATACAGACGGCATTAACAGGCAAACTCGATATCCTCATCGGCACCCACGCGCTGATCCAGGATGGCCTGCGCTTTCAGAATCTGGGTTTGCTGATAATCGATGAAGAACATCGTTTTGGCGTCCGTCAGAAAGAAAAACTAAAATCACTGCGCTCCGAGGTTGACGTCCTCACCATGACGGCAACACCCATCCCTCGTACTTTGAATCTATCCATGACCGGCATGCGTGATCTATCAATTATTGCCACGCCGCCAGCCAGGCGCCTCTCAATAAAAACATTTATCCGGCAAAAATCAGATGCGCTTATCAAAGAAGCGATTCAAAGGGAACTCATGCGGGGAGGCCAAGTGTACTACCTGCATAATGAAGTCAAGAGCATCGAACGAATTGCTGATGAACTCAGTCAACTCGTGCCGGAAGCCCGCCTCAGTATTGGCCATGGTCAAATGCGGGAAAGAGAACTCGAACAGGTGATGTCCGATTTCTATCACAAACGCTCGAATGTCCTGGTATGCACGACGATCATCGAAACTGGCATCGATGTACCGAATGCAAATACCATCATTATGGCGCGCGCTGACAAGTTCGGATTGGCCCAGATCCACCAATTAAGGGGACGGGTGGGCCGTTCGCATCATCAGGCCTATGCCTACCTCCTTACACCCCATCCAAGCGTCATGACAACAGACTCGGTGAAGCGACTAGAAGCGATTACTCAAGCAGAAGAACTCGGTGCTGGTTTTATACTCGCCACTCACGATTTAGAAATACGAGGAGCCGGAGAACTACTGGGTGATCAACAGACCGGGAACCTCCAGGGTATCGGCTACGGCCTTTTCATGGAGATGCTGGAACGCGCGGTCACCTCTATCCGTCAAGGTAAAACCCCTAACCTGGACCAACCCTTGCAGGACACCACGGAAGTAACCCTGCACTTACCTGCCTTGATTCCCGAAGATTATCTACCGGACGTGCATACACGTCTGGTTCTCTACAAAAGAATTGCCAATGCAGAAAATCACAATCAACTCAGGGAACTGCAAGTTGAAATGATTGATCGTTTTGGTCTACTACCATCGCCGGTTAAGAATCTGTTCAGGGTGACCGAGATAAAATTACAAGCCGAGCAATTAGGTATCAAGAGAGTAGATGTGGGAGAAAAAGGCGGCAAAATCGAATTTCTGCAGGAAACCCCAGTCAGTGCTGGTGAAATTGTCAACCTGGTGCAATCAAATCCACACCGATTTCGATTAACCTCTGCCAACCAGCTTAGTTTTAAGGGTAATATGGAAGACAGGGAAAAACGTTTCCAACAAATAGAGAAATTACTTGACCGACTCGCCAAATAAGATGCCAACGAGGGAAGCAATGAGACTCCGCCGAAGGCCGCCGGGTAACCTGCTGCCACTGCTGTTGGCTGTGGGTATGAGTTTCTGGCTGGAGGCCGGTCATACTGAACCCTCTAGCAATTACTACCAGGTGGAAGTCCTGGTGTTCAAACGCCTGCACCCCCAGGACAGCCCCGACAGATTGGACCCGGGCCGGCCCCACTACGCCAGGAACCTCTTTGCCATCGCGCCCAATCAGCTCATCGACACCATGCCACAGCTACTCAGCCAAACCTGGGATCTAGAAACAGTCAACCCTTCGGTTAAACCAGAGCCACCCCAAAGTCAGCAATTCTTGTTCGCAGATAAAGGTTCAGCCGATGACAATAGAAAACTGCTTGAGCGAACCAAAATAAGCCAAATCAGGGATCAAGACCAACCTAAAAGGCAAAGTGACCTTGACCAGCGGCTGACATTCATCCTCTCTGACCAGACGCAAATCTATACCAGCCTGCCGGCAGCCTCCCGAGTACTGAATCCTGAGGCGAGATCAATTCGTCGTTCTCAAGGTTTCAGATTGTTAAGCCATCATGCCTGGGTGCAACCGATTACCAGCACGAGCCAAGCCATTTTGATTCAAGCCGGTGAGCAGTATGGCGATGCCTTTGAGCTTGATGGCACTATTTCACTGCGTGTTTCCCGTTTTCTGCATGTGGAAACTGACTTGTGGCTCACCTCATTTCAAAGGATCGCACCGGACCAGGCACTAGCGTCACTTCCCCAGCAGCACGAGAACTATCAGAAGCTGTTGATCGCAGAATCCAGGAAAAACGCCTTTCTAGCCGAACGCAAGTTCCCCTTACGGCAATCAAGAAGGATGCGATCTGCCGAAACTCACTATCTTGATCACCACAGATTCGGCTTGCTAGTGCACGTCAAACCGACCCAGTTAGGTGCTGAAGCCAGCTGAACCCTGACCGCTTTACACCCGAATCAAACTCAGGTTGGTTGTTTTCTTCACCGACCGCGAACCAACTCAATTCCGTCTTGCCCAACCAAAACCATCGGCTTTATAGCCTCAGAAACTCTATCGCCAGCACCGTTTATTTCCAGACACCGACACAGTCAGCAATTTCTTGTTGCTATTTCATTCTTGTCGCCAGGGTGCCAATGTTGGCAATAGAAATCAGATGGGCATAGATCCAGGCGAGTTCACCAGAACGAAACAAGGCCAACGATTTCTCATCATCAAGCTCAAGTAATTTTTTCTCGTCAACCACGAGCAGACCATCCAAGGCCGTTTCCTTGCCGTCATTTGCTGTCACCCGGGCATTGATCTTGGTTAGCAACTGATTTGCCTGCAGGCGTTTAACCAGGGTTTCCGTGCGCAAGTACTGCTGTTGGTATTCCATCAGAAACTCGATTGCTTTTTCCAGCACCGGTCGTGATTTGCCATCTTCAAAAAGATCTTCGCCATCGGGTTGATTAAACCCAGCGTAGGCTTCATCGATACAGACGACCTTCTGCTCCTGGCCTGGTGCATCGGCAAGCACGAATGGATAGCGACGGATAAAAGCAGGAACATACCGCCCCAGCCACCGCCCCTGGTCACTGACAAACAGATTCTTGGTATCGCGTAATCCCAGCAAGGCCACCGGTACCAGGCTGTCACCGGATTTAGCAAAAACAATCGGGTACTCTTTACAGGCTTCGATGAACTCAATACCTGCCAGTAGAACCGAATTGATATCAGCAGCAAACCCATAATGCAGCTCATCTCTGCTAATACGCCAGTGACCATGGGTCTTTGCAT
>CAZGCW010000213.1:5417-6672 GCA_964524295.1 uncultured Pseudomonadales bacterium
GGCACTGGTTTCTGATAAAACAATAATTCAGCCATTCTTCCCCCAATTACATCTGTTCATTCTCTGCACTCAAGCTAGATTTTCCGACGCTCTGCAGCACTCTATTGCCCTGGTGGGCTCGCTATGCCTTTGCACACGTCGTGGTGGCGATCACTGCTTCTGCATGCCCTCACCTAATCAAGCGATTTTCTATGCGCCCGCATGGAAAAACAGGTTATGACCCAATCAAGTCATTTTATGCTTCAGGTTCAATATGGATAGTCGAGGTCGGAAAGGCGATCTCTGCACCATGCTCATTAATAATATCGGCAATTTTCATTAACACATTTTGCTTAATGGCATGAAACTCAACCCAATTGGTTGTTTTAGTAAAGGTATAAACAAAGAAATCCAGAGTCGATTCGCTGAACTGATTAAAGTTAACCATCAGGGTTTTTTCAACATCGATATCGGCATTCGTTCTCAGCATGGTTTCAACGTCGGCGACGATCGCTGCCATCTGATTCATATCGGCATAACGCAAGCCAATGGTCTCGTATATTCTTCGGTTCAACATCCGAGATGGGTTTTCCAGAGAAATCGTCGAAAACATCGAATTAGGAATATACAGTGGCCTTTGATCGAACGTTCTGATTTCTGTCAACCTCCAGCCAATTTTTATTACCGTCCCCTCTATCTCTCGATCGGGACTACGTATCCAATCTCCAACCTTAAAGGGTCTATCCAGGTAGATGACCAGGCCACCAAAAAAATTAGCTAATAGATCCTGCGCCGCAAAGCCAACGGCTAACCCGCCAACTCCGCCAAAAGCAAGTACACCGGAAATACTCACCCCAAGCGTCTGTAGCGTCATTAAACCTGCTGTGATAAAAAGCGAGATACGCACCAATTTAGCAACTGCGTTCACCGTTGTTTCATCGGCGCCACTGGCGATATAGGCTTTTTCAATTTCAGTTACGAGACGAACACAGAAAAATGCCAACAGCCCTATAAAGGCTAGATAGCGGATCGAATTGATCATCGGGATCTGCGTATCATTACCGCTTTCTGCAATCAATTCCGCAGCAACAGAAATACCCAGTATCCATATCAGCAGGTTCAACGGCTGACTCACCGTTGCCAGCAGTGCATCATCCCAGAGCGAATCGGTTTTCTTAACCAGACCGCCGAGCCTATTAATAAACCGCCTACTCATGGAACTGATGATGGCGGTACCGAGAACAATCAAAAATACTCGACCAACAAGGGGAACTGT
>CAZGCW010000214.1:0-6663 GCA_964524295.1 uncultured Pseudomonadales bacterium
AAGGGAAATCAAAGAGATAGTTAAATTACTTATCACCCTGGGTTTAATGGGCTTCATTACCAGAGCGGGAGCTGATGCCTACCCGTCTACTTATCAACCATCTTCAAGCCCGGATGTCATCATTGTAAATGCCAGTTTATATATCGGTGATGGCAGTGCCATGGAAAACGGTTATCTACACCTCAGGCAGGGTAAGATTTTCAATGTCGGACCCGGTAGCCCGGTGGAGGTAGAAGGGGCCTCAGTGATTGATGCCCAGGGGAAGTGGGTCACGCCGGGAATAATTGATGTCCATAGTCACTTGGGCAATTATCCTTCACCCGGTTACCGGGGTAGTAGTGATGGTAATGAGGCGACATCACCTGTGACGCCCGAAGTCTGGGCAGAGCATAGTGTCTGGCCTCAGGACCCGCAGTTTCCTCTAGCGCTAGCGGGTGGTGTCACCACTCTGCAGGTGTTGCCTGGATCAGCTAATTTATTTGGCGGCAGAAGCGTTACAGTTAAGAATGTATGGTCGCGGACGGTTCAAGGGATGAAATTTCCCGGCGCACCCTATGGGTTAAAAATGGCCTGTGGGGAAAATCCCAAGCGAGTCTATGGGGCAAGGAGGTCAGCGCCTTCGACCAGGATGGGGAATTTTGCCGGGTATCGAAAAGCATGGATAGATGCACTTGAATACCAGGAAAGCTGGGCAGCTTATCAGCGTGAGTTAGACCGGTTTGAAAATGAACACTCGAGCCCGGATGACTCAGGCAGTGACCAAACGGACAAAAAGGAGCCAAGCCCACCTAAGCGGAACCTTAAAATGGAAACTCTGGTGGGGGTGCTGGACGGAGACATCCTGGTTCATAACCATTGCTATCGAGCTGACGAGATGGCGCAGATAATTGACCTTTCTAAAGAGTTTGGTTATCAGGTAACGGCCTTTCATCATGCCGTTGAGGCTTACAAAATTCCGGATCTATTAGCAGAGAATAATATCTGTTCTGCCATGTGGGCAGACTGGTGGCAATTCAAATTGGAATCATTTGACGGTATTCAGGAAAACATCCCCTTGGTTCATAACGCAGGGGCCTGCGCTATCGTGCATTCGGATTCTGCTTTGGGAATACAACGTTTAAATCAGGAAGCCGCCAAAGCGCTGGCGGCAGGGCGCCGTCTTGGATTGACCATATCTCGAGCCCAGGCCATGACCTGGATCACGGGTAATGCAGCAAAAGCCCTGGGAATTGATGATAAAACCGGCACCTTGGATATTGGCAAGATGGCTGATGTGGTGATCTGGAGCCATAATCCCTTCAGTGTCTATGCCCGAGCTGAGGTCGTCTTCATTGATGGGGTTGTTCGATTGGATCTCGACAAGGGCTTGAAACCCGTGAGTGATTTTGAATTAGGACTACGAACACAGGATGAGGCATTATGAAACGATTATTGATTCTCATTTGTCTGGTTATCAATACTACACAGGCCGCACCTGTATTGATCAAAAATGCAAAACTCGCCCAGGCCGGCCTGGACAGCGATGGGTTAGTCGATATCCTGGTGCAGGACGGGCGGTTTGCAGCGGTGGACACCGAACTGCAACTTCCTGGTTCTGTTTCCGAGATGCTGGAAACCATAGATGCGCAAGGTCGATGGGTAACACCGGGATTAATTGATTCAGGTACCACCATCGGTCTCGTCGATGTGCCGGGTTTGGGTATTAGCAATGATAATCAGGTTGAGGACTTTCCTCTCGGCGCGGGTTTTTCCGTGTCGCTTGCGTTAAATCCTGAATCGTCACTGATCAGGATGGCGCCGACTGATGGGATCACCCGGGGCGTCATTATCCCGGTACCGGGTAATAGTAATTATGCAGGCCAAAGCTCGGTGGTCGAGTTTTCCGGTAAGACCGATTTTGTCGTTTATGCGGATAATGCTGTGCACCTGTATCTGCGCGAAAGAGACCGAAGATTTGCAGGTGGATCCAGAGCGGCTGTCCTTTATTCAGCCGTGCTGGGACTGCAGGAAAGTCAGCGATACCAAGATAACCGGCGGGCTTTTGAGGCCAATAAAATGCGCCCGTTCAGTCTTCAGGAAGCGGACCTAAAGGCACTTGCCAAGGTGGTGTCTGGAGAGCAGGTTCTGGCGATTCATGTTGATAGAGCCTCTGATATCAGATCAGCCTTAGCCGCATTAGCTGGCTTTGAAAATATCAGGCCGGTGCTAATGGGTGCCACTGAAGCGTGGAAGGTTGCGGATGATTTGGCAGCAGGAGACATTCCCGTGGTGATTAACGTGCTCGAAAACAGGCCGAATAGTTTTGATAAATTAGGCGCTCGATTGGACAATGCAGCGCTGCTAGCTAAGGCAGGTGTACGCGTTGCTTTTATGTCCAGCAGCCCTTTTTCTGAATTTCGTTCATTGACCCAGGCAGCGGGTGTTGCCGTTGCCCATGGCTTGTCATTCAAGCAGGCCTTGCAGGCGATCACATCTACGCCAGCGGAAATATGGGGTCTCGAATCGCTAGGTAAAATCGAGGTTGGAGCGGTTGCGGATCTTGTGATTTGGGACGGTGATCCTTTGGAATTAATGTCTGCACCGGTTAGAACCATGATTAATGGAAGCTGGATTCAATTTCGCACGCGACAGTCTTTACTTGCAAAGCGTTACCTCGCTATTTCAAAGGGCGAGAAGGTTGACAGCAGTAGCCGTGCGTTACCAAAGAAATAATTCAGTGGTTAGTCCGACAAAGCAAAAAGGTGAGTTTAGAACTGGAGACGTACGATGTTGAAGAGTCTGGTAGGTAAGATTTTCCTGGTGGTGCTATTGATGAATTTTGGTCTTAGTCGTGCTGGTCAGCTTGAAGATGAAGCGCGCCAGGATTACGAGAATTATCTGGGCGCGTTATTCAGGTATTTTCATGCCAATCCAGAACTATCTTTTGTTGAGTTTAAAACAGCGGCAAGAATTGCCCGGGAGCTTGAATCCCTGGGCTTCGAGGTGACCACTGGAGTCGGTACCACCGGTGTGGTGGCCATGATGCGCAATGGCGATGGGCCTCTGGTCATGATGCGAGCAGATATGGATGGCTTGCCTGTGCAGGAACGTTCTAGTCTCCCTTATGCCTCCAAGGTATTCCAGGAAAACTCAGAAGGTCAGGTTTTTCCGGTGATGCATGCCTGTGGTCATGATGTGCATATGACCTCTTTGATTGGCTCTGCCAGGAGGATGGTTGCCAGTAAGGATACCTGGTCAGGAACCTTGATGTTAGTGGCCCAGCCGGCAGAGGAATGGAAAATTTCCGGTGCCAAGGCAATGCGAGAGGATAAGATCTGGGAGCGATTTGGCACACCGGATTACGCCTTGGCTTTCCATGTGGCCGCAGATATAGAAGCCGGGAAACTGTTTGCGCCTCGTAATGCAGCTTATTCTGCTGTTGACTCAGTGGATATCATCGTGCCGGGCATTGGTGCTCATGGCGCGAGTCCCCATAGAGGCCGGGACCCGATCGTTATTGGCTCACAGATTGTGATGGCGTTGCAGACGCTGGTCTCCCGAGAATTATCACCCAGGGAACCTGGCGTAGTTACGGTCGGGGTGTTCAAGGCAGGTAATAAACGCAATGTTATTGGTGAGGAGGCCAGGCTGGAATTAACGGTTCGTTCAGACAATAAGGAAACCCGCGAGAAACTGCTCAGCGGAATTGAAAGAATCGCTGTCAATATTGGTCGGGTCGCTGGTTTACCTGAGGATCGGCTGCCCTATGTTGAAATGAAAGGGGGCGTCCCCGTCACTGCGAATAATGAAGCGCTCGTTGATCGGCTGACCTCCCGTTGGGGACAGGAGTTTGGCAGAGACAGGCTTGCCCAATATGAGCGTCAGGGCATGGGAGGAGAGGATTTTCCTTTTTTTACCCAGGCACCCTACATTCCCAGCGTTTACTTCAGTGTGGGGGGGACGCCAAAGGAGAATTTTGTTCGTGAAGCCCAAGGCGGTACACCCGTTCCTTCGCATCATTCACCGTTGTTCGAAATCAAGCCTGAACCCGCCGTCGTCTCAGGGGTAATGGCAACGGTCAGTGCGCTCCGCGAGTTGATGCCAGTGGAGTAATTCAATTCCGGTTGTAGAAGGCGGGTTTCTTGATTTGAGAAATTCAATGCCGCTGATTATCGGAACAAACCCTGGGCTTTATTGGTTTTTCTCTGCAAACGGTTTTCCTCGCCCATCTTTCTTAAGGTGGCGTGCATTTCCGGTTTGATTTCCATGAATTGCTGCTTCCAGGCAGGATCTTCTGCCCATTTGAATGGCGATACCTCGTAGGCAGGTGCCTGGCTTGCTTTGGTTAATAGCTGCAGAGCGTAGCGTAGTGTGTTGGTCTGCATGTTTTTATCAAATGGCTTCCCCACCGGATTGCCCAGGGGCAAGTCATTGTAGAGAACTCGAGGTGTTCCACAGCGATTTAATATATCCCATGCGGAACCAATGACCACGGTGCTAAACCCGTTTTCTTCAAGCGCTCTGGCCGTCAAACTAACGGTCTGGTGGCAGACGGGTCAGAGTGGAATGAGAATGGCGACATCGACCGCATCCTGTTGGCAGGCTTTTACAATCGCGGGCGCATCCTTTTCAATGGTATTACTCTGGCTGTATTCCGTGGGAACGAAATGATAACGCTTAGCTAGCCCGCCAATGGTGCCGTCGGCAGCCAGGTCCTGAAGAATTTCCATGGGAAAGTACGAACTTCGGTCTCGAGTATGAGTGGTCTCCTTGTCCCAGGATAACTCGCTGGTTGCAAAGGATCTGGGTGCGTTATCAAACGAATAACTTTTCGCAGCCCTGATTGGTTTCGGGATGTCAGGCTCGGTGACCGCGGTGGTTACCAGGGTGACAATACTTTCTTTAAGGGGTTTCAGTAAAGGCTGAAAAGGGACTTCTTTGTTGCGCGCCCATTGATAGTCCTGTTTAAATCCTTGTGCCCGATAATAGTCCCGAGTGCGTTTTATATATTCAATTTTCATCGTAAAGCCTAATTAATCCTTCCTGCGCACAGGATGCGATCAGTTCGCCCTGCAGGTTGTAGAAAGTGCCTCGACTGAAGCCGCGTGCTCCGCCGGAAAACGGGCTGTCCTGATAATATAGCAACCAGTCGTCAATGGTAAAAGGTTTATGGAACCACATGGCGTGATCGAGACTGGCGACCTGAAAGTTATCGTCGTGCCAGCTGATGCCGTGGGGACGATAACTAGTGTCGATTAGCGTCATATCAGAAGCGTAGGCTAAAAGGCATTGATTCAGCCGAATATCTGCCGGCATTGTGTCCACAGTTTTGATCCAGACTCGTTGGAAGGGTTCCTTGGCTTCGGTGCTGAATTCAACGCTGTCATCGACGTAGCGCATTTCAATAGGTTTCGGTCGATTGGCAAGCACTTTTTGATCTTCTGGCAGGTCGTTCAGATAAGGCTGCATTAGATCGGTTTCGCTTGGGCAGGAAAGTGGTTCTGGAGCGCTGGGCATAGTTGCTTGGTGCTCGAGACCCGGCTCGGTAATTTGAAAAGAAGCTGACATGCTAAAGATAGCACGACCCTTCTGAATGGCAACGACCCGGCGCGTGGTGAAACTTCGGCCATCCCTTATGCGGTCTACCTGGTAAAGGATTGGAATGGTCGTGTCTCCGGGCCTGAGGAAGTAACCGTGTAATGAATGAGCGACTCTATTGATATCGTCAACGGTCCTCGAGGCCGCCACCAGGGCCTGTCCGATGACCTGCCCTCCATAGACTCGCTGCCAGCCTTCATCCGGGCTTACCCCACGGAAAAGGTTGACTTCGATCTGCTCCAGGTCGAGTAATTCCAGTAATGCTGCGAGTTCGGCTTTCATAGTGATTGGTACTCTGATGATCTGCTGCTAACCTGCTGCCAAGAGCAGGTTAGCAGGCTTTTTAATCAGTACTTATAGGTCTCTGATTTGAAGGGCCCCGCTTCTGGGACGTTTATATAGCTAGCCTGGTCCTTGGTTAATTGGGTGAGCGTACCACCGAACCCCTCTACCATATAGGCCGCCACTTCCTCATCGAGTGCTTTTGGCAGGACTTCAACCGACACCGGCTGTCGTTGCTGGAGATCATGGTCAGCCCAGGCTCTTTCAAACAGGTACATCTGCGCTAAAACCTGATTGGCAAAAGACCCATCCATGATTCTCGATGGATGGCCGGTCGCATTTCCCAGATTGACCAGCCTGCCTTCCGACAGGAGGATAATATAGTCAGTGGGGTCATCACTGCGAAAAATTTTATCGACCTGGGGTTTGACTTCCTGCCATCGCCAGTTATCTCGCATGAATTGCGTATCTATTTCGGTGTCGAAATGGCCGATATTGCAGATGACGGCATTGCTGGCAACGGTCTTGAGTAGATTTTGATCACAGACATTAACGTTTCCGGTACAGGTCACGATGAGATCGGTGTTTTCCATCAGTCGCAAATCGATATCTTCGGGGTTGCCGGTGTTTTTCCCGCCAAGATAAGGCGAAACCACTTCATAACCGTCCATGCAGGCCTGCATGGCGCAGATCGGGTCGATTTCCACGACTCTGACTACCATGCCTTCCTGGCGAAGGCTCTGGGCTGATCCCTTGCCGACATCACCATAGCCGATCACCAGGGCTTTTTTCCCGGCCATGAGC
>CAZGCW010000215.1:0-6659 GCA_964524295.1 uncultured Pseudomonadales bacterium
CCTCAGACTCAATAGGCCTAACGATCAATCGATCCGCATCTTCTGGTGATATACCGGGATGCGGTATGAGAATCATGACAATCGGTATGGTAATGTCTGGATCAGCTTCGATGGTAATGGTTAACCTGGCAACCACTCCAGCGATGATAATCATCATCAGAATACATAAAGTAGTCCTATAATTGTGCAGCGCCGCCGCCGGAAGCTGTTTCACTCGGCACTACCCACAAAACTGCTGACGGCTTGAGAATCGTCATAGACAGCCACAACCTGCTGGCCTGGAAAAACCATTCCCTGGCCCAGTGTAATCAGATTAATTGAATGAGGCAGACCTGCTAGCCATACCCCATCCAGGGTGTCTTTTGCTATTTCAACCGGCAGAAATTCAACCGCATTTTCGATGTTAACGACTTTTACGCCAACCACGCCGGCATCATCCAGGGAAAGAAGTGCAGGTGAGGTTTTATGGGCCATGAGCCTCGGTCCGGGCAAAGACAACTGAGCCGACAAGCCATCTCGTAAACTGAAATCAGGATTGTCTATCTGGACTTCAATACGATAAGTACGGGTACTCGGGTCCGAGGCATGGCTGATATAGCTAATGGTGCCTGTATATCGCTCTCCATCAGCAAAAACAGCGGTTGCCGCACCCCCTAATTGCAAACCGGATAGCTCATTCTGGGTTACAGAGGCAATCACGAGCATCGGGTCTGGGTCCAGAATTTCGGCACAGACTTCACCCCGTTGCAGGAAATCTCCAATATCGACCGGCCTCGATTGAACGATACCGTCGAAAGGAGCCAATACGCGTAAATCAGCTAAAGCCAGCTGACGTCGCTTATACTCAGCCTGGGCTTTCTTCAGGTTTGCATTGGCCGAGGCGATTTCTACCTTCCCTTGGAAGCCCTGCTTGGACAGCTTGAGGACGCCTTGATAATTCAGTTGTCTGTATTCCACTGTTGCTTTGGCTTCTGCCAGCTGTTCCTGCCGATCCTCACTGGAAATCTTGCAAAGCAGATCTCCTGTGCCAATCACCTCGCCTTTGTCCCGCGGCAAGCCAATAATCTTACCACTGACCTCCGCTCTGACTTTAACACTGCGTTTAGCCTGGCTCTTACCACTGGCTACAATGCTTATCTCGGTCGCCTGTGCACGCGACTTGACCGCTCTGACCCGAGTCATAACGGCATTGGTTTTGCCCGACTCAATCAGCAGTTCAGGTTCTGACTGCAGGAATTGCCCGGATAGTAACCACCCCAGCAAAACGAAGCCTATTAAAGCCGCTAACAGCTTCGATGTACTCATTATTGACCACCCCTAAAAAGACGCGCGGATTATAGCCTAATCAGCGACAGTTTTAAGTTATAGTTAACAATCACCGAGGTTCATAATGCCATCCTGACCTGAATGCAAAAACAGAAGTGATGGTCGCCTACCCTTTAACTTACCCAACCTAAAATTCAGACCCGGCAGATCGGCATCGAAGGAGCCCCAAACTATTTTTGTGAGCGGCTAGAGGTAACCCATAGCCTGGCCAGACTTGTATCTACCGTTCACTTCTCGTTAGGATGATTCTCATAAAGCCTAGCCTAAAGAGGGAACCCTAATCAGTAACCCTATCGATCGGTTTGAATCTATTTTTCGCAGTGCCGACAAACCCCAATTTCGCTATCAGCCTCCCCAGATTGCCCGCATTCTGGTGCTCACCGATAACGAAAATAATCACAATCACTTCTATGAGAGGGTCACCCAATTTATTGACAGCGGTGACCTCAGCCAAGCACCCGAATTGACCCTATCAGTGTCTCCTTTACCCACATAGACTGGGACCTTATTTTTTTCTTTATCACCCTGTTTATGGTGATCAACGTGATGGAACATGCCGGAGTACTAAAAGCGATCGGCAGCGGTATCGTCTTGCTCACCGAGCTTGGACCTCGCGCTGGTCCACTGGCCCTGCTCCGGTCCTCAGCCATCGCCAGTTCAATTACCGACAACATTCCACTGGCCGCCATGCTGGGTAAAATCCTCTTCCAACTCGGAGAACAGACCACCTCCGCACACTGGTGGAGCGTCATATTTGGTTCGAACCTGGGCGGCAATATCACCCCTATAGGATCAGCCTCAACGGTGGTCGCCGTTACGGTTCTGCATAAATTCGGCATTCCTTTATCCTTCCTTGGCTTTGTCAGCAAAGCTTTTATTTTCGCCTTAGCGCAACTCCTACTCGCCACCGGCTATATCATTCTTATGTCGACTTAAGACGGAGTAGCTAGGACCGATCAGCCAGCTCAGGACCGATCACCTGGATTCAGACATCCCTATCTCGCTGGGAGCAGCTCTGTGGCATCATCTACTAATCTGTCCCGCATCCTGCTAGGGTATCTCGTCTCACGCTTTTCAATCTGATGAATTGCAGATTTGCATTATCCTGACATCCGGTTAATTAGCGTTAAAACAGATATTAACTTGAGAGGTGTTGACTTGCTTACCTATGTCCGTCTAGCAGCCTGCCTGATTCTTGCCACCTTACTGATGTCCACTGGGTTTAAACCTGACTCAGAAGCGACCTCTACCCTAAAGACAGCCAACGGTTTTTTTAATGTGGTAAAAGACCAGGCCAGCGGCCGACTATTGCTGGACATACCCAAATCTGCACAGCCATTTATCTTGCAGTTAAGTCTACCGAGGGGGCTAGGCTCCAACGACATCGGCCTCGACCGAGGCAGACTAGGCGCAACTAAACTCGTCTATTTCCAACGCCTGGGGGACAAAGTACTCCTGACCCAGAAAAATACAGACTTCAGGGCGAATTCGGAATCTCAGGCAGAAAGGGATGCGGTTACCGAAGCCTTTGCGAGTTCTGTTATATGGGGATTCAAGATCGAATCTGAAACAGCCGACACCTACCGCATTGATTATACGCAATACCTGTTATCCGATAGCTATGGAATTGGTGGCATCCTCGAAGATGCCAAACAGGGCCAATACACCCTTCATCCTGAGCGTTCTGCTGCATTGCTGGACCGTGTGGGTAACTTCCCAGATAATACCGAACTTGAAGCAATCATCACCCTGACCGGCAAGGCACTAGATAGCGAGGTTCGGCAGGTTGCACCAGACAGCTCAGCGATCAGCATTCGAATCCATCACTCTTTGATTCGATTACCCGATGAAGGGTACGAGGCACGACTATTTCATCCCAGAAGTGGTTATTTCCCATTTTCCTACCAGGATTATGCAGCGCCCCTATCTGAACCATTGAAAAAACAATTCATCTCCACACACCGTCTGGTGCCGGGCCTCCCGCTAACCTACCACCTGGATCCAGGTGTGCCTGAACCCATCAGGTCTGCATTGATGGAGGGGGCACTATGGTGGGATACGGCGTTCAAGGCAGCTGGCCATAGTGCTGGATTCGCCATCAAGCTGTTACCCGCTGATGCAGACCCCATGGACATTCGCTATAACATCATCCAATGGGTACATCGACGCACGCGTGGCTGGAGTTACGGCATGTCCGTTCGAGACCCAAGGACAGGGGAAATTCTCAAAGGCCAAGTTACCCTGGGTTCACTTCGGATCCGCCAGGACATGCTGATAGCCGAGGGGTTGCTGTCTCCCTATGTCGAATCAGAAACTGAACTGGCAGCTCGCGTCCCGGTAGAGCAAATGGCTTTGGCGAGGATTCGACAATTATCTGCTCACGAAATTGGACACACCCTGGGATTAGCTCATAATTATGTTGCAAGCAGCCAGGGGAGGTCCTCTGTCATGGATTATCCCCATCCGATGCTGAAAATCGACTCAGGCCAAATTAGCCTTGCTGACGCTTATGCCATCGGTATAGGGAATTGGGATAAACAGGCAATTCTCTACGGCTATGGGGATTTATCCGGTTTAAGTCAAACCGATTATCTGAACCAGCATCTGCAATCCAGTCGCGACCAAAAACTGAGTTTCATCACCGATCGTGATGCCAGAGCCGTAGGGGGGGCACACAGCGACGCCCATCTCTGGGACTCAGGACGTGATATTGTCCAGGAACTCAATAACACCCTTGATGTACGACAAATCGCGCTGAACAAACTGGGTGAAAATTCGATCACCATCGGCACACCCTATTCAGAAATAGAAAATGTGCTGGTACCGATATACTACCTCCATCGCTATCAGGCAGAAGCGGTAACCAAGTTAATTGGTGGTAGTCACTATGCCTATTCCATTAAAGGCGACGCACCAACAGCCCCCTTAGCTGCGGTTGAAGGTGCCCGGCAAGCCGCAGCCCTAACTGCACTGTACCGGAGCCTGTCAGTGGAAGCACTACACCTACCTGCCAGCCCAAAGCCTATGGTTACAATCGTAATCGGGAAAGTTCATCCAGTAAGCGACTCCCTCTATTTGACCCACTCACCCTGGCGGAAGCGACTATTAGCACCACATTATCGTTATTGCTTCGCCCAGAAAGACTTGCCAGGGTGATCCAGCAATCCACCGATGATTCAGATATACCGGATATCAACCGTATTCTCCAGGGGCTCATTAAGAGCAGCTTGCTTCGTTCGCCGCTCCAGGGACAATCTGAGCTGGTGCGACAACGGCTCTCACTGGTTGTTCTTGAATACTTGCTGAGTCTAGCCTACAGCGAGCAGCAGACACCCGAAGTGGCGGCAGAAGCACGGACAATTGTTAAGTCACTTGCGCGTCAATTAGAACGAAGAAAGACTACCCACAATCGTTTTCTACTCGATCGAGTCAAGACCACCCTCTCCAAAGGAACCTACGAAGGCGAGCCCCGTTTTAAGCCAATGCCACCCGGCAGCCCGATCTAGCCTTATTCCGGCCATCATTGCTTATCCCTGATCAATAGGGCGATGATTAAGCGACACAAATCAATCATGTGGTTTGACTATATTCGGGTTAGGGCGTAAACCTTACAGTAACGAAATTTTTTGGTCTTTCCGTTACCGACCTCTAAGGATGAAATATGGACTGGATTTGGGGACGCTACTCACCCTTGCTCTACTCTCTTCTCGGAGCGCTGTGTTTATTTCCATTTATTGAGCAGCACCCGCTCATCGGACCTTTAGCCTTCCTGTTTCTAGTGCTGGGTTTTATTGGTCTGCTGGATTTTTTCCAAAAAGGCAGCGCCCTCAGGGCGAACTTTCCTGTTTTGGGGCATCTCCGCTACCTCTTTGAAACCATTCGTCCCGAACTTCGCCAGTATTTCTGGGAAGATGATAATGATGAATTACCTTTCTCTAGAAACCAGCGTTCAATGGTATACAAACGGGCCAGATCAGAACTGGCCGCACGTCCCCTTGGCTCCATCGAAGACATGTACAAGGAAGATTTCACCTGGTTGAATCATTCCCTGAGGCCGGTACCGATCACCACCAATGATTTCCGTTGCCAGGTCGGCCAGGGTGATCAGGCCTATGACATATCTTTGCTGAATATCTCAGGCACCTCGTTTGGTTCTCTTTCCCCCCCGGCCATAGAAGCTCTCAATAGCGGGGCCTATCTAGGTCATTTTGCTCACAATACCGGCGAAGGTTCGCTATCAAACCACCACAGGGCCGGACAAGGCGATCTTATCTGGCAAATATCCACCGGTTATTTTGGTTGCCGTTCAACACAAGGTCGGCTGGACCGATCCCTGTTTGCAGACAAAGCCAAACTCGATCAGGTAAAAATGATCGAAATTAAACTCAGCCAGGGCGCTAAACCTGGACATGGTGGCATGCTGATGGGTAGCAAAGTAACTCGAGAAATCGCGGAAGTCAGGGGCATACCCGAAGGTCAGGATTGTATATCCCCGGCCAGTCACAGCGAATTTACGACACCACGGGAACTGATCAACTTTGCCGAGGAACTAAGGCAATTATCCGGTGGTAAACCAGTCGGCATAAAGCTATGCATTGGCCACCCCTGGGAATTTGTTTCCATCGTGAAGGCCATGCTGGAGCTCAATAGTGTGCTTGATTTTATCACCGTGGATGGTGCTGAAGGCGGTACCGGGGCAGCACCGGCAGAGTTCACCGATCATCTGGGATGTCCGCTTCGCGATGCCCTGGTCTTTGTTGACAATACGCTGACAGGCGCCGGTTTAAGAGAAAAAGTCAAGGTCGCGGCTTCCGGCAAACTGGTCAGCGCCTACGATATAGTCAAGCACTGTGCGCTGGGTGCCGACTGGGTCAACATGGCAAGGCCGTTTATGTTTGCGCTTGGATGTATACAGGCTCGAAATTGTGCGTCAGGGCACTGCCCCACTGGAATTGCAACGATGGACCCAAATCGGTATCGCGTGATTGATGTTGCCAGGAAAGCGATCAGGGTTAAAAACTTCCATGAGCATACTTTACAAGCGGTTGCTGAAATGATCGGAGCCGCAGGCGTATCACATCCAGCGGAATTGAACCGTCGCCATATAGTCAGACGATTATCAGGTAGTGAGATTCTGCTGGCTGACCAGATTTACCCTAAGGTTGCGCCTTCTGCACTACTCAGAGGGGAACCTGTGGCCGACCCGCGATTAGATGTCTACTGGCCCAAAATGAGTGGACACAGTTTTCATCCACCCACCTGATCGGACTCAGGCTACTCCAGAAATCAAGTTATCAGGGCTTCGAGCGTGTCCCAGTGCAGATCGCCCATTT
>CAZGCW010000216.1:0-6597 GCA_964524295.1 uncultured Pseudomonadales bacterium
AAATTTGGTGATGACATGTTTTCTGTTGGCGTAGAAAACCGAGAGTATGCCATTAAGCCCATGAATTGCCCTTGCCATGTGCAGGTTTTTAATCAGGGTTTGAAGAGTTATCGGGAGTTGCCCATTCGGCTATCTGAATTTGGTTCCTGTCACAGGAATGAACCATCAGGTACGTTGCAAGGGATTATGCGAGTCAGAGCCTTTGTTCAGGATGATGCTCATATTTTCTGCAGAGAAGATCAAATCCAGGAGGAGGTTATCAGTTTTATCGATTTGCTGACTGCTGTGTATCGAGATTTTGGTTTTGATGAGATTATTATTAAATTATCAACGCGACCCGATAATCGAGTCGGTTCAGATGCTGACTGGGACCGGGCTGAAGAGTCTTTGGCGCAGGCATTAAATACCAAATCACTGGCTTGGGATGAACTACCTGGAGAAGGTGCATTTTATGGGCCAAAGATTGAGTTTTCTTTGAAGGATTGTCTGGGTCGGGTATGGCAGTGCGGGACGATGCAGGTAGATTTTTCGATGCCCGGCAGATTGGATGCGCAGTATGTGGCTGAAGATGGCTCAAGACAAACACCTGTGATGCTGCATCGCGCTATTCTTGGTTCATTTGAACGGTTTATCGGTATATTAATTGAGGAGTTCGGTGGTGAGATGCCAGTTTGGTTATCGCCGGTACAATGTGTTGTCCTGAATATTACGGATAGCCAAGCAGAATATGCGCTCAATGTTGAACGCGCGTTAACGCTTGCGGGGTTTCGAGTTGAAGCAGATATTCGTAATGAAAAGGTCGGTTTCAAGGTGCGCGAGCATACTATCCAGAAAGTTCCTTACCTGTTAGTCGTGGGTGACAGAGAGGTGGAGAATGCGGAAATTACCGTGAGAGCGAGGAATGGTGATGGTCTAGGCAGCATGTCAATCGAAAAATTTGTTGAAATGTTGCGAAAAGATGAAGAAAAAAAGGGACGAACGGTTTGATTTTGCTATAATCACCGCCCTCAGAAGCCAAAGGAGCGAGCGGAATTAAAAAAGACGGTTCAAAAAAGTCTCGGATTAACGAAGAAATTGATGCCGGAAAGGTGCGATTGATCGGTGAGAATGGGGATCAGTTAGGAATTGTCCCTATTGCAGAAGCCTTAAAAGCTGCTGTAGAAGCGAAGCTTGATCTAGTAGAAATTGCGCCCGACGCAGATCCAGTAGTTTGTAAAATACTGGACTATGGAAAACGTGTATTTGAGGCTAAAAAAGGCAAAGCTGCGGCAAAGAAAAAACAGCGTCGTATGCATGTTAAAGAAATGAAGTTTCGTCCAGGTACTGAAGAAGGAGATTACCAGGTAAAACTACGCAACCTGACACGTTTCCTTAATGATGGGGATAAAGCCAAAGTTACGCTGCGGTTTCGCGGTCGTGAAATGGCTCACCAAGAACTAGGTATGGTCCTACTCAAGCGTATAGAAGAGGACCTTGCCCCCATTGGAACAGTTGAGATGTTTCCTAAAATGGAAGGCAGACAATTGACTATGGTTTTGGCCCCCCACTCGAAGAAGAATGTATCCCAAGGAAAAAGGGAAGATTCTTAAAATAAAGCTGAGATGGGCGTTAAGTCCCCAGCGACACAGGCGTGAACCCTTTTTGGGCTATTGCGTCTATTAAAATGAACAATGCGGAGTCATGAAAATGCCAAAACTGAAAACCAGTAGTGGTGCAGCCAAGCGCTTTAAAAAAACGGCGAAGGGCTATAAGCACCGACAATCCTTCAGGAATCATATCCTGACCAAGAAGCCGACCAAGCGAAAGCGTCAGCTGCGCAACTTAAAAGATATTGCGCCGGCGGATGTGCCATTGATTCGGCGATTGCTGGGACATTAAGTCCGGATGTAACCGTGAAAACGGGAATTTAGCAATAATAAAGGTTAGGAGGATGATCCCATGCCTAGAGTAAAAAGAGGTGTCACTGCGCACCGTCGTCATAAAAAAGTAATGAAAGCGGCCAAAGGCTATTATGGAGCTCGTAGTCGAGTATTCAGGGTAGCCAAGCAGGCTGTAACTAAAGCAGGACAGTATGCCTATCGTGACCGTAAGGTTAAAAAGCGTATGTTCCGAGGTTTGTGGATTCAGCGAATCAATGCTGCTGCCCGTGAGCATGGCCTGTCATACAGTCGTATGATTAATGGCCTGAAAAAGTCAAATGTTGAAATTGATCGTCGAGTTCTGGCCGACTTGGCCATGCATGAAGCTGATGCTTTTGCTGCCTTGGCTGAGCGGGCCAAACAGGCATTAGCGGAAGCCGCTTGATTTTAAGCGCTGGCTGGCTGTGGTTCATGCCGCCGAGCACTTAATTAGAATCGATCATGCCGGAATTAGAGCAATTACAACAGGCAGCGCTCAAAGCGATTGAGGAATCCCCTGACGTTTCTACGCTGGAACAGCGGCGAGTCGATTACCTTGGTAAAAAGGGTGCGCTTACGGAACATTTGAAAATGCTCGGTCAGTTGCCGTCGTCAGAACGACCTGCGGCAGGTGCGGCCATCAATCGTGTCAAGGATCTATTGCAGACGGCTATTGCCAACCGGCGGCAGTCTTTGGAACAAGCAGCGCTCGAGGATAAGAAGCAGGCTGAAGCCATCGATGTTACCCTGCCGGGCCGGCAGGTCGAGCTCGGTTCCCTTCATCCTGTGACTAAAGTGCTGGAAAGGATAGAACAGTTTTTCGCCAGTATCGGTTATGAAGTGGTTGAAGGGCCGGAAATAGAAGATGATTATCATAATTTTGAAGCCTTAAATATACCCAGGCATCATCCCGCACGAGCGATGCATGATACGTTTTATCTATCTGATAGCCTGTTGCTGAGAACGCACACGTCGCCGGTACAAGTGAGGGTGATGGAAGCGCGACAGCCGCCTTATCGAATCATCTGTCCGGGGAGAGTTTTCCGAGTGGACACGCCAGACCCTTCCCATCTGCCTATGTTCCATCAGGTTGAAGGCTTGTTAATTGATGAAACTAGTAGTTTTGCTGACCTGAAAGGAACCATAGTCGAATTCCTGCGCGTCTTTTTTGAAAATAACGATCTACAGGTTCGCTTCCGCCCTTCCTATTTCCCTTTTACAGAACCCTCTGCTGAAGTTGATGTACAGTGCGTAAATTGCCTGGGAGAAGGGCATTGCAGGGTCTGTGGTAGCACAGGTTGGCTGGAGGTGATGGGCTCCGGCATGGTTCACCCCAATGTGCTTGAGATGTCCGGTATTGATTCCGAAAAATATACAGGTTTCGCCTTTGGAATGGGGCCAGACCGTCTCGCTATGCTGCGTTATGGGGTTCCGGACTTGCGATACTTTATTGATAATGATCTGCGGTTCCTGGAGCAATTCTCGTGAAGTTCAGTGAACGCTGGCTAAGGGAATTTGTCGATCCTGATCTCTCCACTCAGGCTTTGGTTGATCAGTTAACGATGGCAGGCCTTGAGGTGGATGGTGTGGAACCGGTGGCTGCCGCGCTGCACGGCGTTGTGGTCGGAGAAATAGTCGCCGTTAGTGCCCATGCCAACGCAGATAAGCTTGTAGTATGTTCGGTTGATGGTGGGCAGGGTCTGCAGCAGGTTGTCTGCGGTGCGCCGAATGCACGGATCGGGATCAAGGTACCCTATGCCACACTGGGTGCGCAGCTGGAAGATTTTAAGATAAAAAAAGCCAAGTTGAGGGGTGTTGAATCGTTTGGGATGCTCTGTTCTGAGCGTGAACTGGGCCTGAGTGACAATCATGAAGGTTTGATGGAACTGCCGCTGGACGCTTCTAATGGCATGGATATCGTCGAATATCTGACTCTGGATGATACTTGTATTGAGGTCGATTTGACGCCGAATAGAGGCGATTGCTTAGGTATAAAAGGAATCGCCAGGGAAACCGGTCTGCTTAATAATTTGGATTTAAAGACCCCTCAGGTAGCGCCTGTACCGAGTTCGATCGAAGATGTTTTTCCCGTGAAACTGAATTGTCCCGAGACCTGTCCTCGATTTGTTGGCCGTGTGATCCGTGATGTTGATTTGTCCGTACCTTCACCGCTCTGGTTGCAAGAAAAATTACGACGTTCTGGTATTCGCAGCATTGATTCGGTAGTCGACGTCACTAACTTTGTCATGTTGGAGCTAAATCAGCCGATGCATGCCTATGATCTGGATCGCCTTGATAGCGGCATTACTGTCCGGTTATCAGCCAGTGGTGAGCAGATGACGTTGTTGGATGGGTCAAGCGTTGAACTGCTTGAGGACACCACCCTGATTACTGATGAGTCAGGCCCGGTTGGGATGGCTGGCATTATGGGCGGGGATCGAACCGCAGTCAGCACCGAGACTAAAAATATATTTCTTGAAGCGGCATTTTTTACACCATTGGGCGTCGCCGGCAAGGCCAGAGCCTATGGTATGCATACGGATGCCTGTCATCGCTTTGAGCGGGGTGTTGATTACAATGGTCAAGTCGACGCAATCGAACGCGCCAGCGAATTATTACTTTCTATAGCAGGTGGTAAGGCAGGCCCGACCGTGGATGTCTGTGATCAGGCACAGTTGCCAGTGAAAGCGGCGGTCAAGTTACGCTCGAGCCGAGTTCGCAGGGTTCTGGGTACGGAAATAGCCAGTACCGAAATCGAAAATATATTGGGCCGCCTTGATTTTCCATACAGTCGCATCGGGACTGATGATGTTTGTTGGGAAGTGATTTCGCCCTCGCATCGGTTTGATATAGCAATTGAAGCGGATTTAATAGAAGAGGTCAGTCGAGTCTATGGTTATAACAACCTCCCCGTGACGACGCCTGTCAGCGCGTTAAGCATGCTGGAAGCACCAGAGGCGGGTGTAAAGCAGTTATCCATGAAAAAATTGCTGGTTGCACGCGGTTATCATGAAGCCATTACTTATAGTTTCGTTGATGAAGACCTGCAAGCGTTATTAGGCTCAGATGGCATGGCCGTCAAGCTAAAAAATCCGCTGTCAGAAGATATGGCGGTGATGCGGACATCACTCTGGGGTGGCTTACTTAAATCAGCTGCTTATAACCAGAATCGACAGCAAAGCAGGGTACGCCTGTTTGAACTTGGGATGGTGTTCAGGCAGTCTGGTGAGCATCTTTGCATGGAAGGTTTGAGTCAGGAACTGAGAATAAGTGGCGTGATCACAGGCCGTCGCAGGCCAGAAAACTGGGCCGAAACGCACGTGCCAGTCGATTTTTATGATTTGAAAGGTGATGTAGAGTACCTGCTCGGTTCGGATCACGCTCACGAATATGAGTTTAGTGCGTGTGAACATCCCGCATTGCAAACCGGGCAGAGTGCCAGGGTGCTGCGTAATGGCAAACCGGTCGGTTATCTGGGTTTACTCGACAGTCAGGTGCAAGCGCGCTTTGACTTGCGATCACCCTGTTATCTGTTTGAACTTGATGTCAGTGAGATTGGTTCCAGGACTGTGCCCCAGGTGAATGAGGTTTCCAGGTTCCCGGAGATTCGTCGGGATATCGCCGTTATAGTTGATTCCTCGATCGTCTCGAGTCAGTTAAGACAGGTAATAACCAGTCAGGCCGGGGCCTTCTTCCATAAGCTAAAGTTATTTGATGTTTATGTAGGCAAAGGTATTGAAAATAATAGTAAAAGTATTGGCTTGGGGTTGACCTTCCAGCATCCATCGCGCACTCTTAAAGATGAAGAGGTAAATAGTGCGATGGAAAAGATCGTCAGTGTCATGAGAACAGAACTGAATGCAAAATTGAGGGACTAGTGATGAGCGCGCTGACCAAAGCGGAAATGGCCGATAAGCTGTTCGAAGAGATGGGATTGAACAAGCGCGAAGCCAAAGAAATTGTTGAAATGTTTTTCGAGGAGATTCGAGTTTCCCTTGAGTCTGAAGAGCAAGTTAAGTTATCTGGATTTGGTAACTTTGATTTAAGAGACAAAAGCCAGAGACCCGGACGAAATCCAAAGACTGGGCAAGGCATTCCTATATCTGCCAGGCGAGTCGTCACTTTCAGGGCAGGCCAGAAGCTAAAGGCTAGGGTAGAATCCTATGCTGGACCAAGAACAGAATCCTGAGCTACCGGTTATTCCCGGCAAGCGTTATTTTACGATTGGTGAGGTGAGTGTACTGTGTGCAGTTAAACCTCATGTGCTGCGTTATTGGGAGCAGGAATTTCCTCAGCTTAGCCCTTTAAAGCGTCGCGGTAACCGTCGTTACTACCAGCGTCACGATGTACTCGTGATCCGCCAGATTCGAGCCCTATTATACGATGAAGGGTTTACCATTATTGGTGCCAGGCAACGGTTGTCCGGGCAGGAGCAAAAAGAAGATAAGACTCAATCCAGGCAATTGGTGCAGCAGATGATCGCCGAACTCAATGACGTTCTTAAATTGTTCAAGGACTGATTGAAGCTACCCGGTTTATTCCAGCGAGCTATTAACCGCTAGAACGACTCTCTGCACTGACGCAGAATTATTTTGTGGTGATAACGTTATTTAATTTTCTGTTAATGTTGTTACAATGCCCACCTCTTCGGGGCGTAGCGCAGTCTGGTAGCGCACCACACTGGGGGTGTGGTGGTCGT
>CAZGCW010000217.1:0-6582 GCA_964524295.1 uncultured Pseudomonadales bacterium
ACAGTCTTGGATCATCTCGGTATGCCGGCTCGCACCGGGACCGACCCAGGGGTCGGTGAGCTCTTGGCGGTGGGCACGGTACAGTTCATTATTGGGTCTTAACGAGACCATTGACAGTAACATGGCGTTCGCCTGTTGGTAGACTTCAGTATCAGGTTTGGTTTGTTTTAGCAGATCAATGGCTTGATGTATGCGCGGAGGAAAGCGCACAGGATCTTTGACGACCCTGGCGATATCCTCGTATTTGGTGAGGATAAACCCATCGGTATTGGAATGGGTTCCCTCACCGGGGATCCTGACCACGGGTTCGACTTCATGCAAAATAGGATAAGCCTCATACCAGTGTTCTTGGGCACCGGCGCCGAACAAATCGACATCATCCCTGCTCAAGGGGCATTTCATTGCGCTGAGTTGATGGTTCTTGTGCTTCTTTTTCATGCTCGGTTTGCTTGCCTGTTATGAACCTGAATTGGCGCGTTGTTTTAGTTGGGCTTTCAATCGTTCATTCGTTTTAGCGAGAATACACGAAACCCTGGCTGTAGAGAAACCTTTGGCGATGCCGTTAGTCGCGGCAATGCAGGACAGGGACATCAGCTGTAAGGGGGCAAGCATGGGCAGGTTTGTGAGCGCAGTCCTTTGGACACTGGACACGTCAGGTTTCACCTGATATCGGCTCAAAGCGATGAGTGGGTGAGCGCAAGGTTCAGGGCCCACGACTCGGGAACCGCGACTCAAACCAGCAGAAACGGCGAGTCAGATATCGAGCCGAGTTGCCTGGCAGTCCCAGGCGCATTTATTAAGACCGCATTAATATATATGCAAGCAGGAATTAAGATTCCTGAACAAGTTCAATTAAATAGATCAAAATGGGTGAGTAAGATGATACTCTTTGTTGATGTAAGACCATCATGATATTTGTAAGATGGAATCGATATAGGTTTGAGATGTTGTTGCTGCTGCTGTAAGAGGATATCGATCTGATGACCCGTATTTAGGATGGGTTGAATAAAAGAGAGGTGTCGGATGATTGGGCCAGGAGGTTGATGAAACCGATGAATGAAGCCGTAAATGACCCACTAGTGCAATGCTTGATGGCCTTGAGTCGTCACCATGGGGGGGCTGCTACATTCGAATCGCTGCTAAGCGGCCTTCCTCTGGAGGGAAATCGGTTGACCCCGAGTTTATTTAGTCGGGCGGCCTCTCGAATTGGACTTACCAGCAATATCGTCAACAAAATGCCAAAACAAATCTCTGCCGGGTTGTTACCTGCCGTCATTCTAGGCAAGGACAACCAAGCCTGTCTGCTGTTTAGTTGGGATGAAGAGGGTCGTGCGGCCAATGTCGTTTATTCGGATCTGCCGGACACTCAGGTTAAAATTTCAGAAGCGGCCCTGAATGAGTTCAGTATGGGCTCGGCCATCGTCTGCGTGCCTAAATTCAGTTTTGATCAACGAGCGCCGAAGACAAGCACAGGCACCCAAGGCCACTGGTTTTGGTCTACGGTGCGGGCTAATTTGCCGGTCTACCGGGATGTACTGATCGCTGCTTTTTTCATTAACCTGTTCGCGCTCGCGCTTCCTATGTTCACGATGAATGTTTATGACCGGGTCGTACCCAATTATGCGATTGAAACATTGTGGGCTTTGGCTATTGGTCTGTTATTGGTTGTGGTGATGGACTTCATTTTGCGCATGGTGCGTGGCTACTTTCTTGACCTTGCCAGCGAGCGTATTGATAAAGACGTTTCCGGGCAGATCATGGAGCGGGTCCTGGGGGGAAGGCTCGAACACAGACCTTCTTCGGTCGGCTCGTATGCAATCAACCTCAAATCGTTTGATTCCGTTCGAGATTTTATAACCTCGGTCTCGATTACGACGATTATTGATGTTCCTTTTGCACTGATCTTCTGTGCGGTCATTTTTTGGATTGCCCCTTTTGTATTGGTGCCGCTTACCTGCGGTATCGTGGTCGTGCTGGTTTACGTCAGTATTGCGCGCAGTAAATTAAAGGACCTTTCGGAAACAACCTATCGGGCTGGCGTCCAACGTAACGCCGCGTTGATTGAAAGTCTGGTCGGCCTGGACACCATCAAAGCTCTGGGTGCTGAATCAAAAACCCAGCGACGTTGGGAAGAAACTACCGGTTTCCTGGCTCGAACCGGGGTTCAGTTGCGACTGGTGTCGAATTCAAACAGCTTGGTTACAGCCGCGACCACGCAACTGGTCAGCCTGTTTGTGGTGGTCACAGGGGTTTATTTGATCGCAGAGGGTGAGCTTAGTCTGGGCGGCTTGATTGCCTGCTCTATGCTCGCATCTCGAGTCATGGCACCGGTGGGATTATTAGCCAGCTTGGTCACCCAGTATGAGTACGCTCAGATTTCTCTGGAATCAGTAGAAAACGTCATGGCGACGCCACAGGAACGCCCCCAAGGGGTTCAGTTTCTGTCCAGGGATAAATTCAATGGTGAGATAGAGTTTAAAAATGTGTCTTTCAATTATCCCGAGTCGGAAATTGCCTCTCTTGTAGATGTCTCATTCAAGGTTAAGGCGGGCGAGAAAGTGGCCATTCTTGGCAGGGTCGGGTCGGGTAAGACAACGCTCCAGAAACTGGCCATCGGGCTGTATCAACCCAGTGACGGCGCAGTCTTAATTGACGGTATTGACCTGCGTCAGCTAGACCCCGCTGAATTTCGTAAACAAGTCGGTTATATGCCTCAGGATGTCACATTGTTTCACGGTAGCTTGCGTGAAAATATCACCTTGTCTCATCCTCATTCCAGAGATGACCAGATTCTGGAAGCAGCCAAGATAGCGACGTTGACTGAATTCGTAAATCGGCACCCGCAGGGTTTTGACATGATGATCAGTGAGCGGGGGGATTCCCTATCGGGTGGTCAACGTCGTGCGGTGGCATTGGCCCGATCGGTTTTACATGATCCGAGTCTCCTGTTGATGGACGAGCCTACCGGATCCATGGACCATTCCACAGAAATTGCGGTAAAAAACCAACTGGCGCAGTTTATAAAGGGTAAAACTTGGATTGTGGTCACGCATCGCAACTCATTATTGGAGATGGCAGAACGTATTATCGTCCTTGATAATGGTCGCATCGTCGCGGACGGCGCTCGAGACAGCGTGGTCACTGCGCTGCGGCAAGGGAGGGTCGGCAAGGCATGATATTGGAAGTTTCGACCAGTTTAATCGCTTTACCCCTTCTCGTTGAGAGGGATTGGACATGAAAGCACTTCTTCGCAGGATGCTTGACTGGGTGTTCAGGCCTTGGATGAAGCCGCCCGCCGTCGGTCCCCTGGATTGGCAATCAGATGTGCAGATGGGCATGCAGGCTCAGCAGGGGCTAAGGGCCCGGGGTCTGCTTTATGCCATCGCTGTAACCATGATCTGTTTATTATTATGGAGCGCTTTTGCAGAAATAGACGAAGTGACTCGTGGCGAGGGTAAAGTGATACCGTCTCAACAGGTACAGATCATCCAGTCTCAGGATGGGGGTGTGGTGACCCAGATTCTAACCAAGGAAGGACAAGTCGTATCAAAAGGACAACTGTTGATTCGGCTGGACCGGACGCGTTCTGAATCAAGTTTTAACGAAAAGTTAAAGGAGTTTGAAGCGCTCTCTGTCAAGGAAGCCCGGTTACGTGCTGTGGTTGATAAAGTCGCTTTTGAACCTGCACAGGCGTTGATTAATTCAGTGCCTCGCATTGTGGCCCAGGAAAAGGCCATTTATCGGTCCAGTCAGCAGGAAGTCGCTAAGAAAAAGCAGATTGCAGAGCAGCAGTTGACCCAGCGTAAAGAGGAACATCGAGAAATAACCGCAAAGTTAAGGCAGTTGCAGACCTCCCTACGACTGTCCGAGAAGGAATTAGCGCTGACAAAACCGATGCTGGCCAGGCAGGCTGTGTCCGAAGTTCAGGTGTTACGATTAGAAAAAGAAGTCAATCGGATGAGCGGTGAGTTACAACAGGCTAGGGCCCAGATTAGAGGAGTTGAATCGGCTATTGTGGAAGCCCAGAGCAAAATAGAAGAAATAGAACTGGTCTTTGTTAACGAGGTGCGCGAAGAGCTTACCCTCACACTCAGTCGTTTGAATGAACTCAGGGCAATTAACACGGCTTTATCTGATCGAGTCACCCAGACGGAAATCAGGTCACCGGTCAGTGGCACGGTCAAGCAACTCTACTACAATACGATTGGTGGTGTGGTGATGCCTGGCCAGGAAATTGTTGAGGTGGTGCCGCTGGATGATACCTTGTTAATGGAAGTGCGAATTCGCCCCAAGGATATCGCTTTTTTGATCCCGGGGCAGAAGTCATTGGTGAAGTTTTCCGCCTATGACTTTATTGTTTACGGTGGGCTTGAGGGTACCGTTGAAAGGGTCGGTGCAGATACCATCATGGATGAAGACGGTAACCCGTACTATGAAGTGAATGTTCGTACAGGTGAACCTGATTTCGGCCGTGACAAGCCGATCATTCCTGGGATGACGGTTGAGGTGGATATCCTGACAGGTAAGAAAACCATCCTCGCTTATTTAATGAAACCAGTACTCAGGGCAAAGCAATATTCACTGACTGAGCGTTAAATGAAGCACATTCTTATTTCCTCTAGTCAGAGTCTGGTTGATCGGTGGCGATGTTCGTTTAGTGATCACCACATCGTGACGACGTGTGCGCAAGCAATTAAGCTCAGTGAACCGGGCTCGAAACTGATATTCTGGCTGGACCTAGATGGACTCCAAGAAGGTCAGCAGACGGAGATAGTACAGCAACTGGTCCAGGCGAATAAACTGGTGATTATGTCGCCAGTCCCCTCTCAGCTAGAGGCGTCACGATTACTGCGAGCGGGTGCCATGGGTTATTGCCATAGCGGTGCGCCGGCGGTTCAGCTCGCTGAAATCGCAACGGTGGTAGAGCACGATGGATTCTGGATGCCCAGAGAGATGGTGCAGAAATTTGTACGCCTGACCCGACGGGTTAAGGGTGCAAATCTCAATCCCGAAGCAGACCCCGAACAGCTGACCGGCCGAGAAAGGATGGTCGCAGAGCAGGTCGGCCTTGGCGCTAATAATAATGAGATTGCCACCCGCTTAAATATCAGTGAGCGAACAGTAAAAGCGCATTTGTCTTCTATTTTTCAACAATTGGGTATTCGTGACCGGGTACAGCTGGCGCTGGTGATCAATAATCTGCCCGTAATGGGCGATTCTGGGCCAGAAAACTAGCTTTTATTGCCAATATTGCCCAAAAGTACCATGTTAAGAAGTATTAAGCCCCATACACTTCCTTAGTCAAAATTCGATAGGAAGATCCATTTTTTCCAAAAAGTGCCAAGTAGATTTAATTCAGGGCCTTATCCAGGCGGGTGGACAAGCCGGTCAATGGTCAATTGAAATCTGCCAGGACAATCATGATTAACAGCGGTAGGAATAGCGCAACCGCAGGAAAATTGATTAACCATCTCACCCTCGCTGACAGTGAAGAGATGAGCTTAACTAGAGTAGAGAAGACCCATGAACGAAATTGAAGTAGCAGAAGTCATCAGCATTACCGGTACGGCATTTGCGGTTAATGCGGCTGGAGAAACACGAAAACTTGAGCCGGGTTCCATGTTGCTTGATGGCGAAACCGTGCAGACCAGCGAAGGTGGGCAAGTTGAGCTGCGCTTGTTGGATGGGTCACCGTTTATTATCGACAACGCAGAATTTCTGGTATCTGTTGACCTATTGGCGGAAATGGCCGCATCCCGCGAAGAATCTGAGGTCAGTCTGGAAACCATCGACGGCGTCCTGGCTGCCATCGAAGAAGGCGAGGGTGATCTTCTGGATGGTCTCGAGGCTACTGCGGCAGGTGATGATTCGAGTGGAGAAGGTAGCAGCTTCGTCATGCTGGATCGTATTGGTGATCAAAATGAAGCAGGTGATGTCGCGGCACAGGCAGGGATTGCAGACGCTCAGGAAGATCCATTTTCAGGCGTTGATCCAGATCCGGATCCAGTTAACACAGAACCCGTTGCCGTAGCAGATAGTTTTAGCGCTTTGGAAGATAGTGTTTTAGTAGGTGATCTGAGCAGTAACGATGAACCCAGCGGTGAGGGTGGCAACGTCTATGCTGTGGTAGACAGTGGTGGCCCATCGCATGGGACCCTGACTCTGCAGGATGACGGCAACTTCGAATATACCCCAGATGCAGATTTCGTCGGCACAGATAGTTTTACCTACTCTATAACGGATCCCTCCGGTGATGTGGTATCGGCTGAAGTTGTGATCAACATAACGGGCGTCGAAGATGTACCCATTTCCTTGCCAGATAGTTTCGAGGTACTTGAGGATACATTGCTTGAAGGCCTGGATGTCCTCGCCAATGATAAAGATGCAGACGGTGATCCGTTGACCATCATCTCGGCCGTATCAGCGAATGATGGCAAGGTCACCATTAATGAAGATGGCACGCTGGATTACCAGGCCGCAACCAACTTTAACGGCTTAGACGAGATAACCTACACGGTTGATGACGGCAATGGCAATACAGCCACCGCCACGGTGACCATCAATGTGATACCGGTTAACGAT
>CAZGCW010000218.1:0-6567 GCA_964524295.1 uncultured Pseudomonadales bacterium
CATGGGCGGACTCATGCAGGGCAGTCAGGCCCGAAAGAAATGCTTGCCAATGACTAGACAACGCGTCATAAGCAGCATACATGCTGGCGAATAATGTATCGCCGCCACCATGCTCCGGTGTTTGAGTCAGGCGAAGAATACTACCGGCTGGGGGTGCAAGATCACAACTCACATCGGTGTGCCAGCCATGCCCTGCAACACGCTTTGAATTCTCATCCGCTCGTATTACGAGGACCTCTGGGAAATCAGGGTGCGACGGCACATTCGGATGAATATGTAATGCCCCAAACTGCCTGGCAAAACTAATGTGCTGTTCAAGGCTCAGGTTCTGTTCTCGAAAGAATAGAACCTGGTGCTTCAGCCAGGCTTGACGAACAGAGGAAATCTGTTGAGCGGATAGAGGTTGAGTCAAATCAACATTATCGACTTCCGCTCCAATGGCTGGGCCTAGCGGACTTATTCCTACGGATTGTTCCAAATTAGAGGCTACTTCGGCCATAAACATTCCTTTCTGCTGGTTTGCCATTAACCCTAACAAACTGTGGTATGGCCGTACACCCACAGGTTAAACAGGTTCAAGTTGCTGTCAGAAGGGCAACCCATTGCCGGATATGCGAGAACACGCTGGTTTCGATTACTGATGGCGTTCACACCCCTGCTCGAGCACGCAAAAACCAGGCGTATAGCACCATTAATTACTACAATAAGTTCCGCCAGGCCTTGCAGCCAATAGCGGTTAAGATAGCAAGGTAACGCTCAGTTAACCTGACCTGGGTATTAATACGACCCGCATGCTATTCTTCGAGGACACCTTCTGGGGTCATGTAGACCTTCTGGATCGCCGCCATGTTACCCAGAATAATTTCGGCTTGTTCTTTGGTAATCCCGTAGGCAGCACTTCCTTTGAGTGTCTCCATATCTTCTATTAAATCGGCCTTGTAATTAGCAACACACTTTTTCCAGCGGCGTTCTTTATTTTGAAGACGCTTGCGGGTATAAGAATCCATATCGCTGACTTCACTGTCGCTGCTACCGACAAAAAACTCCGCAGTCCCTGCTTGCCGCGCAGGCGGTGGACTGGCATTGATGGTTCCTTCCACACCCCTCGGTTTAGAACACGTGTTTTCCGGCACCTGGTAATCCATTGCCTCTTGAACGGCTATATGAACTTCTGCAAAGGCAAAAGTCGGTAAAACCAACAAGAGCCAAACGACCCTAGCTCTAGTTTTCTTTTTCACTACTTTTCTCCCCGTACTAGGTTGCTCTTTCCTATACGTGTCTCTCTGCTATAACTGTCTGTTTCCAATATCTAAGTCGACAGGCTGATCTCCCTATTCCGAAGAGACACCCATGCATAAGCGAAATTGATACCATAGCTGGCATCTTGCTGCAACACATAATGAGGACCTGTGAATGAATAAAAAGCACATCAAAAATATCTGGAAGTATCGCTTCAGTGCACAAGGCGCAGACCCGTCCTCGCCATCACTGGGCAAATTTTACTTCACCCGCATGAAAAAATAGGGTGATCTATAGAATTAATAACCAAGAACATCTAGTTGTTTAATAGGAATTTTATGTATAAAGATTACAAAATCAGAAGCTCGAGTTAAACTTCGTCCAGCCATGAGGATGCTTAAGCGAAACCAAGGCGAGGAAAGCTCAGCAGTCTTGCTCGTAGCCCAGTCTCTGCAAACTAGAATCCCCCCAAGGATAACGATAGGTATAAATTAGACGTTCTCCTGTGTAGATGCAGTGAACTTTAACCTCGAGCTTTTTTGGATGCTTCTGACCAATGATGCTAATTTCCTGATCGACTTCGATACTGCTTTCATCAAAACCAAAACGCCTATTTCTAGCAGGGGGAGCCAGGAGCAAATTCCAGACCGTCCCTTCTCGGTCGACACCGATGATACGGTCATGCGGATTACGTAATTTAAGCTCGGTCACGATTACAGTCAATCTGAAGTCATCTCGATAACTGCTCCAACCATGATGACCCAACGACAGGGGAATGCTCAGCAAGCCTGCCCAGGTGGCCAAATAGAATAGATTCTTAAGCAAAAGTTTCATTCACTACCCTAACCCAGGAAATAAATATCTCACGAATTCACCCCCCCAAATCAGCCTTAAACCATCATCACTCACCGTTTCGACCAATCCTAATGGAGACATTGACCGGTCTATCAACCAACCCGTAATAGCTCAATACAAACTCATTGCTCTGATAGGCTGGCCCTCTTGGCGAATTCTCATGTAATTGCCTTAAAATACCGATATTACCCAATGAAAGCAGGTCTCCAGATTTCAATTTCTTACCCGACCGATGCAATTGATCACGCAACCAGATGACCACTTTTAATGGCTGATACCAACCCTGAATAGTACCCTGTTCAATCACATTGCCGTGTTCATCATGAACTGCAAAGGTGAAATTATTGATTTTTTGCACCCATTCCAGCGTCGGTGAGATAATCACTGGCTCGCCGACAAAACCCATCCGACTACCCATATTGGAGACAATCGTCCCATTGATGCTTCGAGTACCTTCTTCATAATAGGGATCAGGGATCTCTGCAAAGGGGATAATCGCATCGAGCCCCGCAAGCACTTCAAGGTCAGTTATAGCGGAATTAATAGCCTCGCTGCCAACCCGAAATGCAAAATCCGCCTCGAGAAAACCGCGACGAGTTTGATCCAGAGTTATTCGGGTGCCACTTGGGTAAATCATTTTTTCCAGGATAACGCCACGGATGCCTTCTGCAGGAAAGGTAGCGAAACCAGGCCCCGGATTATGGCCGCCGGTCTTATACCCTACGATCGGCCCTAGGCTCGTCTCAAAATACTCAACGATCCTGTCCTGCCACAAATAAGCCTCGTCAAGCGGCATGGGATGAGGAAATCCGCGCATAGGACGGTGGGCAAGGAAGTCATCGGCTATGAACTCGATGTCCTGGTTGATGGAATTCTCTACCAGCGATAACTCATCACCATTTTCATTGGGGTTTGCTTCAATTTCAGGCTCACATCCCTGCAAAAATAAGGCTATAACAAACACCCCTAATAGCTTACCGGATTCAGACAAAAACGATTTCATGCTGATTGCTTATTTGATTTATCGTTCAAATTTAGTCTAGATGCGGTGTAAGGACCAGTGCTAATTAAACAATTACCGTGCTGTATGACGGGTAATCCTGTTTATAACCACCTGGTTAAGCCCTAACTGTAGAATAAAAGCAATGACTGCCATAATATCAATCAAGAACTAACGGCTAGCTGAGACCAGAATTGGTAGATTACATTAAAATAACCGGGTCGCTCATTGTCCTGTTGCTGGTCAACAGCTCGGTTCAGGGGCATCATTCGTTCGCAGTTGAATTTACCGCTCAACGGACGATGACTATAACCGGAACCGTAGCAGAAGTATGGTTCCGAAACCCCCACGTTCGATATTATGTTGAAGTCATCAATGCGGATAAACAGATTGAAAACTGGGATGTCCGAACCAGCAGCCCCTCACTTCTGGTTAGGAAAGGTTGGACAAAAAACACCATCTCCGTAGGTGACAAAGTCGTTATAAAAGGTCACCCAGGCCGGGAAGGCAGGAAGCTGTTATCGGTTATTTCCATCCGCCTCCCCGACGGTTCCCTATTAGGCCAGAATCCGGGTCCTGCCGAATATGAAAGCAACCCTGAAACCCAGTCATGATTCCGTCTCCGTCCAGGCAGTCTACTCCTAGAATCATGATTATCCTATCAATCCTGCTGTTGACTGCACCCGCATTCGCTCAGACTGCAATTGAAGGTGATTGGATGCTACAACTTTATGGCCCTGGGTCTCACAGTGGACATTCCAGTACAGCCAACCCCGATCCTTCCATCGAGGGCAAGCTGTCTCTGAAACAGTCCGGCCAGGACTGGATCGGTCATGTTGAGGGTGGACCTGTTTCCGTGGAAATCAATGATCACCAGATTGAAATCCTGATTGATAGTCGAGATCTCGCCGGATTTAGGTTTTTCAGGCGTCTACAAGGAAAATTCTCAGACCAGGTAATGAAGGGCTCATTCACGATTGAAGGCCATACAGAACAACCCGAACCAGGTGGTACCTGGACTGCAGAACCATTCAAACCACCACTGCCCTCCAGATCAATGGACCCCGTCGACATCACCGGTATCTGGACACCCGCACCCGGGGTCGACTTCCGCAAATATTCCATGGACTTAACTGACGAAGCTGCCCGCTGGTTCAAAGATTACCTGGCGCATTATGATCACCCAAATGTACGCTGTGTTTCTCCCGGTATTGTCGCCATGGTTGCCTGGGGCGCCTATCCATTCGAAATCCTTGAAAGTAGGGACCGGCTGACCTTCCTTTACGAAGTTGATAGCGAGGTTCGGCGTATCTACCTGAATGGTAAAGCACCTCCAGACTATTACCCACCCTCTGCCATGGGATTTTCAAATGGTAGCTGGAATGGAGGGACACTGACGATAGAAACTCAATTGCTCGAAGGAAACATAAGGGACTTCAGGGGAGAACCTGTGTCAGAGGGCGCAAAAATGCACGAACAGTATCAGCTAAGTAAAGATGGTAATACATTGTCAGCGGTTATCACCCTGCTTGATCCAAAAAATTACAAACAGCCTCCGATTAGGCGGCGCAAATGGGTAAGAAACTCGGCAACGGAAATATACCCTTATGAATGTGATCCAGATTCGTTTTACAGGCAGATGTACAATGTAGACAAGCTCGACATGTACTTTGAGCGATCGCATCGAAGGCTGATCGAATGAGTTTTCATGACGTTGGACGGCTGAAGTTTCTAGTATGCTGCTGACCTAAGGCTGGAATGCCTGGAATTGCGATGGCATCGACCTAATCAATACTCATCACCATAGAGTATTGATAGCGATTTGGATTATAAAAACCGTCAATAATATCCACGACTTCCCCGTCACTGTTACTGCCCAGACGCCGGACTGATAGTAAGGCGGCACCCAAGTTGACATCCAGCTCAAGTGCAATTTGACCGACCGCACTCACCGCACTGATGACCTGTTTACATTCCGCCAGCTTGAGGCCATTTTCAAGCATCAAGTTCACCCGTGGCGTACTTTCAAGCAGCGCCTTATCGTAATTTTTAGTAATTCCAGCGGTCCAGCTCTCGTAATAGACATAAGGCTCGTTTTCTTCATTGCTACTCACTCGAATGACTTTATGGACGGTTTCATCCTCACTTAAGTTAAGCAACTCCCTAATGTCGGTGGGCGGCTTGACTACTTCTATAGATACAACTCGAATAATACTGTGAACACTCATATCAATCAGACTTTCAAGCATTCCCTCGAGCATGCCTCGAACCGGCTTCGCTGAGAACTGGTAAGTTACGTGCGACCCTTTGCCGCGTGAACGAGAGATCAGTTTTTCCGATGCCAGTTCATCCATGGCTCTTCTGGCCGTGATCCGGGATACCTCGAATCGAGTAGCCAACTGCAACTCGGTTGGCATTTGCGAATCATAAATAATACGTCCATCAAGAATGGCTCTCTTAAGAACAGAATACAACTGGTGATAAAGAGGCGCTCGAGCAAGAGAACCCTGCTGCACTGCTTGCATATCTAATATCATAGAATCTATCAATTCATTCATGCAGACCTTCTATCCCCTCGCTCGATTGATGCACCCTGCAGTGTGCTTGATTAAGACACCGCTGGGCTGGATGGTCACCCATGTTTAGACCCAATTATAAAGTGCTATCTTATTAACACTGGCGAGATTACTAACACCCTAGCTCCCGGGGCCAGCGTGACTACTAACTAGCGGCGATGCTTAAAAACAAGACAAGGTGAAAAACCATGACCGCAGGACCCCATTCTTGCTGAACAAACATTCATCATAACTTATTCTTGGTGTAGGGTCAGCCAGCAGTCACAGAGTCCTAAACAACGACACACCCTGTTATTCCTCTGTTTGTTCAAAAAAACTGACTCTGACGAGCCACTTTCTGCGTTTCAAGTCTCCTTTCAGCACAACAGCCTGTCCCACTTATTGTTTCCTTCCCACTCCACACGGCTTGGACAATGTCATTATTATAAAGTATTATTGTTCTATCAATAATACATAGTTAGCTCAACACCCTGCTCCGACCTGGCCGTATCTCTGTATTTATTTTGAGTCTGGGAATCAGACTGATCGACAAGCTCGACGCAGACCAACCATTGTCACCATAAGGACCTCACATGCACCGCTACCCAAACCCAACTTTTTGTACTGTCGTACTGTCTCTCATTGCGATTTGTCTACCCTCACCAACCCATGCTAGCAGCGAAGCCGGTTATGCTTTAGAAGAAGTCATGGTCACTGCAAGACGCCGATCAGAAAGTATCCAAGATGTCCCAGGGACTGTCTCCGTTCTGACCGAAGACGCCCTTGAGAGCAGCGGCGTTAGGCGGGCCGAAGACTTCATAGAACTGACGCCCGGTGTCAGCATGGTGAATGCGGCTGAAGTAGGCGACACCCTGTTTATCATTCGCGGCATCAATTGGGCCCGAGATGCGGAAATCA
>CAZGCW010000219.1:0-6563 GCA_964524295.1 uncultured Pseudomonadales bacterium
GCGCGGCATTAACACGGCAGGTGACTAAGTGCACTTTGGCTTCCAGACGGACGCCAGACATACCAAGAGGTTCCTTGACCCCCTCCTGGCTATCAATCACATATTCCTGGGGCAGAATGTGCAGGATTTTCTGGTCAGCCGGGATAGCGACTGCCTGGGCCGCATCAATAACCCGATCAATATCAGGTCGAAAAACCTCTCGATCACGAATCGCCACAATGCCATGAGAATTGAGGCTCCTGATGTGATTACCGGCAATACCGGCATAGACAGAGTGTATTTGACATCCTGCCATCAGTTCTGCTTCTTCGACGGCCCTTTGGATGGACTGCACGGTCGAGTCAATATTGATCACAACCCCTTTCTTTAAGCCACGGGATGAATGACTGCCAATCCCTATAATTTCCAATGTCCCTTCTGGATTGATTTCACCAACAATGGCGACAACTTTAGAAGTACCGATATCCAAACCGACAATCATGCGCTGTTGATTAGAAACATTCATAGTTCTTTACTCGCATTAGTGTTTTGATTTTCACTGAAAAGAACATCCCGGGTCAGAATAGGCCCATTGATGGCAACCCCATCAGAGTAACGGGCATCTAATCGAACCATGGCTTGCTTTTCACTCATGTCCTCCAAGCGAGACATCACCGCAAATGCCCGCTGAAGTCGCTGACCTATTTCAACGTTACCCAGCAATACCTGCCAACCCCCAGACAATTCAAACTCGACCGATCCACGGTCATTCACCTGAAGTGTCTTAACCCGCTGCCCGGATGAGAACAACGCCCGGGTTACTTCATGGTAATACCGCATGACGGCACCAACAGATTCATCCTGCCCATATAACTGGGGTAAATTTCCGCCGAGAATATAGTCAGAGCTAAAAATTTTACCCCGATCATTGATAAACGCCTGGTCGTTCCAATAGGCGATCGGCTTCTCCGGGATCACCGTTAAAAGCAGTTCATCGGGCCATCGATAAGTGACGTCTGTTGTCGCAATCCAATCTGATGTTTCCAGATCCCGCTTTACCGCGACAATATCAGTCAAGGAATTGCCAGCGCGGGCCAATTTCGCTTTAACCTCTTGGCGCTGACGTTCTGTCAGATCTCCACTAATCACCAGAAATTGGATATCGCTTTCAGCGCAGAGCGGTGCAGAAGCAAACCCAACCAACAGAGCTAACAACAGAACTTTCCATCGATGTCGGCCTTCAGCCACAGGACGCAAACTCGCTTGATTTGTCATCCGTTTTCCCCCCTTATCGAATCAATCCAGTTGACTTTCAGGTTGTGTGCCAATTTGGCGGTATCCCCGGCACCCTGGGTCAAAACCACATCCCCGGGTTGTAAAAGAACCGGCAACAAGGCCGGCACATTCTGGATATCAGGGACCAATTTAACTGTGTCAGCCATGCTCAATCGGAGGTGCCTGTACAAGTCATCCCCTGTCGCTCCAGAAATTCGGGCTTCGCCAGCTGCATAAACCTCAGTCAGGATCAGCACATCAACCTGCTGTAAAACATCGACGAACTGGTCAAACAACTCAAGCGTTCTACTATATCGATGCGGCTGGTAGATCATCACCAATCGCTGATCAGGCCAGCCCGTATTAACCGCCTCAATGGTGGCCTTAACTTCATTTGGGTGATGTCCGTAATCATCCACCAACAAAAACTGGCCATCACCAATACTGAACTGGCCATGGATTTCAAAGCGTCTGCCAACCCCAGAAAACTGATCAAGGCCCTTCTGGATACTAGGTTCATCAATACCCTCATCAGACGCAACAGCGACTGCCGCCAGTGCATTGAGCACATTGTGCTTGCCTGGCATATTTAAGGTAATTGGGAAATCCTCCGGATAGCCCTTGCGCCGAACTTTAAATCTGGAGATTGCACCCGTCTGTTGCCAGTCATAGGCATGAAAATCAGCTTCTTCAGAAAATCCATAAGTTAAGATCGGACGGGTAACAGAAGGCAGCATGGACGCCACAATAGGGTCGTCCTGGCAAGCAATCAGTAACCCGTAAAACGGCAGATTATGGATGAAGGTCAAAAAGGCTTCTTTGAGTTTCGAGAAGCTACCATCATAATTAGACAGATGGTCTCTATCGACATTGGTTAAAACAACGAGCATTGGCTGTAGATGCAAGAAGGATGCGTCGCTTTCATCCGCCTCAGCCACTAGATAGCGACTACTGCCTAACCTGGCATTACTTGCAGCACTATTGAGCAATCCACCAATTATAAAGGTCGGGTCCAAATCAGCTTCTCCGAGAATAGAAGCAATCAGGCTGGTCGTGGTTGTCTTGCCATGCGTGCCGGCGACAGCGATACCGTGGCGGTAACGCATCAGTTCAGCGAGCATCTCAGCTCTGCGAATAATAGGGATTCGCTGTTCATGCGCTGTTTTAACTTCGATATTCTCAACATCAACGGCGGTGGACACCACCACGACATCTGCGCCTTGCACGTGCTTTCTAGCATGCCCAAAGCTGACGTCGATTCCCAGGCCCATCAAGCGTTCAGTGATCTCTGAGGACTTCAGATCCGAACCGGTAATTTCATATCCCTGGTTAGAAAGCACTTCTGCGATACCACACATACCCGAGCCACCAATGCCGACAAAATGGATCCTGCGAATACGTCGCATTTCAGGAACTTCGCGCTGTTCGGCAAGCTTAGTTACGAGCATCTCGTCGCCTCCTCGCCGGATAGTGTTTCATCTGGTGTTTCACTTCCATATCGATACGCAGTAACAGTGCGACTAGCAAACAACTGACGATCAGGCTGTTACCGCCAAAGCTCATCAATGGCAAGGTCAAGCCTTTAGTGGGAAGCAGCCCCAAGTTAACTCCTAAATTGATTAAAGCCTGGACCCCTATAAGGATGCCGATACCGGTTGCCAGCCCACCATGAAAAGGCTGATCTATCCGATAGGCCTTTTTGCCCAATAACAAGGCTTGTATCACAAGGAGCGAAAAGCAGACCAAAATCACAAACCCACCGACCACGCCTAATTCTTCAGCTATGATCGAAAACAAGAAATCAGTATGCGCCTCAGGCAGGAAAAAGAGTTTTTGTACGCTGTTACCCAATCCGAGACCAAACCATTCACCCCGACCGAAGGCGATCAATGCCTGTGTCAACTGGTAACCACCCTCAAACTGGTGTTTCCAGGGATCGGTAAACGTCAGTAGTCGGGCAAACCGGTAGGGTTTCATTACTACCAGTAACACTATGATGACACTGCCCGCCAAAACGGTTGGCGCGAAAAACCGCAACGGTGCACCGGAGAAAAACAAAACACCAATAACAGCGGTGATTATAACCACGGAGGCCCCGAAGTCAGGTTGCAGCAGCAAAAGAACCAGCAATAAGCTAACAATGGCCAGAGGCTTTAGAAAACGAACAAAGCTATCATTGACCTTATTATTTGGATTGACTAAATAAGCCGCGAAGAAGACCACGGCAAATAGCTTAACGAATTCCGAGCCCTGTAAATTGAAAATACCAAGGGGTATCCATCGTACAGCACCATTCACTTCTCGGCCCAGACCTGGCACCAATACAATAACTAATAGCAGAAAACTCAACAGCAATAAAATCCAGCTGGATTTCTGCCAGACTCTGATCGGTAACATAATGGCAGCGGCGCCTGCCACGAGACCGATAAAAAGATAGATAAAGTGTCGGGTCGCGTACCAAAATGGCGTTCCGTAATTCCTGGCAGCAATCTCACTGGATGCAGATGCAACCATTACCCATCCCAACAACAGTAACAGGAGGCTTGAGCCGAGAATGACCTGATCAACAGGACAGGCGCCCTCATCCATCGCTAAATCTCGCGTCATCCTATTCATGCCAAAACCTCATTGACACGATTTCTGAAATACTCGCCCCTGGCAATATAGCTGGAAAACATGTCGTGACTTGAACAGGCCGGTGACAGCATGACGACATCGCCTGCGCTAGCCAGTTCAGCCGCTCGGGTTACCACAGCATCATAATCCGGATGCTTCTCCCAATTAATCAGGTCGGACAACGAGGCAGCCAACTCATCTTTGGCTTCGCCAAGCAGCAACACTGTTTTAGCCTTGTCAGCAAGTGCCGGCTTTAATAGCGAGAAGTCCGCTTCCTTAGCCTCTCCTCCCAGGATTAAAATTAATTTACCGGTTGGCTGCAGTGCCTCTATCGCAGACAGGGTGGCTGCAACATTGGTTGCTTTGGAATCATTAATCCATCGCACGCCATCTTTTTCCCGGATTAATTCACAACGATGCGCTAACCCCTTGAACCCTTTTAGGGTCGCAACCATACCGGCAGAATCCAGCCCCATGGCTTCGCCCATGGCCATTGCGGCCAAAGCGTTCAGCCAATTGTGTCGACCCAGTAGCGGTAATTGCGAACAATCCATGAGCACATCAGCACCTTTCATCAGCCAGGTGCTCTGGCTATCGCGGACAATACCAAACTGGTGAGGATCTTCAGGTGCATCATCGCCGAATACCAAGACTCGGCTACAATGGTTCACATCCGCTTGGTCAAGCAGTTGTTTATTAATCACCGCCGTGTGCGCATGATCGAAGATCCGCAGTTTGGCTTGGTAATAAGCTTCCTCTGTTGAGTAACGATCAAGATGATCCGGGCTTAAATTCAATAATCCGGCCACCTCCAGGGGCAAGGCGTCTACCAGGTCTAACTGATAGCTGGACAGTTCCAGCAAGTAGTAATCAACATCATCAGCTAATACATCTAAGCAGGGAATACCGATATTCCCGGCTACCGCAACCCGGGGTAGTTGCGCTTCAGCAAGTGCGCCGAGCATGGCGGTCACCGTACTTTTTCCATTTGATCCGGTCACTGCAGCAATCGGGGCCTGAGCCAATTTTGAAAACAAGGCGATATCTCCGGTGACTTCGACGCCCAGGGATAGACAATCCTGAATGCCCGGTCGAGTCAGAGGAACACCGGGACTGACAAATAATCGCCTGGTTAATTCAGGATTAATCTCGCTGACGGGAAAGACTCTGCTTGATGGCGAAAGCGTCAGCAGCTCTGCGCGGGCTTCGACGCTGGCATTATCGTCTGCGACAACGAACAGCTCGCCTTGCGCGGCAAGATACCGAGCCACCGATAATCCGGTTTGTCCCAAGCCAACTATCACGTTCTGTCTCCCATTAACCACTGAATCTCACCCATTAGTTTGAATCGATAAAACCGAGTACTACTTCTCTATCACTAAACTGAATCCGCTCGTGATTAACCTCCTGATAATTCTCATGACCTTTTCCTGCAATCAACACCAAGCCAGCATCCTTTAGTAATTCCAAGCCTCGATGAATGGCTTTGCAGCGATCCAACTCAACTTCTACCAAAGCATCACCAGGGATACCCGTCAGTATTTCATCTACGATGGCCTGCGGTGACTCGGAGCGAGGATTGTCGTTAGTCAAGATAACCTGATCAGCCAATGAGGCCGCAACGGCACCCATTTCCCTGCGCTTACCTCGATCCCTGTCCCCACCGCAGCCAAACACACAAATGAGTTTTTCTGGTCTGTTCTGCTTAAGCGTGGTCAGCACATTCAAAAGTGCATCTGTAGTGTGAGCAAAATCAATCACGGCCGAGGCATGATCACTGAGGGAGATGACTTCCATTCTCCCGGGAGCTGCTTTCAGACCAGAAAGCACTTCTCCAATATCCTTGGCACAACAACCCTGCCAATGCAGCACGGTTGCCGTGGCAAGTAAATTACTCAGGTTATGTGGCCCTAAAAGCGCACTTCTGACCCAAGTGCTGCCACCTGGAGTAACCAGTTCGGCGGTTAAACCTGAGGCATCGAATATCGCATTTCTTGAGAACACATCGGCACCCATAGACGCGTCAGTGCTGAAGCTCAAAACAGCATCGTTTCTATATCGTTGGGCCAGATGCCGACCAAAGTCATCATCAAGGTTAACAATCCTGGTCTCTAATTCAGGAAACTCAAACAGAAGTTCCTTGGCCTCACGATAACGGTCCATATCACCGTGGTAATCAAGGTGATCCTGGGTCAAGTTTGTAAGCACTGAGACTGCCACACGAGTGCCATTTAATCTTCCCTGGGTTAAACCATGGGATGAGGCTTCGAGTGCGACATATTGGCATTCTTGCCCAGAGAAGGCGGCCAATTGGCGCTGCAGGCTGACGGGATCCGGCGTGGTTAATCCTGTCGTGGTTGATTCCCTCGTGGCTCGGCCGACGCCCAATGTGCCGATCACGCCACAGGGAAGTTGCAGGGCATTGAGCGCATCCGTTATTAAACTGGTGACGGTGGTCTTACCGTTAGTCCCGGTGACTGCAATCACCGATAATGCCTTAGAAGGTTCTTCATAGAAACGACTGGCAATTTCGCCCGCCTTCATGGCCAGGTTTTCAACCTCATAAACGGGGACCCCTTTATGCGTTGATTCACTACCCGCAGGGGCCCTGAGTACCGCTACTGCACCTTTACCGATCGCTTCGTCTATAAAATAGGCACCATCATTAGCAGCACCAGAAACGGCAATAAACA
>CAZGCW010000220.1:0-6557 GCA_964524295.1 uncultured Pseudomonadales bacterium
ATTGTGATTCCGGCGGTCGCGGGTTCAAACCCCGTCGTCCACCCCATTTCAACTCCAGGGTTCAGCTAGAATGAAGCCTGTGCCCTTAGTTTGTTGTGGAAGTCGTAATTTATCTCTATAATCGCTCGCTTCGTGATTCAGTTAAATAGTCTTAACCCACTGATTTGGAAATAGATATTAGCCAGGGCATAGTTGAGTTGGTTTTCTGATAAACGTAGGAGTCATCGCAGAAGGAGCGTTCTTCAGGATGAAGCAGTAATCGGGTAAAAAAGCGAAAGTGGCGGAATTGGTAGACGCGCTGGATTTAGGTTCCAGTACCGAAAGGTGTGAGAGTTCGAGTCTCTCCTTTCGCACCAACCTGATCGACAATGATATAGCCAGTGACCTGGATTTTACGGAACAGCTTATGGAAGTAACTTTAGAATCGATATCGGACCTTGAACGCAAGATGCGTATTGTCGTGCCATCTTCGCAAGTGGACTCAAAGGTTGAAGATAAACTCAAACAGACAGCAGGGCAGGTCAGGATAAAAGGATTTCGGCCTGGGAAGGTCCCTCTCCGTGAGGTAAAGCGCCGGTTTGGTGAGGGCATATTGCAGGAAGTTTCTAGTGAAATGATGCAACAAAGTTTTGCTGAGGCTATCCAACAGGAAACCGTTAACCCTGCAGGTACGCCAACGATAGAAGATGTTGTGATTGAGGCCGGTAAGGACTTAGCGTTTACAGCGCTATTTGAAGTGTTCCCAGATGTTGATCCAGGCGATTTCAGCCAAATTCAAGTGGTGCGACCCGTAGCACAGATAAATGAAGATGACCTCGACAATATGGTTGAGCGATTGCGGGAACAGAGAAAAGAATTTGTACAGGTGGATCGTGTTGCGGCACCTGAGGATCAGGTCAATATTGATTATTCTGGTTCGGTAGACGGAGAGGAATTTGAAGGCGGCCAAGCAGATGGGTCAGATATCATCATTGGTTCTGGTTCGATGATTCCAGGCTTTGAAGAAGGATTGACGGGATTGTCAGCGGGCGATGAGACTGATCTTGAGGTAACCTTTCCAGAAGATTATCAAAAGGAAGAGCTGGCGGGTAAGCAGGCAGTTTTCAAAATAAAGGTCAACACAGTAGAAGAATCACAATTGCCCGAAGTTGACGAGAATTTTTTCAAGGAGTTTGGTGTCGAAGAGGGTGATTTAGCGGCTTTTCGTGTTGAAGTCAGAAGTAACATGGAAAAGGAATTGAAAACCGCGGTCGACAATAAGGTTAAAAATCAGGTCATGGATGGATTGGTCGATGCGACAGAGATTTCAGTGCCTAAATCGCTCGTTAATGATGAAATTGACCGGATGCGTCAGGATATGGTCCGGCAGTTTGGCGGCGGTCAGCAGTTTGACGCATCTATGCTGCCAGCGGAGTTATTTGAAAAACAGTCTGTCAGACGAGTTCAGTTGGGTTTGATAGTTAATGCCATAGTTGAAAAAAACAATATGGTGGTCGATGCAGATCGGGTCCGGGAGAAGATCGAAGACATTGCCAGTAGTTATGAGCAACCCGAACAGCTTATTAATTACTATTACAGTAACGAAGAGCAACTCAATCAAGTACAGAGCTTGGTAATGGAAGAGCAGGTGGTTGAATCCATCCTTAGCGAAGCTGAAGTCACTGATGAGGAAATGCCCTATGAAGAAGCGATAAAGCCGCCAGAACAGCCCGAGCAGGCCGAGGACGAAGCCGAGCAGGCAGGCGACAATGCCGACTCGGCCGATGACATTGAAGAGGCTGTGCTGGTTGAGGATGATGCGGACTCTGCTTCTTCTGAAGACGAGCCTGAGACAACGGCGGACAAGGACTGATTTATTGGGGTTGACTAGTTCAGTTAGATGCATATAGACCGTGGTATTATTTGCATGTCAGAATAATCAGGGTTGAAATGATGTGGCGCGTATAGACTGTGAGAAGGCTTATCAGGGCTTGTGATCACGGAATCCACAGACTTAGATAAAATCGCTGTCATTTCAAAGAGAAGGGACAGTAGACAGCAGAGGAAGGAGTATAAATGAGTTCATATATTGAGGATCCTGGACAATTGGTGACACAAGGACTGGGCCTAGTACCCATGGTTTTGGAGCAGACACCGCGAGGTGAGCGTTCTTATGACATTTATAGCCGGTTGCTGAAGGAAAGAATCATTTTTGTCGTAGGCCCGATAGACGATAATGTAGCCAACCTGATTGTTGCACAATTGCTTTTTGCTGAATCCGAAAATGCGGATAAAGATGTGCAGTTATACATTAACTCTCCGGGAGGATCAGTGACGGCTGGACTGGCAATTTACGATACCATGCAATTCATTAACTGTGATGTGTCAACGCTGTGTATCGGTCAGGCTGCGAGTATGGGCGCCTTATTACTGGCGGGCGGAGCGAAAGACAAACGATTTTGTCTGCCCAATTCCAGGGTGATGATTCATCAGCCAAGCGGGGGTTCTCAGGGACAAGCTTCTGATATTGAAATTCAGGCGAAAGAGATTTTGTATCTGAGGGAAAGAATGAATGAAATAATGGCTCATCACACTGAGAAAAGTGTCGAACAGATATCAAGTGACACGGAAAGAGACTTTTTTATGACACCCGCGGACGCCGTGTCCTATGGCATCATAGATAAGGTTCAAGAGCCACGTTCTGCCGCTTTAGCGTCCGTAAAATAGCAGTTAGTTTTTTCATTTTCGGTCACTACAATGTAATAAATTTGGTTTGAGACCAGATGAATGCATGGTATATATACAGGTAAATCAGTTTAGTTTTAGGAATTGAGGTTGTTATGTCAGACGAACATGACGGAAATAATAATGATGGCAAGCTGCTGCACTGCAATTTTTGTGGCAAAAGTCAGCATGAAGTCAGGAAACTGATAGCTGGGCCATCAGTATATGTTTGTGACGAATGTGTTGAACTCTGTAACGATATAATTCGAGAGGAATTACAGGAGTCCAGTGAAGAGGAAAAGCTCAAGAAGCTGCCTACGCCACAGGAAATCAAAGCCATTCTTGATGAGTATGTCATAGGTCAGCAACGGGCCAAGCGAGTTTTGTCGGTTGCAGTTTATAACCACTATAAAAGATTAAATTATTCGGGTAATAAAGACGATGTGGAATTACAGAAAAGTAATATCTTGCTGGTTGGTCCGACCGGTGTAGGTAAAACCCTGCTTGCAGAAACCTTGGCTCGATTGCTCGATGTCCCTTTTACTATAGCCGATGCGACGACCTTAACCGAGGCGGGTTATGTCGGTGAAGATGTCGAGAATATTATTCAGAAACTGTTACAGAAATGTGATTATGATGTTGACAAGGCACAGGTCGGCATCGTTTACATCGATGAGATTGATAAGATTTCTCGTAAGAGTGATAACCCTTCAATTACCAGGGACGTCTCTGGGGAAGGGGTTCAGCAGGCCTTGCTGAAGCTGATAGAGGGAACTGTCGCCTCAGTTCCACCACAAGGCGGCCGGAAACATCCGCAACAGGAATTTTTGCAAGTGGATACAACGAATATCCTGTTTATCTGTGGCGGTGCCTTTGCGGGTTTGGACAAGGTGATTATGAATCGGTCAGCGAAGAGCGGCATTGGCTTTGGTGCGACGGTAGAGACTGAATCGACCAAGAAGAATCTGGGTGAAACGTTAAAAACTGTTGAGCCGGAGGATCTTGTTAGGTATGGCCTGATTCCAGAATTTGTTGGCCGTTTGCCGGTTCTAGCGACATTGGATGAATTAGATGCGGATGCATTAGTTCGAATTCTGGTTGAACCGAAAAATTCCTATACCAAACAGTATACCAAGTTGTTTGAAATGGAAGACGTTGAGATTGACTTCAGGGAGGATGCGCTCAAAGCGGTTGCCCGCAAGGCAGTGGATCGAAAAACAGGTGCAAGAGGACTAAGATCCATTCTTGAATCTGTACTGCTTGAGGTAATGTACAGAATTCCTTCAGAAGAAGATGTTAGCAAGATCGTCATTGATGAGAATGTCATTGTTGGTAACAGTGAACCCATGTTGATTTACGAAAATCAAGATCAACAGAAAGTCTTGACTGAATAGAAAATCTTGACGGAGTAATTAACGCCAGGGTGCCTAGCCGTTTTGGCCTCACCGGCAGGGGCTCAGGATCAATGGGTAACGAGACTCGGCGCCGCTGATTCGATGCGGAATCTTAGGTCAATACAAGCCTAATGAAGGGCCCATACGGGTCCTTTTTTTGTGTAGAGCCCCTGGATTGATTTGGCTTTTTTGGGGTGCTTAATATCTTTGAGTCGTTTAAAGTAAGCACGACTTTTATTCGTGAAACTAAGGAATTCAGGTTAGTATATAACTCTTGAATCCGGGACAAATTATGAGTCAATTGAAACAGGTACCTGTGGTTACACTACGTGATATGGTGGTATACCCGCATGGGGTGCAGCCCCTGTTCATTGGTACAGAGAAATCAATTCGTGCACTTGAGCAAGCTCAAGCAGAGGGTGCGGACAAACGAATCCTGTTAGTGGCGAAACTGGATCCGGAAAATAACGATCCAGCCTCAACAGACTTATATCAGTTCGGTACGACAGCGACCATTCTGCAGTTGATTCGCTTGCCGGATAAAACGGTGAAGATACTGGTAGAGGGCGAAAGTCGAGCGATTATTTCCGAAATGGCGGATCAGGATGGTATCTTTCTTGCCGATGTTGATTTGATAGAAGAAGAGTCACTGGCCCATGCTGAGGGCGAAGCATTGAGCCAATCCTTGATGTCAGGTTTTGAAAAATACGTCCGACTAAGCAAAAAAATCCCCAAAGAAGTGGTTACCTCTTTGGCAGGGGTTGAGGACCCGAGCCGCCTTGTTGATACCATTGCATCTCAGCTTAATCTGAAATTAGCCGAGAAGCAGGCCATCCTTGAAATCACAGGCGTTCGTGATCGTATTGATCATGTCAACACATTGCTAACCGCAGAAATTGAACTGACTGGTGTTGAAAAGAAGCTGCGTGGCCAGGTGAAAAAGCAGATGGAGCGAAGCCAGCGAGAGTATTATTTGAATGAGCAGATGAAAGCCATTCAGAAAGAGTTGGGCGATCTGGATGAGGCGCCTAATGAAATAGAAGAACTTCAGTCCAGGTTAAAGGATTCGGGTATGCCAGATGAGGCATCGGAGAAAACGTCTGCTGAGATTAAAAAGTTGAAAATGATGTCACCCATGTCTGCCGAGGCGACGGTGGTTAGGGGCTATATTGATTGGATGCTGAACACTCCCTGGAAAAAACGATCTAGATTGAAGACCAATGTTGCCGATGCGGAAAGAATTCTCAATGAAGATCATTATGGCCTTGATGATGTCAAAGATAGAATTCTGGAGTTTCTATCAGTCCAGAAGAGAGTGAAAAAGAACAAAGGGCCGGTACTGTGTTTGGTGGGCCCTCCTGGGGTCGGTAAGACCTCCCTGGGGGAGTCAATCGCTCGGGCCACCAGTCGTAAATTTGTTCGTATGGCGCTGGGTGGAGTGAGGGATGAGGCCGAGATAAGGGGGCACCGGCGAACTTATATTGGCTCCATGCCAGGGAAAATTATTCAGAAACTTTCCAAAGTCGGCGTGCGAAACCCTCTTTTCCTCTTCGACGAGGTTGATAAAATGGGTCAGGATCACCGCGGAGATCCAGCCTCCGGATTATTAGAGGTACTTGACCCTGAGCAAAATAGTTCTTTTAACGACCACTATCTCGAGGTCGATTACGATCTTTCTGAAGTTATGTTCATTTGTACTTCTAATTCGATGAATATTCCTGCTCCGCTGCTTGATCGTATGGAGGTTATTCGAATACCGGGGTATACAGAAGATGAAAAACAGAACATAGCAACTCGTTTTCTGTTACCTAAACAGCTTAAAAACAATGGTTTAAGTGAAGATGAACTAAAGCTGACTAATGCAGCTATTGTTGACCTTATCAGGTACTACACCAAGGAAGCGGGGGTTCGTGGCCTGGAAAGGGAAATCGCCAAAGTATGCAGGAAGGTGGTCAAACAGGCAGCCACTGCATCTGAAGAAGTCTGCCTCGAAATTGACAGTGAACAACTAGAAGCTTTTTCAGGGGTGCGCCGTTTTAGTTTTGGGAGAGCTGAAATAGAAGATCAAGTGGGTCAGGTGACTGGTTTGGCGGTTACCAGCGTTGGCGGAGAGTTGCTCACGATTGAAAGTGCGGCGGTCGCAGGTAAAGGGCTGACGACTAAAACCGGTTCTTTAGGTGATGTTATGCAGGAGTCGATACAGGCTGCCATAACAGTGGTCCGTAGCAGAGCCGACGTGCTCGGGATTGCGGCTGACTTTCACGAGAAATATGATCTGCATATCCATATGCCTGAAGGTGCAACACCAAAAGACGGCCCCAGTGCGGGAATAGCATTGTGCACCGCCATCGTTTCAGTCTTGATCGGTATTGCAGCAAGAGCAGAAGTGGCGATGACGGGTGAGATCACCTTGAGAGGACAGGTTTTACCGATAGGGGGCTTAAAGGAAAAATTACTGGC
>CAZGCW010000221.1:0-6532 GCA_964524295.1 uncultured Pseudomonadales bacterium
GAAATGCGGCGATATTGGGATCATGGCTGGCGCCGCCACCATAGGCGCCGCCTTTTTCCCTGATCTCATTATGAAGATAGTGATTACGCAAAACACTGGCCAATACACTCAGGGCCGCACTATCGGCATCTGAATCGGGTACGGCCGCATAAGCCAGAGCACAAAAATTGACCTGTGTATTGGTTAAATAGGCCGTATCCGCACTGCTACTGGTGTCGGTTAACGTTATTCTACTACCAGAGAGTTCTGTTTGACTCGGCCACAAACCGGAGAGCTCGGCTTGCAGCTCCACAGCGCGATCAACATCAGAAATCAATAAAGGAACTTTTGCTGCCTTCAACAACTGTTCATGCAACCCTTTCAGCTGATTGGCTAAGTCGGCTGATCCCGACTTTTTTAATTCCGAGTCCAGGGATTTTAATTGTCCGAGCCCGGCCAGGCCGCTCAACTGGTGATTCAAAGCGGCGACGGGACTAAACCACGCCGATGCTGCCAACATTGCCAGACTATGGCCCTGGCCCGTAACACCCATTTCTCTGCGCGCCAGTATCTGCCTGACTAGTTCCGTAATCCTATCCTGCTCATCAAAACGAACTGTCTCCAGGGTTTCCTTGAGCAAACCGAACATCACGCCAGCATTACGCTGCAATGCTCTACTACCCAGAACAAAGAAAGCGCGCTGTTGATCACGATCGTCAAGGCAGTTTCTCAACGAGCTATAGGCGCTCACACCGCCAGAAATAGCATGCTGGGCAACCTGAGTTGCCAGATAGTCCCGTCCACCACTACCTAATTCACCGATGAGCTGCGCGAACAAAGGCAACACCTGCCATTGCTCGACTTCCAGGCCCACCAGTTCGGTCACAATCTGGTGATATACCAGGCCGTTGCAACTGACCGCATAACGGGTAATACCCGTGGGTTGCAGGTAGGTCATACCCATGGGTTGCGGGTAGGTTAACTCCGCTGGAATATCTGCGAGTGTCACCTTTGGCAGCACTGACAAATCTTCCTGCAGCGCCTGCCGATTCGTCAATTGTTGGCTCTGCTCGAGAATAAACTGGCGCTGGCTATCCGTTAGGTCTGCTTTAATCTTATCTAAACGCTGCCGTTCCAGTTCTTCCTGTTGTTGACCTAACTGTGGGTCAGGAACCATTGTCAAACGAACCCGGTGCGAATTACTCAACAATAAATCCTTGACCAGCTTCTTGATAAAGTCCGGATCTTGTATATCGTTGCGTAGATTTTCCAATGCCTCATCTAAATCAAGCAAATCCATTGGACTTCCACGGTGAACCGCTGCAGACATACAGGAAAAAATAAGTTGCAGTCCATAAGGCATACCATCTCCACCGATTTCCCGCTGACCCAGTTCTAACTGGTGCAGCACGGCTTCCAGCCGTTCTATGGCAATGCCATTTTCAGCAACCTGCTGCAGCACCGTCAATACTAACTCCTGCAAGGCATCTGCATGCTCGGAGTCGCTACCCTCGACGCCACAGACAAAACTCATCTCATGATTACTTTCTTCCAAACCCGTCAGGGGTGACACGGCGGCACTGTGAGCAAAACTTTCCAGCGCCTGTCTGAGAGGAGATGCACTGGTATCTAACAGGGCATCTGATAGCAAATTAGCCCTTAGAAGGTTCTCCAGATTCGTGTTTTCGCCTAATAACCAGGCAAAGATAATGTGGGTCTTTTGATCCGTTTCAGCACCATCTACCGCATAGCCCTCAATCACCTCTATCGGTGCCGGCAACCTCGTTTCCGCGGCAACCTCAATCACCGTATCACGACGCTTAAATCGCCCTAATGCGCGCGTTTCAAAAATAGCCTGCAACTCATCGACCTCGATATCACCAAACGTCATTAACACGGCATTACTTGGATGATAGTGCGTTTGATAAAACTCGAGCAGTTCCGCATAGGTCAGACTGGGTATGTCTGACGGATCTCCTCCGCTATTGTAATGATAGGTCACACTGGGGAATAAGTGTTTCTGCAGCAAATCCCATAGCACTGAAACAGGGGAACTCATCGCCCCTTTCATCTCATTATAAACAACCCCTTTATAGATTAATCGTGAAGTGCTATCGCCAGGCTCTTCGAATTCAAGTCGATGACCTTCCTGAGCAAAATCAAGCGGGTCAAGTCGACTGAAAAAAACGGCATCCAAATACACATCCAGTAAATTAAAAAAGTCCTTTCGATTACTGCTGGCGAAAGGATAGGCCGTATAATCACTGGTAGTAAACGCATTCATAAAGGTATTCAGCGATCGTCTTAACATCAAAAAAAAGGGGTCTCGCACCGGAAAGCACTCACTGCCGCACAAGGCCGTGTGCTCGAGGATATGGGCCACACCTGTGGAATCACTGGGCACCGTTCGTAGTGCCACCATGAATACATTTTCTTTATGATCGGTGGCCAGGTGTAAATGCCGGGCTCCGGTGGCCACATGCTCGTATTCAAGCATTTCCAGATTCAGGGTGGCGATCTCTCTGCGCTGCACTAGAGCGAATGCGGGCGACTTCTGCACTGAATGAGTCACCGCTGAGAATGTTCCTGCTCAAATTTAACCCAATAGTCAGCAATGCTCTGTTTCATTTCTTTTCGCAACATCAGTATCGAAAACAAATTAGGAATCGTCATCAGGGCGATGGTGACAGCAGAAATCAGCCAGATGAGGGAAGTATCTGATATGGCTGCAAGGAAGAAACCAAGCACATAAGTCAATCGATAGGCCGTCAGAGAGCCGGTTCCAAACAGGTAGGTCATGGCTCGATCACCATAGTAGGACCAGGCGACTGCTGTCGTGAAAGCAAATAACAACAAGCCGATAGAGACAATATAACGACCATACTCACCAAAAAGGCTTCGAGTGAAGGCAATTGATGTCAGATCAACTGAATGCACCAGAGATCGCCCGTTAAGCACGACGGGTTCCTGGAGCTTGCCCTCGGAAACCGTCAACACCCCTGTATAAGCGTTATCTTCCATTTCATATCGGACGTCTTCAGCGATGGATCGGTTATGAATAATTGTGTATCCCTGGGTCGTTGCAACCCCATTGGAGACTTCAATGTCACCACTGAACGGGGTGATCGTGCTTTCACCGAAATTCAAATGAGCGAATAATTCCTCACGGTTACCAGGCCTGTCTTCATGCCAGGTGCCCGAAATAAACTGCGTATCAAATTTTTGAAAATCCGTCTGGTGTTTTTCGTTCCAGGAACCCGATGCCAGAATCACGAGTCCCGTCAGGGTGCAGATAATAATGGTATCGATGAATGGCTCCAGAATAGATACCATGCCCTCGGAAATTGGCTCATCTGCTCGAGCAGCGGCATGAGCAATCGGCGCACTGCCCTGCCCGGCTTCATTTGAAAACAAGCCGCGATTAACCCCTCTATTAAAAGCGTAGGCAAAACTGGCGCCAAGAAAGCCACCGGCAGCAGCCGAACCCGTAAACGCATCCCGGAACACACTCAGGAAAGAAGGCAGAACCTGGTCAATATTCGCTGCAATGACTGCAAGGCCGCCAATAAAATAAATAACTGCCATACTAGGAACCAGCTTCTCGGCAACCTTAACGATTCTTTTGATCCCCCCTAAGATCACCATCCCTAACAAGACCGCAAGGCTCAGTCCGGTCACCCATACGGGAATTCCAAAAGTATGCAGCATACCAATAGCGATATTGTTGCTTTGCGGCATATTGCCGCTACCGAAGCTACTAACCACGGTTGCGATGGCAAACAACACAGCTAACCACTTCAGGTTGAGTCCTTTTTCCATCACAAACATGGGGCCACCCACAATATAACCTCGATCATCGGTCTGTCTGTATTTGTGTGACAGGGACACTTCGACGAATTTAGTGGTCATGCCAAAAAATGCCGTCATCCACATCCAGAACAATGCCGCCGGACCGCCGAGATAAATCGCCAGAGCAACCCCGCCAATATTACCCGTACCCACTGTACCCGCTATGGCTGTGCTAAGCGCCTGAAAATGAGAAACATCCCCTTTATCATCTGCCTTATCAAATTTGCCTTGCACCACCCGCCAAGCGTGGGTGAAGTAGCGAATCTGGGGTACTTTCAAGTAAAGGGTGAAAAAAATCCCCGTACCAAGCAATAAATAGGGAAAATAAACTGCTGAACCCAGCAGACTATCCAACCAGCTTAGCAATGCCTCAATCATTCCCATTAACTCACCCAATTCCCTACTCCATCCTTAATTGATATCCGCACGTTAGCAAATATCCCGGAGGGAAACTATGTTAATACCCGATAGCATTGACTAAGGGTCTACTAACGGACCGGCCGGAATCATCATATTAGTCCCAATGCCATATTCGTCAGTTAGGGTCTGATCCAATAAGGGGACGGGTCCAAATCGATCCAGTACGAACAACACCATCGCATCTAGAATGTCGTCTATTGCCACCTCGGAACGACGATAGCGGCTGGTGATTGCTTCCAGTAACCCCGTCACAGGCAGACCTGCCCGTTTTAGCAGGTTTATTCTTTGTTGCTGTCCTAGTAGAGAGTGTTTCTTGAGCAGCAATGGACTGCCATTTAGAATACAAAAAACTAGTTCTGGGTGCGCTTCATAAAATCCAATTTTTGATTTGCCATCTCTTATAAACTCGTCAAGCTGCTTCATCTTATTGCACAAATTCCAGGTTTGTTTGGACAGCTTTACGCCCTGGGCAATCAAATTCTGCGCGCAGCTTGCTTCATAGGATTTGGCATAAACGGCACTTCGACTGGGTACTGAAAATACGCAACAAGCCCGGCGGCCCAGTAAAGCCCTGGCTTTTCGTTCTACCCATCGTATTTCTGATTCTGGCAAGCCAATCGGCATGTCAATGTAAACCCGAGCATCTGGCAACGCCTTGGCAAGTTCGCTAATAGTGGGAAACAGACACATCTGAATTTCATTGTGCTGCTGGAAACAGGCCAGCCAACCTGCGCGACAGCCATCTACGCCTACAGCCCCCTCAACCATTTCTATCTTCAACCCGCCGCGCCTACAACCGGCTCTCTCATGGTGACAAATTCTTCAGCTGCGGTTGGGTGAATACCCACCGTGCTATCAAATACGGACTTGGTAACACCGGCTTTGATCGCAATCGCCATCCCCTGAATGATCTCCCCGGCATCAGCACCCACCATATGGACACCAACAACAACATCTGATTGATCGTCAACGATTAATTTCATTAAGGATTGTTCGTTACTGCCGCTCAAGGTATGTTTCAAGGGCCTGAATTTAGACAGATAGATTCTCACATCAGAAAATTTCGATCTGGCTTCGGCTTCGGTCAACCCAACCGTACCGATACTCGGCTGGCAGAAAACAGCGGTGGCAATATTCTGGTAATCCATTTTGCTGACAACGCCACCAAACTGGCTACTGGCGAAACACATCGCCTCCTTAATTGCGACCGGGGTTAATTGAATCCTGTCGGTTACATCCCCTAAAGCGAATATATTAGCCTCACTGGTTCGAAAATGATCATCAATAATAATGGCCCCATTATCCTGCAGTGCCACATTAACATTCTCCATACCCAAATCTGCAACCGAGGGGCGCCGACCTGTTGCCGCCAGAATTAAGTCTGCCTCAACCTGCCGACCATCCTCATAGCTCGCCGTTAAGGTGCCGTCTAAATGCTTGCTTACGGAAGCAACGCAGGAATTAAATTCGAGTTTGATGTTCTTTTTAACCAATTCGTCTCGAACCATACGCCTGACGTCATCATCGAAATGCCGCAAAAATAACTCGCCGCGATAGGCTAAGGTGGTCTCAACCCCTAGGCCCGCAAAAATGCCAGCGAACTCAACGGCAATGTAGCCACCACCCAGGATGAGAATCTTGCGCGGTAGCGATTTCAGATAAAAAGCATCATCAGAAGTGATCAGGTGCTCTTGACCTGGTATATCTTGAACAGTAGGCTTTCCGCCGGTGGCGATCAGAATTTTATCAGCGGAAATCTGCTGATCACCTACTTGGATTCGATGCGCATCTATGAGTCTTGCACGTCCATTAAAATGAGTCACTCCGGATTGGTCCAGCAACCCTTTATAAACCTGGTTCAAACGGACTATTTCCAGGTCTTTGTTCTCGACCAGCCTTGGCCAGTTAAATTCAGCCGTACCCATGTCCCAACCATAGCCAGCCGCATCACTTTGATCCTCATGATAATGCGAGGCATAGACAAATAGTTTCTTGGGTATACAACCCACATTAACGCAGGTCCCGCCCATATACTTTTCCTCGGCTGTGGCAACCCGCGCCCCATATTGGGCACACATGCGGGCGGCTCTAACACCGCCGGACCCTACCCCAATTACAAAAAGATCAAAATCAAAATCCGCCATAGACCATCCTTAATGCGACATTTACCAAGACACGCTCTAAGTCTGGTAGGATACACCAACCAGTTCACTAACCATATTGCCAACCCTACGACGAGGGATAGAGGATTACTTGGAGTTTCTTCTTAAGCCATATGAACCCT
>CAZGCW010000222.1:0-6404 GCA_964524295.1 uncultured Pseudomonadales bacterium
ACCAGGTTGGTGTAACCGCCAAACAGGTTGGTGAGGAGCTCGGTATCAATGCCAAGTGTCTATCTTCTTCAAGCACCTCCAGAAACAAAATGCAAGACAGGTTGCTTATAGTCGCCAAATAAAACGGCGGAAACAATATAAAACAAGCTTGATTGTTTTTATAGAATGAGTAGAGTAGGTAATGCTAATAAAAGGATAGTAATATGACGGATTCAGTAATGGTTGGACGATCAAGTTTGAGAGAGATCGGGCGGGCGAGCTTGGTCGGTATTTTGGCGATCGGTGTTTGGGTTTCAGATGGCGCAGCGGTCTACGCTAGCGAGCGATCAATCATTTTAGAAGAGGTCATCGTGACCGCTCGAAAGAAGGATGAATCCGTTCAAGACGTTCCGTTAGCAGTGTCAACTATCTCTGAAGAACTCGAACAAGCAAGCGTGCGTCGACTCGATGATATTCAGAACTACTCGCCTAACCTTGTGATTGGCAGGACCAACGGCATTGCCAGCGGTGCAAACATCAGTATTCGTGGAGTGTCTTCAAACGAAAGTGACAAGAGCTTCGATCCCGCTATCGGTGTCATGATGGATGGTATGTTCCTAGGGACTTCAAGCGGGGTGTTACTGCAGAATTTCGACATCGAGCGTATCGAGGTACTAAGAGGCCCCCAGGGCACTTTGTTCGGTAAGAATACGACCGGCGGAATCATCAACGTTATCCGCGGCTCAGTCACAAAGGAATGGGGTGCAGACATAAGCGGTACATTCGGTGACCATGGCCGCGAGGACTTGAAAGCGGTTGTCAATGTGCCACTCGGTGAAAACTCAGGCGTAAAACTGTTCGGGGCAAGCATCCAGAGTGATGGCTACATCAGGAACAGAACCCTTAACAAGAATGTGGGCGGAGATGACATAGTCACCTTTGGCTTCACGACCCTCTGGGAACCAACCGATAATTTTAACTTCAAGTTGCATTACGAAAAGTACAAGGACCAAAGTGATCAGGGTGCGTATCACAACTACAACTCACCGGCAGAACTAACCTGTGTGGCTGAGCTCATTGGACTCACTGGTGGTGCATCCGGTTGTGCTTCAAGTGCGGGTGATGACGAAGATCATAACTCAGCCAACGGTACCAATCACAGCGACAACGACTACAACACCTTTATTGCTACGGTTAACTGGGATTTGGATTCATATCTCCTGACCTACATCGGTACCAGCCGCGATATGGACGAGCAGAATAACCAGCACTTCGATGGGTCACAGTCAGACCTACTGAGTATGAACTTCTTTAACGACTGGCATCAGACGAGCCATGAACTACGTGTGACTTCGCAGTTTTCAGATAATTTTGAGTTCATTGCGGGTGTCTATTTCTGGGATGTGGACTACGTGCAGCGTTGGGACGTTAATCACCTGCATTACACACTGTCACTGCTTGGTGTTGTCCCCATTCCGTTGACGCCTACAACGAGCTCCAGCAACGGCCAGGAACAGGATACCGAGTCAGTTGCTGCTTTCTTCTCAGGTGACTGGTACGTCAGCGATAAGTGGACGCTGACTGCGGGACTGCGTTGGACCCGGGAAGAGAAAGATTTTATTGGTGGTAACGGCGGCGCGTTCTACGATCCAGCCGCAGGTGATGCTATTCCAGGGCTGGTTGATCCTGTGCCCTTCGCTGATGAGTGGACCGAAGTCACGCCTAAGGTTGGCGCTCGGTATACGCATAGCGACGACCTGATGTTCTATGGCTCATACAGCGAAGGATTCAAGAGCGGTGGCTTCTTCGGTCGTCAAGCAAACTACGATATCAGCCCCACTTTTGAACCTGAATACGTGAAGAATTTTGAAATCGGTATGAAGAGCACCCTGCTCGATGGCCGCATGATTCTTAATGGCGCCATATTCATAAGCGATTATGAGGATAAGCAGGAGCAGATTCTCATACCTATCAATCTGTCCAACGTCGCCACCGTAGTTAGAAACGCAGGCGCATTGGATCTGGATGGAATTGAACTTGAGATGATGTACCAGATCTCGGAGCAGTGGTTTGTCCGTGCTAGTTATGGACACATTGAGGCGGAATACGCTAGTTTTACAGCTGATCTCAACGGTGACGGAATCGTGACAGACAATTCCGGTTACACCCCACGCTTTACGCCGGAAAACACATTTGGTTTCACGACAATTTACAACCGTTCGTTCGGCGCCGGTGAAATTAACGCGACCCTGTCGTACAGGTGGACTGATGATATCGAGGGGAGCGCAACCAACAACGAGCGGTCGCATCGGGATGACATCGATAACCTGGGCGCCACTATCTCCTACATGTGGAATGATGCGCGCTACCGCGTGACAGCGTTCGGACGAAATATGACCGACCAACGGTCGTCCGGCGGACCCTACATCGGCGGTTTAACGCACGCTCGTGCCTGGGACGAGCCGAAGACTTACGGCATCGAGTTTGCAGTCTCATTGTAAGGCCAACTTATAGATCCTGAGACCAGGGAGGGATCGCCTCCCTGGCCAAGATTTAGGACACCTAATGTCCGGTATGTGTGACCTCAGCCCATTTTGAGGCTAAATCTTAAGAGACACTTTTCTTCATTGTTGCTTCAGTCTATCCAGCTAAGAGCTGTGAAGCCTTCTCTTACAAGAAGGGCAAAGCTCATGCAAGCCTTGGGCTTTGGGTTCGAATGGGATAAAGGCTGTAACCCATCTACACCTATGGCACAGATAGAGCACTGGTTTAAAGGAGCGTTTTTGTTCATCTGAAAGTAAGGAGTTGAGATGAAACAGAAACCAGAAAAACGACCCGCATCGTCAGAACGGATCAGTCGTGACATCAGACGCAAGACGCGTAAGCAAGACAGTGCGGAGGGAAACCTCAGGAATCCCCGACTTCTTTTACACACAAGAATGATTGAGCGAAACCTAGTTTCTCTTATCTGATTTCGCTTGTGCCACCATTGTGGCGACATCAACCAGAAGCTCTTTGGCATTATAAACAATGCCACTTTTTATAGTATAGGAGACACCACCAACCCGGCCAAGCACGCCGGATTCTCGGTTAAGTTTCATGTGTCCCGTGCCATATAAAAGCTTAAAGTTCGCAACGGGATTACCCTGCACCAAGACGATATCGGCTTGCTTGTTGGGTGTTATTGAACCAATCTGCTCTTCCATGCCAATCAATTCTGCGCCATTTAAGGTTGCTGCCTGAATGACTTCAAGCGGATGAAATCCTGCTTCCTGTAACAACTCTAGCTCTCGAATATAAGCAAAACCGAACAGCTTAAAAATAAATCCCGCATCAGATCCCGCAGCAACGCGGCCACCCCTGTTTTTGTATTCATTGACGAACTGCATCCAGCGTTTGAAGTTGTTGCCCCAAGCCACTTCATCAGCGGTCGTCCAATCGAAATGATAAGAGCCATGGAGTCTTGGATCAGGCATAAAAAACTTTTGTAAAGCCGGTAGCGTATAGGTTGCATGCCATTCTGCATCACGCGCCCTGATGACATCCCGGTTTGCCTCGTAAATGGTAAACGTTGGCACTAGGGTAAAGTCCAGTGCCAGCATCTCTGCCATCACTTTTTGCCAATGTTGCGATCCGGGTTCAGCCGCTTGCAGCCAAAGACGACCCGCTTCAGCAAAACGCCACTGCTCATCGGCATAGTTGTATTCCGGCGGATAATCCTGAATTGTCCTATCTGTGAACAGCGCTTCAGGCAATCCATACCAGTGCTCCATCGAATCCAGCCCCGCCCGGGCACTGTCGAGCGCGTTCACATGATAAACACCGTTCTGATCATGGTGACTAGCAGTGCCCATGCCCAGCTTTTTCGCTTCATCGTAGACAGCAACTAGGGCTTCCCGGGTCCCGCCCCGCAGTTTGACCCCCTGAGCGCCATTTTTTTTTACCGCCCTTACCCACTGACGCGCAGCTTTGTCGCCTACAATCTGACCGCCAGGAAACATTGAATAAGGGATTATTCGTGGCGCGACAATCTCACCGTCTTCACTCCGCCTGGCATGATCCGCAGTCCAGACTAGCCCCATGCCAGAGCCGACTTCCCTGACCGTGGTAATGCCATGAGCAAGCCAGAGCTTAAAAACATATTCTGGTGGCGTCACCGGCCCGGCTAGGCCTTGCCCCGGATTGCCAATGTGTGAGTGCGCATCAATGAATCCCGGCATTGCGGTCATTCCAGTGGCATCTATTCGACGAACATCACCGGAGACTGCGCTATTTCCAACCGGTGAGGCCCCTCTTGATGCGCGTATCGAGACGATCTTATCCTCAACAATGCTGATATTCACCGGACCACGCGGTGGAGAACCGAGGCCATCGACCAACATGACGTTTTCAATCTGCAACTGCTGATAAGGACCGGCGCCTTCACCATCACCCCGCTCAGGTGCTGGATCCGGGATCTTGATGCCATATTTTGCAACAGACTCTGCCCGTTCTTCCCCCGGATTCGCGGCCTGAGGCGAGCTACAGAATAGCACAATAGGTAATGTCGCCCGGCACAGCCATCTACCTAATTTGGCTCTCTTTTTTGCTGTTTTACTTACCATGTTTGTTGAATATCCTCGGACTGAGCCTTTTATTCTATACATTTTTTACATAAAACAGACGCTTAGGGAGTTGGCGGAGGGACAGAACGTCATCGCCTACATTCGGCTCAATTAGCACTGCTCGCTAACGTGTTTACTAGTCTTGCAAGAAGCTAGTTCACTGTCAACGGCTGCAAAATGTCTCCCGCTTTGTCTACTTTGAAAGGTAATCTATGGCATAGAAGTAGAATCTATAGTGAGCGGACTGATAATGGATATTGGAAAACTCTAATATCACTAGAACCACTGTACCCATCGCCTGAAGAACAGAATAGTTCTTATTCACTTCCTCCTCCAACTCCCCTGCTTGGTTTACTAAAACCATTCTTGGTATTAGTCTCAAATTAATGATTTGCTGAGAACAATATGATGAAAATACGACTTTCAGTTATCTGGCTGCTTTTTCTTACCTCCTGTTCCAAGAAAGTTCCGTCAGAACGACTAATTGAAAGAAACGGTGTTTTCTACGAAGTTAACTCTTAAACACCCTTTACGGGTAGTTAGGTAGATCATTTCAAAAATGGTCAATTGACTTCTAAAACACTCATCAAAGACGGATTAAAACACGGTGCTGTTAGTTCGTGGTACGAGAAGGGGCAGTTGGAAACAGAACGTACTTACAACAATGGAGAAGCAGAAGGACCTTTTAGATGGTGGTACGAAACCGGGCAGTTGGAATCTGAAACTTGTTATTCAAACGGTAAAAGAGTAGAGCTAAGCAACTGTCAGGAATGATGTTTCAATCAGACTTGTCAAACAAACAGCTAGGGTTGTTAGTGGCCAAACAACGAATTTAAATGCAGGTAATAAGCTATCTAGGCAACCTCTGCATGGCTCAGGCACCTGTCGACAAGCAAGGGGCTTGGGGTCGGGATTTGTCGTTGTGTTAACCTATAACTGTGTCTAAACAGGTAACTACAGAAGATTTCATTCAGCGTGCTCGCAAGGTGCATGGGAACGGCTACGACTATTCGAAAGTATTATATGTAGCCGCTAGCGAAGTTAAGATAATTTGTCTTGAACACGGTGAGTTTGAACAGCAGCCGGCAAATCATTACACAGGGCGTGGTTTCCGTGAGCGTGGGGGGAATATACCGATGCCGTTGGATCTATTTATCGAGCGTACTAACAAGGTTCACAAAGGTCGTTATGGCGACTCCCGTGTGGCGTTCACAAACGTTGCAAGCAAGATTGAAATTAGTTGAGTGATTCCGATTCAGAGTTGCAGGTAACCAGCCAGCGTCGACTACAACGACCAGCGGACTTCACGGGTCAGCAACTCAATCATTTTTACCAGGTAGCGTTGCGGCACGGCCTACCGGGTTTGTTGCTTGGCTGCCTGCTGCTGATAACTTCGACTGAAGTACTAACGGGTCAACTAAGTCGAATCCTTGCGGCGCCCGCGCCCTATGTCCTGGGCGCACTGGCGATCCTGCTGTTCACACTTTTTTGGAGTTGGTACCTGGACAGGACAGTCTCAATCGCCCAATCAGGTTGGATCCTGTACCTGCTGTTTGTTTCTATCTGGGAAGAATGGGCTTTTCGGGTTGCGGTGCCGATCGTTTTGGTTGGTACCGGGCTTGATCCCCGCGTTGCCATTATCGGCAGCAATGTTCTGTTTGGCGCAATGCATTACTTCACCTTGCGCTGGAAGGCTACCTGGTGCTTCCTCGCCTTTCTTGGCGGCATGGAATTAAGCCGCCAGTACATAGAAAATGGAGATCTGTTAATCCTGATTGGCATTCACTGGATCGCGACTTTCCTCAATACACCATGGTACCC
>CAZGCW010000223.1:0-6396 GCA_964524295.1 uncultured Pseudomonadales bacterium
GCTCTTCCATCTATGACTTTGCTGTCTTTACTCATCATCAATCCCTAATCGACATGTCAATAATCAAGCATCTGCTTTCACCTTCCCTGACGAAACCCGCTCTGCCGGGCAGGACATTCTGCTCACTCATCTTCTTCCACCCCGTCAAAGTATAGCCGTTTACTTTGCTATCAGGGCAATCACTATGCACAGGCGTAGTTTGACTAAACAGGGAACCACCTGACAAACACGGTCTTAAATAAGGCAACGTTTGAACTTAACCTTGCCCCCAGAATATTTCCATGTTTCGGTGGAATTAGATATCGTTAATAATGAGACCGGGCAAAACACTCAGTTAACTCACTCTCTAACAGACAAGGAATCAAAATATGGCGAATTTCCCGCTATCACCAGATGGGCTGAACAGCCAATGGTTAACTGAGGTACTACGTGGCAGTGGAGAACTAACAGACCAGGGGCAGATAGATGCCTTCTCGTATATTTATATCGGTGGTGGTGTCGGCCTGCTAGGGATGGTCCTGCGCATCCACCTGACCTACCAAGGGAATGAAACCGGCCCAGACTCTCTGGTCATAAAATTTGCTCATGACCAGCCAGAGAACCGGCAGATCGCCAACAATACCCGGCTTTACGAACGCGAAGTTTCGTTCTTTAACGACATTGCACCCGATCTTGAGATTGCTATGCCCAAGTGTCACTACGCCGCCTTCGATACCGAGTCTGGTGGGAATGTAGTCGTGCTCGAAGACCTTCACGAGTACGCACTGGGGGATCAAATCAACGGAATTACTGCGGATAAGGCATTCATGGTAGCTGATATTATTACGCCGCTACACGCTAAATTCTGGGATAAGGGAGAAGAAACCTTCCCGCACATGTTCCAGGTCGATTCCGATGATTTCATAGAGCGGTCTACGCCTGGTTTTCATGGAAGCTGGGAGAATGCCCTGGAAAGATTCCCAGGCTTTTTCCCCGATCCACTTCAGAAAGCCCTTCCTCGTTACGTTAAAGGCTTAAACAATATCTATAAGGATATGGGTAACAGAACCAAAACGGTCATTCACGGTGATGTCAGAATGGACAATGCCCTGTTCGGCGAAGGCAAACCTGGGCTGTTACCTGTCATATTAATCGACTGGCAGAATGTCATGGTCTCGAATCCCCTTTATGACATTGCCTGGATGACGGCCACCAGCCTCAGCGTTGAAACGCGCAGGGAATGTGAACAAGCCTTGTTAGCCCACTATGTCGCTTGTTTACAGAATGCTGGCGTAGAGAACTATTCTCTGGAGCAGTGCGAGAAAGACTACGACATTGCACTGCTGTTCATCCTTCATTTTACCATCCTGATAGCCGGGGTATTCGACATCAGCGAAGAAAAAGGAAGAACGCTCGCTGAAACCGGGCTTGAACGTTCTATTACGGCTGTACTGGACCGTCACTGCCTAAGCTTAATTCGCTGAGCGGAAAAATCTCTGATGGCCCAACCAGGTGCTGGCTCTTATCACCCATTGGCAACTCGCCCCTTTTTAAGTCTGGCATGACGGGTTCTATTCGGCAGGATATACCCTCAAACCAGCAAGATAGGTCGCTTTCACTGTTCGGTTTTCTATTGACCGTCCGACATCATCTGTTATGTGCTCGTCGAGAATAACGAAATCCGCCCATTTGCCAATTGAGATACTACCGATTTCATCGGCCCAGGGGGTCATATCAGCTGCGGCCTGGGTATAGCCATGCAGAGCCTCATCAAAGGTCAGGGTATTACCCTGGTCCCAAGACTGGACGATACCATCAAGACGGGTTTCACGGTGCAGCGTATCACTTATCTGGACCAGCGGATTCAACGGCGACGTTGCCCAATCAGAACCCAGAACCAGGTGATTACCGTTATCCAGCATTTGACGCCAGACGTAGGCGTTCTCCAGACGCTGCTGACCAATACGATCGATCACATAGTCACCGACACAACAGGTGGCATGGTGGGGTTGCATCGAAGCGGCAATACCCAAGGCTCCAAAACGCTTCACATCTGAGGGCGTTGTGACCTCTATGTGTTCGATCCGGTCCATGACCAAGCCTTCACCCCGAGGGGAATTTTCAAAGGCATCCAATACCCAGGAAACGCCCTGGTCGCCAATAGCGTGAATGGCTACCGGCCACCCCGCATCATGCACTGCAACAACCATGTCGTTAAGGTCATCTTTACTGATAAAGGGTTCTGGCGAAGCGGTTGGATCATCAGCGTAGGGTTCATGCATTAGTGCCGTATAAGTCGATAATACGCCGTCAATCATCATCTTAACGTAACCAACTTCGAGCAAGGGTCCCATGACTGCGACACTCCCAACTTCAGCAACGGCATCGCGTACTCGCTCTTTTTCAGCATTCAGGGCAGCTAACTGTACCGTCAGATTATCAGGGGTCCAGATAAAGGACCCTCGCCAAATTCGCAGGCTCAGACTACCGTCCCTAAGCAGGGTCAGGAAAGCGTCCGCATTGCCACTCATATCATGTGCACCGGTCAGGCCAAACTGGTTTGCTAACCGCACCGCCGCCCTTGCAGCCAACACTGGGTCTTGGGCAGCAGCAAGACCTGGCGCGCCCTCAAATAAATCTGCCGCTCGCTCCAGGAAGATTCCGCTAGGCTCACCGGTTGCCGGGTCAATCTGGATTTCACCGCCGGCGGGCACCTTACTTTCAGCTGAGATACCCGCAAGTTCAATCGCTAAACTACTAGCCCATTTAGAATGACCGTCAATGTCAGATAGTAACACCGGATTTTCTGGCGCTACGGCATCCAGCATTTCTTTGGAGGGCAGCACCCCATCGTCCAGCAAGTGATTCCAACGCCCTCCCAGAATCCAGGTGCCCGGAGGCAGCGTTTCTGCCTTGCGGCGGATCCTTCGCAGCCACTCCTGCTTGTCGGCTATATCGGTCAGATCTACCCCCATGGCAAGACTGGCGCCGCTAATCATGTGGGTATGCCCGTCTATCAAGCCTGGAATAATAGTGACGCCTTGAGCATCGATAATTTGAGTTGATTCGGATGCTAATGCCCTGATTTCCTCCGAACTGCCAATGGCGGAGAACTTCCCTGAAGTGACGGCAAAGGCTTGTGCCCTGGGCGAGCGAGAATCAACAGTACGAATGTCGGCATTCAGCACCACCATCGATGGCCCTGCATGGTTTTCCTCTGCGCAACCCATCACCATTAAAACAGGTAGCACGGCGAGGATGACTTTCAAATGGTAGCTCATCATAAACCTGGATCCCTTGCTGAATTATCAGTGACCGAACTCAAGACGGTGCGAGCAAGACAACAATAAAGCAACTTTCAACACGCTATTCAAGGGTTGTCGTCGAACTGAAGATGATTCCCTAACAGGATTTTTTGAATGGCTGGAATAATCCATTATGCTAATCGAGAGTCCCTGAGACCAAGAAGGAAATATGCAAAAGCCTGTACAAGAAGTGATCAGCCTGCTTTTCAGCGACCAGCCGGGAATTATTGCAGACTGGGCCATAAAACAGTTGGGTCTGGAGGAATCCTGGCGGGCCTCTAACGATGATGGTGCGGTGGAGCACGTCGAACTGCGCTGGGCGAAAAGCAGGATTTCTATCAATGCAACACGGGAAGGCCAGCAAATTACAGGAAAGACCAGCCTTGGGCTGCGTTTAGACGATGCTGCCAGCGTCAAGGCCTTATACCAGCAAGCCATTCAATTCGGTGCCGAGATTCGGATGGCATTGACTGAAAGCAAGGTAGCCTTGAGTTTTACCCTGGCCGACCCGGATGGCAATGAGTGGTGGGTCAACGCTGAAACCGGCTTCCTCGATCAGTTGCGCGAAGCTAGATAACCCAAAGAGCCGCTTTATCAGACGCAGCTTAATTTATGAATGAGATAAACGAATGGATAAGGCGCCAGGGGCAACATCATCAGTTGTTCCAGGTAGACAAAACTTAATACCGACCAAATTGCGTTTCCAGATGCTTCAATGCCTAGCACCGCCAGCATTACTCCGCCAATTCGCATGTCAGTTCACCCTGAAACACTGAACCCTATAAAATTCCATCGTGCCTTATCACGAGGTAAGATCAGAGATCATCCTGATCACGATCACTGGATCCAACCAATAAGATGAAGCTATCCGTCGTTTTCCCCAACGTCATGTACAGAGAAGGTCCAAGCGGTGTGCAAAAGCTGATCAAAGCAATTGAAGCCATCGGGTACCATGAACTGGACATGTTCGACCACGTCTTAATGGGCCACCCTACCGAGACCCGGCGAGCACCACTCTACTCGCCAACCATGCCCATTGTTGAAGCTTTTATGTTGCTTTCCTTTGCCGCGGCCTGTACCTCCCGCATCGGTCTGGGTACCAGTGTTCTAGTCCTACCGCAACGCCAACCGACGCTGGTTGCCAAGCAAGTCAGCACACTCGATACGCTTTCAGGTGGGCGCGTGCGGCTTGGCGTCGGTGTGGGTTGGCAACGCTCCGAATATGAGGCTCTGGATGAAGATTTTAATACCCGAGGTAAGCGTCTGGACGAAGGAATTCAACTGCTCAGAGCCTACTGGCAGAACGAACATGTGACATTTTCAGGTGAGTTCTATCAGATCGATGACATGGCCATGGAGCCCAAACCACCCCAGGGCGGCTCAATACCCATCTGGATTGGTGGTACCAAACCACCCGCCTTGCGTCGTGTAGCACGCCTTGGCGATGGCTGGATGGCCATGAATGCACCCGGTGACAACCCTATTGAAAACCGCATCGCTGAGCTGCACAAGTACGCCGAGCAGGCCGGACGTGACCCAGCCACCATCGGCATGCAGATGAGCTTGTCGCCCGGCCCCCTGGACAAGGAGAAGCGTAAACGCTTCTACGCTGACTTGGATTTACTCAAAGAACAGACTCAGGCCCTGCAGCTGCTAGGGTTTGACCAGATTTCTATTGATTGTGTGCCGATTTTTCAACTGGGCTTTCGCTCAAGCGATCAGATGATAGATCACCTCGAGCAGATCTTCACGGCACTACAGCCTGAGCTAGAAAAAAATACCGCCCAAAAATAATGCAATGGAGATGCCCATGACACTGGCTAAGCGTACCGGACCACTGGATGATCTAACCATCATCGATTGCACCATGGCTTTTGCAGGGCCTTTTGGAACCGCACTGCTGGCCGACCTGGGCGCCAACATCATTAAGGTTGAACCGCCGAATGGGGACAATTTCCGCCCTGTTCCGCCCTTCCCACCCGATTACGAACACGCCCGTAACCACGCCAATTCGGGGGTTGACTATGGCATGTCGTTTGCCGGGGTGAACCGTAATAAACGCAGTATCTGCCTCGACCTCAAGCAATCCAGGGACAAAGAGATCCTGCTGCAACTGTGTGAGCAGGCCGATGCCATTGCCGAAAACATGCGCGCAGGGGTCATGGATGAACTCGGTCTGAGCTATGAAGTCATCTCTAATCGCAACCCCGCTATTGTTTATGGTGCTGTTCGTGGCTATGGAGACCCGAAAACAGGCGAGAGCCCCTACTCAGACTGGCCTTGCCTGGATGTTGCCGGTCAAAGTGCTGGCGGCCTGGTCGAGGCCACCGGCGACCTATTCCCCATTGCCATCGCCGATATCTATCCAGGCACACTGATGGCCCTGGGAATGGTCTCTGCCATCCATCGCGCCCAACAGACCGGTGAAGGGGAGTTTTTTGATGTTGCCATGTACGACAGCATGCTGACATTGCTGAAGCCAAATGTCGCCGGTTACAGCCTGACCGGCCAAATCCGCAAACCGGGTAAGAAAATACTGGTACCGTTTGGTCTGTTTCCCACCGTGGATGGCAGAATAGCCATTGCCGCACCAGTTGAGCGGCACTGGCAACAACTCTGCGATGCCATGGGACGGCCGGAACTTGGTAAAGACGATCGAACCCGCAACAACTTCAAGCGTGTTCAGAATCAAGCCTTCACCGAAGAAGTGATTACCCGCTGGACATCTACCCGGACCAAACAGGAGATAATTGACCTCATTGGTGGTCGCGTTCCCTGCGGTCCCGCCAATACCATGGAAGAAGTATTCGCAGACCCTCACATTGCTGCCAGGGCCATGATCGAGCAATACCAATTACCCGGTGAGAACCCGGCAGTGGCGCTGTCGGGCAATCCCATCAAGTTCACCAAAAGCCAAACCAGTTTTTATCAGGGACCACCCAGACTGGGAGAACATAGCGGGGAGATTCTGGCGGAATTTGGCATCACGCCGGTAGATTAACAAAGATGAGTGCAGGTAGGATAAGCTAAGGACCTAACCAGTAAATAACCTGCTGTTGGGTAAACCCTTACCTGGGAGAATATTCAGCACTAAGATAGTCGACTAATGTCG
>CAZGCW010000224.1:0-6375 GCA_964524295.1 uncultured Pseudomonadales bacterium
CCGAATTCAAGTTTGCCGAAGCGCTCACCAAAACGAATATTTTCTTCATCCGTGAGAAACTGGCCACGAAAGACGAGAAAACCAAACTTCAGGAAGGCTGATTTTATCTCTGCAAACTGAGCCTCGGACAACTGATTCAGCCTGACACCTTCTACCACCGCACCAAACTCATGCTGACCTATTGGATTGATTGTCAATTGCATCCTAAACTCCCCGCACACAGGCCGTTAGTTAGAACAGGCTTTATCAGCAAACCTGAAAACTCCAATAGCAATATACTGACCAAGCTTCGAAAACAAAACAAGTATCATCATCTAAATTGATCCTTTGCGGCATTAGCGTCAGCTCCTTGTTGGAGCTAAGCCGGCTGTCTTGTCAGACAACCCCTGACCAACTTAGCCCTCAAATCACGGCCCAGCCATCGCCATGGCCAGGGCCATACATCATGGTATGGGTGCCATTAGCAGCTGCTTCGATTCAACCTTGGCCGGTTACTATTGAGCCTCGACTAGCTTGTCAATTAGCGATCTACGTTAAAAGAATATAATCTCTATAAATTCATAAAAATCAATAATTTATTACTATAATATAAAGTTAAATATAGGAGAAATTCAATCGGTAAGACAGACCTGCCAAGACGAGATCAGGCTCGCATCCAAGCACAGAATCGGGTTTTTTCGAGTCCCACCTGATCAGCCTACAGCAAATGGAGATATTATCAGCTAATCCCGGCAAGGCGCTCCATGCCTTCATGATCCAGCGCTGCAGTGATATGACGTTCAGCCATGGTCGCTATCAGCGCGAGTCCGCGTTCATTACTCAGGTCCATGGTGCCACCCGTCACCATCGAGGTGGCAAGACCACCTTGGAGATGAGCAAAACAGTAATCGTCCCATGCTTGAGAAAGCGTATAGCCGACAACGCCGCCTTCGAGCAATTGGGCATGATAGGCATTAACCAATTCTCTTTCGTGGGCGCGACGTAGATCAATATCCATGGATCCACCCAGAAAGTAAGCTAAATCATAAGCCCCAGGGCCCCGACCAATGCCCTGCCAGTCAATAACGACTACCTCCCCTGCCTGTTTATCAAACAGCATGTTTTCTACTCGATAATCCTGGTGCGCGAGCGTCCAGGGGCTACGCTCAGCAAGTTCAGTATTGATCTTCAGGTAGTTACCCGCAAATCGCCGATATAACTCCAATCCACCAGCAGGCAGGTACTTGCCAAAACCCGCTTCAAATACCGGGCAAATTTGTTCAAGCAATTGATCGACATATTCAATACGAGGACCAATCATAGAGGGGATCCATTCCAGCGCCGAATTTTGCGCCTTGTCCCACCAGACGGCATGTATTCCCGCAAGCACCTTCACTGCTGCCAGGGCTTGATCCAGTGCCACACCCTCGCTCTGGTTAACCATCGTGAGATGGCTTAAATCTTCCATGACGATAACAAAATCAGCCGTTCCGGATCTAATTTGGGTAAAGTAAATCTCGGGCAATCCGACACTGACCTCGGGTGCGAGTTCATCGTAAAACCGAATTTCGGCTTCAAACATACCCAGGGTGACACCCTGTTGGCGATTTTCTTCAAATGAGGACGGTAGTTTAACAACGACGCTGGCCGGCTTATCTATTCCAGCGTCGCGGTAGGTCATACTTACCTGGTAAATATCGCCCATCAGGCCCACGCCCTGACCAATCTGGATCGGGTTAATATACTCTATCTTTGCATTGAGCACCTCTCCTAGCCAGTCCGGGGTCACGTCGGTAATGGACTTTGGAACATCATTCATAAACACCTCTCATTTTTTTATCCGTCGTCATCTGCCCTCTGAGCTGACGCTGCTCAAATCAGCTGATAATCCCAGGCAATTCAGATCGGGATTCCGCCTATCGCAATTAAAAAGCAGCGCCGTGGCTAAACTCAATCACTGTTGTGCCAGCCGTTCCAATAGGTGACTTCGCAGGCGGGTTTCCGTTCCGCTTTTTTCAGCTTGGCTGCTTTCGTATAAGCCGCAGGCAGCATGACAGTCTGGGTTACACCCTCCGGAATATTCAGCAATTGTTTGATTTGCTCTGATCTCGAGGACAGCAGTGTAGTCCAGGTCGTACCTATACCTCTGGCCCGCATGGCCAGCATCAACGACCAGGCTGCAGGCAGGATTGAACCATAAAAGGCCAACTGTGCTGAAGCATCGATTTCGGGTTCTCCGATGGAGAACACCATAATCATACAGGGGATCTCATGGAGCCTCGCCATTAAAGCCTGGTGACTCGGTTTTAGAGTCACATTTCGTGATTCACTCAGCTGCACTAGCACGTCTCGATAGATCTCTGCGATTTTTGCTTTCAATTCCGGATCAGTAATGACGACGAACCGCCAATTTTCTCCCGCAAGGCCAGTCGGCGCCTGAACAGCCACATCGATGCAGGCTTCAATATCCTGTCTGGTCAGCGGCTTATCAAAATCCAGTTTACGCCGTACTGATCTAGCCGTACTCAGCACATGATCTACCTGGTTGGTTAAGATGCTATCCACCATCACCCATCCTTATAAAATTGGACCCATACGGAGATTTAAGCACAGTAAGCCATGCAATGGGAAAAGACGAGACAGCGACCTGGAACCTGAGCATAAACTAAATACTAACCTGGGAATATCTGCATTAAACCCGCTACACGCCTGCAACTCTACATCACCCCATGGCCAAGACCTGCTTTTGTTACCCTACCCTGATAAAACAAGCCAACGGCCTATTCCTGGCCGAAGATGAACTGAGCAATCGCCTCTATCACCGGGTCTTCTGGGTTGTCAGCATGGGTCATGATCGACGTATGATCCCTCTTTGGCACCATTAAGGTTTTTGCATCGACGCCATAACCAGCCAGGTCATTAGCCAGGCGTTCATTCTGGCGACGGCGCCATGGTTCATCTGCCTCCGCGTAAAGCAATCGCATCGGCGGCTTGCCGGCACTAACATACGGGCTCACAGAGGGTTCCAGCCAGCCTGATGGGTCTTTACCCCAGACCATCTTAGGCCGCTGAGGCGCTACTTCTTCCACATATAGGAACGGACTGATCGCAACCACACCGGCCAGGTCGGAAAGCGCTATGCCATGGTGTGCGAGATAACGTGAATCCAGACCTAACTGGACTGCCAGATAAGCCCCAGCAGAGTGACCACTGAGGTATAATTTGGCGGGATCACCACCATAGTCCTTAATATTGGACTTAACCCAGTTGACTGCAACCGCCGCATCTTGCAGGTGCGCAGGATGCTGGACATCCGGGGATAAACGATAATTAGCAGCAACCACAGCAACACCCTGGTCAGCCAAAGTCTGCGCCAAACCCCCAACACCCTGCTTGTCGCCTTTCATCAAAGCACCACCGTGCCAAAAAATGACCACGGGTGCTTCAACCTGATCCCTGGGCTGGACCACATCCAGTAGAGCCCGACTGGCATCTTCACCCTGCTCGGCCTGATACCTAATGTTAACGCCATTTAGCCGCGCCGAATCTTCCATCGCCATCACCTCAAGAGCCAATACTGCCAGCAATAAGAAATACAGTTTATCCATTTAGATGCCCAAATCGAGTGGTTCGTCCTTCCCAGATGGCATTTACAGACTTGCCCAATCAATCTTCAAGCATGACTGAGTGTCGGTTTATGGCCATAACCTAGCCTACTCATGTCCCAGTCTATCTCGACAACGAATAACGCTCAGTCTTGTTCCGGCAACGGATAATGAACCCCTGGAACCCCATCTGACAAGCCTTGGTACCAGTCTGGTCTAGGTTGAACCGGCTGGTACGGCGACGGGACCATAGGGGTCTCTTTATTCCACTCATGATGAATGGGGGGGATCTGAAACGTCCCATTACTGGCATTCGTTCCACCATCCACAAGAAGATCAACCCCGGTTATATAGCTAGCCAAATCTGAAGCCAGAAACATCACCGCATTGGTTACTTCCTGTGCTTCGCCTACTCTGCGCATGGGCGTGCGGCTGGCAATCCATTTATCAATACCCATGGCTTCGAGCGCCGGCCGGGTCATTTCAGTGACAATGAATCCAGGAGACACTGCATTCACCCTGACACCGCGATCCGCCCACTCACTGCCTAGTTGCAAGGTCATGTTACGCAAACCGCCTTTGGCAGCGGTATAGCCAATGACATTATTTTCATTACCCCCACTCCCCATGATAGAACAGATATTAACGACTGAACCGGCGCCATTGTTTAGCATATGGCGACCACACTCCCTGGCAAAATAAAACGCGCCCACCAGGTCAACGGAGAGAATATGATTAAAGGTTTCAGCATCAAACTGTTCCGCGGCAACTCCACGCATATCAGCGATACCGGCGTTGTTAACCAGGACATCAATGCGACCCTGCTCTTTGATACCCGCGGAAACCACTCGCTGAACGTCTTCTTCATTGGCCACATCGCCACTGGCAACGGTCACCTTAGCTCCTTTCTTCCGGCAGTTAGCGGCGACGGCTTCGAGCAACTCACTACTTCGAGCGGTAATAATAAGATTGGCACCGGCTTCAGCAAAGGCATAGGCGAACTGTTCGCCCAGCCCATAACTGGCGCCCGTAATCAGTACCACTTTTGAATCAAAATTGAACACGGTTAACTCCCTCTCGTCTCGTTTGATATTTGAACTACCCAGGTCAGTATACTGCTTCATGCTTTAGGGCATTGATCTATCGACACACACCGACAAAACAAGTTTTGTACGAACACACCCCAAACAGACATCGGCCAACACAGGACCGATCAAGGATGAGGTCCGGACCAGCAGCCTCTGTTGACCCTGCTCTGGGTTCAATTCCCAATTACGCACTGGCATATCAAAGACTATACCGATTGTTTTTGCCAGAAAATATATCCCTGTGATAACAACCAACAACTCACCAAGCCTCCCAGCACACATGATCTAGGACTGGCCCTATGGAATCCCGGCATCCTTCAACTTGGTTTCATTGGCCACGGCAACTGCAATTTCGTTGGGAATCAGCATGCTGAGACTATAATGAGCTATTTTCCAGTCACCGGCTTCTAGGACAATGATTCCCGTACCCCGGCAACGTCCCAGTTTCTCGTTATACAGAATTTCATCAAACCAGTAGATATCCAGGCCTTGTTTGTGCTCAATGTTCCGCGTTAGAACATCATACCTCCAGCCCCGACCCTGCTCAAAAGCCGGCCTGGCGTAGTTCTTGAACTCGCTCACAGACCATCTTTCAGTCGCATCTGTGCCAAGAAAGTAGGCATCTTCCGCAAAACGCTGAAAGTAGTCATCAAAGTTACTCTCAGCCGCAGCTCTGTGGAAACCATTAAGTAACTTATCGAGCTCGGGTAGGACCTGACTGGCATCCGCATTGAAACCGACCAGCACAACTAACACGATGATTATCCGCAAAGTATTACCCTTATCTTTTTGTATTCTCTTGGATTCTAAACCCAAATGAGGTTCTGGAACATCTGCCATGCAGCCGGGTGCAGGCGATTTCCCTAGACTCAGCCTGTGCGCTACCTGTGAGCTTGTATCCCTGCAGCAGTCGTCCGATACTGACGAGTTAAAGCAACCCAAAAGAAAGACCCTCCTCATGAGTTATCAACAGCTGGAAAAAACCTTTTATCGTCTTGCACAACTGGACCACGCCAGCGCGATGTTGGGCTGGGACCAGCAGGTCATGATGCCGTCCAAAGGGAATGAACCCCGAGGCCTTGCCCTGGCCGAGTTGTCTGGCATTGCCACTGAAATACTCCAGCAAAACGTGCTAGCTGATTTATTTTCGGCAGCTGAACTAACGGAAACGGACCTACAACCCTGGCAGCAGGCCAATCTCAGGGAAATGCGCAACACCTGGAAAAGAGCTCTGGCGATACCCAAAGAACTGGTTGAAGCTGAAGTTATTGCGACTAATGAATGTGAATATGCCTGGAGGCACTATCGCCAGCATAACAACTGGCAGGATTTTCAACCCTTGCTGCAAACGGTATTCGACCTCGTGAAAGAAAAAGCCCAGGCCCTGCATTCGGTACTGGCAACAGAGCAAGGGTACATCAATGACTATGATGCGCTACTGGACCTTTTTGATCCAGGAACCCGCCTTGCCAGTGTAGATCGCCTATTTAATCAACTAAAAGCGGTCCTACCGGACCTGCAGCAATCCATCATGGAGTAGCAATTAAGCCTGCCAGCACCGCTGCAACCCAGTAGCCCGGTCGCCCGGAAGACTCAATTAAAACTGTCCAGAGACCTCATGAGCCTACTCGGCTTTGACTTTACAGCGGGCCGACTCGATGAGGCAGCCCATCCTTTCTCAGGTGGGGTCAGTGGTGACAGCC
>CAZGCW010000225.1:0-6325 GCA_964524295.1 uncultured Pseudomonadales bacterium
CACCAGATATTTCATGAACCGGAAGGTTTGAATACAACAGAGCTTTATCCCAATGGTATTTCTACCAGCTTACCCTATGACGTCCAGGTTGACCTCATACGCTCTATAAAAGGATTTGAAAATGCGCATATATCCCGGCCAGGATATGCTATAGAGTATGATTTTTTTGAACCTAGGGGGTTGAAATCAACCCTGGAAACCAAACCAATTGAGCGGTTGTTTTTCGCAGGCCAGATTAATGGTAGTACTTGTTATGAGGAAGCGGCTGCTCAGGGTTTATTAGCTGGAATCAATGCAGCGCGACTGAGTCAAGCCGGAGAACCCTGGTCACCCGGTCGTGATCAGGCCTATATCGGTGTCTTAGTTGATGATTTGATTACCCTGGGTACCTTGGAACCTTATCGAATGTTTACTAGTCGTGCTGAATATAGGCTGGTTCTAAGACAGGATAATGCGGATAGACGCCTCACTGAAACAGGAAGAAAGCTGGGTTTGGTAGAAGATGCTAAATGGGATCGCTACCAGGAGAAACTCGACTGCATTGAAGAACTAAGCACTGAGCTGGCTAAAACAGTCGTTTTTCCAGGTAATAGTAAAATAGACGCCTTGTTGGATGAACCCTTGGGGAGGGAATATCATCTGGCAGAATTACTAAAGCGACCTGGCGTTGATATCCAGTCGTTGCTGTCAGCGAATGGAACCATTGGATACAATGCCGTTGCTGCCGAGCAGGTTGAGATTGATATCAAATATCGAGGTTATATTGCCCGGCAGCAACAAGATATTGAACGGATCCGCAGCCAGCATTCTCTTAAAATACCCATAGACCTGGATTATTCGCTGATTCATGGTTTGTCAAATGAAGTGAAACAGAAGTTACAGCAGATAAGACCCGAGAACCTTGGCCAGGCAAGCAGAATTTCGGGGGTAACACCGGCGGCCTTATCATTATTGCTAGTTCACTTGAAGCGACAACGCGAATTTCAGCAGACTGCAGCAAACGGGTGAGTGTTACTTCATTATTGGATTCCGGCTTAACTGAATTGGCTCGAGGCCAGGCTGATATTCGCTCCGATTCTGAATTCATGGATACGTTGAGCCAGTATCTAGCATTAATGCAGCGCTGGAATCAGCGTTTTAATCTAACCGCTATCAAGACCCGGGATGAGATGGTCGGGAAACATCTGCTGGATTCGCTCGCGTTAGCACCTTACGTGAACGGTTTACAGGTGATTGATGTGGGTAGTGGGGCTGGCTTGCCAGGGATTCCATTGGCTTTAAATTTTCCTGAAAAAGTTTTTGTCTTGCTTGATGCGAATGGCAAAAAAACTCGATTTCTGACTCAGGTAAAAATAGAGTTGGGTTTACACAATGTCGAGATTCTGCAAACTCGAGCAGAATCGGTGAAAGACAGGAAGTTTGATCAGGTTGTTTGCCGAGCCTTTAAACAACCACTGGAAATTTATCCGGCGCTGAATCACTTGCTTAAACCATCTGGTAATATCTTGGCAATGGTCAGTGGAATTGCCAAGGATCTTGAGCAGAGTCTGTCTGCGCTTGATTTCAGATTCAGGTACCAGTCGTTAAAGGTACCTCTTGTCAGTTCTGAGAGAGGTTTGTTGATTTTTGAAGGGTCGAATGCGGTAGGTGCAAGCAATTAGTTCGAATCAATCTGACCTGCTTTTGCAAGGTCAGGGAAATGAATTGCAGGCAGTGGTGCGGATGATAGAGAGTAGCGGGTTATGAAAATAATTGCGGTGGCCAATCAAAAAGGAGGCGTTGGTAAAACGACCACTTCCGTTAATTTGGCGGCATCGTTGGCAACTATGCGTCGCAGGGTTTTATTGATTGATCTTGATCCGCAAGGCAATGCAACGATGGGCAGTGGTGTCAGCAAGGATGAGTTAGTTGAATCTGTTTATGATGTGCTGATATACGACGAACCGATAAGGGATATAGTCCACAAAAATGAGGACACCGGTTTTTTTCTACTCGGCTCTAATTCTGATTTAACGGCGGCAGAAATCGAGTTATTGGATCTGGATTATCGGGAGAGTCGACTAAAAAATGCGTTGTCCAGCCTGGAGTCTGAATTTGATTATGTGTTTATTGATTGTCCGCCTTCATTAAATTTGCTGACGTTAAATGCGTTGGTGGCAGCCCAGGGTGTGATCATACCCATGCAGTGCGAATACTATGCGCTGGAAGGGTTAACTGCATTGATGGGTACGGTGACGCGAGTTAAAGAGCATTTGAATCCTGATTTGAGAATAGAGGGAATTATTCGCACCATGTATGATTCCCGTAATAGCCTGACAAAAGATGTATCGGCTCAATTGAGTGAATATTTTGGTGACCAGCTTTATCGGACCGTCGTGCCCAGGAACGTGCGGCTAGCGGAAGCGCCAAGTTATGGCTTGCCTGTGTATTACTATGATTCGAGATCTTCGGGATCACAGGCTTACCTGGCTCTGGCGGGAGAGGTATTAAGACGATTGGAACCGACGACAGTCAGCTGAGGTCATGATCAAATAGTTTGTGTGCTATCTGGAATTTACAAGGCAGTTAGATCCAAATAGCAGGTGACCCGTGATATGGATTGCACTGGGTTAAAAAAATGGCAGAAAAAAAGAGGGGTTTAGGTAGAGGGTTGGATGCGTTGCTCGGACCGAGCCAGGTGAGATCAGATAAAACCAGTCTCCTTACAGGAAATTCGGCCGCTGATAGTGAAGCAGCTGATTTATCGGGTTTGGGACTCAAGCAGATCCCGGTAGAGTGGATCAAACCGGGCCGGTTTCAACCTCGAAGTCAGTTTGATGAGGAAAAACTGCAGGAGTTGGCTGTGTCAATTGGCGTGCATGGTGTAATGCAACCCATCATAGTCACAGCCACAGGCCAGAATTCATTTGAAATAGTGGCTGGAGAGCGTCGTTGGCGAGCGTCCCAGTTGGCTGGTAAGCAGGAAATTCCGGCGATAGTCAAGAAGGTGGACTCGCAGTCTCAGTTAGCAGTGTCACTGATTGAAAATATTCAGCGGGAAAATTTAAATGCCATGGAAGAAGCCTTGGCATTGCAGCGTTTAATCATTGAATTTGATTTAACCCATCAGCAAGCTGCTGAGGCGGTGGGTAAGAGTCGGGCCGCCGTCAGCAATTCAGTCAGGTTGGCAGGGTTAGGTCAGCTTGCAGCTGAGTTTTTGTTGACGGAACAGATTGATATGGGTCATGCAAGAGCTTTGCTGGGTCTGGAGCAGGAACTGCAGGCACAGGCAGCGCGCCAGATCGTGGCCAAGCGATTATCGGTGCGTCAGGCGGAAGCATTGGTTAAGCAGTTAAATTATCCTGAGCAATCTAAACCGCAGCAAAGCCAGGCCAAAACGGGTGACATCCGCCATCTAGAAGATCAGTTATCACAGAAATTAGGCCAGGGGGTTTCCTTAAAGCAGCGAAAGAATGGCGCTGGTCAGTTGGTAATCGGCTATAACAGCCTCGATGAACTTGATGGAATACTGTCTCATTTTGGACCTCTGGACAGTTAGATCTCGCTTAAAGCCTGTAAAAAGGGCTTAACTATAAAAAAATCCTATTAATGAGCCGATTTTCTCCTCCACTGAGTTGAATGGCTAATCGTTAGTCTCTATACTTGCCATCGCTCGAAGACGGCCGGTTTCTAAAGTGACACGCAAAATTCGAAGTGATTCCAGGAATACGCATTTGGCCTTTAAAGTAACTTTGGCACAATGCGCGATTTTAGGATTGATTGCCCTGGGTATTGCAGCTTATGACGGCAAGTCAGGCATTTTTTTTAGTTTAGGTGTGTTAATCGCCGTGTTGCCCTACTACTGGCAGACGTACAGGCTTGAGAAAGCAGGTGACTTAGTCAGTGAAGCGCTTCTCAGGAACACTGAAATTATTAAATTCCTGGTCACTGGAATTTTGTTTCTTTTGGTGTTTTGGGTATTCGATCAAGTCTTGCTGGGATGGCTTTTCTCTGGTGTGACATTGGGTTATTTGAGTTGGTTAGGTCTGCTTCAGGTTGATCGACTGGAGTCAGGTGAAGAATAGGCTATTCAGGGACGTGTTTCTCCCGGTGTTAAGCAAGCCTTTATTAAGGCGAAAGAAGGAATATAGAAAGAACAATGGCAAGCAGCGATACCATTACATCCCAGGAATATATTCAGCATCACTTAACTAACCTGACTTACGGCCAGTTTGCGGATGGTCATTGGGGTTTCGCTCATGGTCCAGCTGATATAGCCGAGATGGGTTTTATGGCAGTCCATGTGGATACACTGATATGGTCAGTCGGCCTGGGTATCCTTTTTATCGCGCTGTTTGCATTTGCCGCTAGAAAAGCGACTACGGGGGTTCCAGGAGGATTGCAGAACCTGTGTGAGATGGCGGTGGAATTCGTTGAAGATACCGTCACTGAGGTATTTGGATCAAAGCCTAACGCCCTGATTGGGCCATTGTCATTGACGATTCTGGTCTGGGTATTTTTCATGAATTTCATGGATTTAATCCCAGTTGATTTGATTCCCCGGGCAGCCCAACTTGCTGGCGTTGAATATTTCAAGGTGGTTTCAACGACAGATCCTAATGCCACTATGGGAATGTCTCTTGGCGTCTTTATACTGGTTATCTACTACAATTTTAAGATGAAGGGTCCGATCGGTTTTGGTAAAGGTTTGGTCACCCACCCTATTCCTCACTGGTCTATGTATTGGTTCAATTTTATACTAGAGGTGGTTGATCTGTTTGCGAAGCCGTTGTCGCATGGGTTGAGATTATTCGGCAATATGTATGCTGGAGAAATGATATTTATCCTGATTGCTTTGTTACCGGCAACCGTTCAGTTCGCTCTATCCGTCCCCTGGGCGATATTTCACATTCTGATTATATCTCTACAAGCATTTATTTTCATGATTCTAACGATTGTCTATCTTACTCAAGCGAGTGAGACGGCAGAACATTAATTTTAACTAGCTAAAAGGTAAAAAAATGGAAACATCTTTGGTGTACATGGCGGGCGCGATAATGATGGGCCTCGGCGCCATTGGCAGTGGTGTCGGTATCGGTTCTCTGGGAGGAAAATTCCTGGAAGGCGTTGCCAGACAGCCTGAATTACTGCCGATGCTGCGTATTCAGCTCTTTATTGTATTGGCACTGATTGAAGCCATCCCCATTATTTGTCTGGGTATTGGACTCTATCTCATTTTTACAGGTGGCCCATTATAAAAACGGACTGTGAATCCTGAGAGGTGATGCATGAGCATTAATTTAACAATGATCGGCCAGATGGTCTCATTCGTAATCTTCGTCTGGTTTTGCATGAAGTATGTTTGGCCACCCCTGACCCAGGTCCTCAAAGATCGTCAGGAGATGATTGCGGCCGGGTTGGAAAATGCCACAAAGGCTGAGCAGCAATTGCAGCAGGCGAATGAAGCGGTTGGTAATGAGTTGGAAGCCGCAAAATTGGAAGCGAATGACTTGATTAATCAGGCTCGAAATAGAGCAAATCAGATTGTTGAGGAAGCCAAGGCTCAGGCTAAAGAAGAAGCTGAAAAAATTGTTCAAGGTGCCCAGAGTGAAATTGATCTGGAAATCAACCGAGCAAGGGAAGAACTGCGTCAGAAAGTGAGCGAATTGGCTTTAACCGGTGCAGAAAAGATTCTTCAAAGCAGTATAGATCGCAGTCAACATGATGCCATGCTGACTAAACTGGCGGCTGAGCTTTAGGAGACTGATATGGCTGAAGCGGAACTCGCAACCATAGCCCGACCGTATGCCAGAGCAGCTTTTTCCTGTGCCCTGGATGCAGAAGAGGGCCTACAGAAATGGTCTCGGATGTTGGGTTTGCTCGCGGCGGCTAGTTCAGACCCATCGATGAGTGCTTGTTTGGATAACCCCGTGCTATCGGCATCGGGTGAAGCAGCCTTGTTAATTGATTTTCTGGATGAGGAACTTGATCAGGCCGGACAGAACTTTGTGTTGGCGCTTTCTGACTATGACCGGCTTGCCCTTTTACCGTCTATTGCTGAGTTGTTTGAGTTGTTAAAGGCAAACCACGAAAAGACAATGGATGTGAAAATAACGAGTGCGTTTGAGGTTTCCGAGGAACAGCAGGCCGTTATTTCCAGTGCACTTACCCGGAAGTTACAACGGGAAGTGGTATTGGAAACCGAGTTGGAAACAGATTTGCTCGGTGGCATTGTCGTCCGGGCTGAAGATACCGTCATCGATGATTCGGTGCGTGGCAAGTTACAGAAATTAGCAGGCTTGCTCAATTAAAATTGAAAATTTGAGGTACAGAAAATGCAACAACT
>CAZGCW010000226.1:0-6310 GCA_964524295.1 uncultured Pseudomonadales bacterium
CCGGGCGACTACCATTGAAAGTTCAAGAGGACGGCGTGAGGCTATTCCAATTAATAGGCTTAAGCAGATACTGAAAAAATACAACGCCCTGGAATGGGATCGGTTAATACCCCGAGGGAAATGACCTCGCTTTAGAGGCGTGGCCTGCAGTCGGGTTTGCTTATGGAAATTGCCGAGCTAAGGCGAGTTGTTTGGGTCAAGTAGCCAACCCGGGTTCTTGAAGTCGAGTTACCTGAATGGCCGTTTATTTAGCCAATAGCCTCGGCCAGATTTGTGAAAGCCGTGCCATCGGCTTGATAGAGTTGCTCCTGTTCACGCCAGGTGAGGCCAAGATGTTGATAGAACTGCTGTGCATTTTTGTTACCCGAGTCGACTGAAAGTCGGAGGTGGTCGGCACCACGTTGTCTGGCGAGATTCGCGGTTTCGATGATTAGCTGGCGCCCGAGGCCCAGGCTGCGATGGCTGGGTTTGACATAAAGGTCCTGAATATAAACGCCCAGTGTTCCCTGCCAACTGGAAAAATTATAAAAAAACAAACTCAGGCCAATGGCCTCACCATCCTGCTCAGCAATGAGGCTCTCGAATGCGGGTTGATTGGCAAAGCCATGTTGCACAAAGTCTTCAGTAACGCTGGTGAACTTGTCTAATTCTCCGCTGGATTCAGCTAATTCGAGCACCAGGGCATGCAATGTGGGTGCATCAGTGTGGCGGGCAATTCGGATTGCAACAGATGACATAATTGAAGAATCCTGGGTTGATTACTTTCCGATAGCGATTCTGAGCAAGGGTAAAGTATAGAGTTTAGGGCGTCCTCCAGATAGTACTGGTTTGACGGTGAATTAACCTGGTTACTCGATCGGGTAACGCCAGGGGTTTTCGGGTTGCACAGCTTGTTCATCCAGGGTGAATAACGGGATCGAGACCTGTTCGTTGATGTCCTTGTAGATGATTCGAAGCCGGCTGCCGATGCCCACTTGCCGAATCATTTCTGGCGGTGCCAGGTCACCGTTATTATTGACCAGGTTGGCGGTCATGCGCAGACCGTCATAGGGTCCAGGTTGGCCTCTTTGTGTGTCCAGTTCGACCAGCAATAACAGATAGGGAACCTGGGTGCGGAAGGCGCCTTGGATGGCATGATGTACTTCTCCATAGGAGTAGATCATGCCTTTACCTTCAACGGGGGTCCAGATCGCGTCAGGGCAGGCGCAGAAAGGGCAAGCAGTGGTAGCTGGATAACGTAACAGATTGCAATCAGTGCAGCGCTGTAAATGCAGGTCATGTTGAGCACAGTAACTGAAGAAAGTACTGTTTTCGTGATCCAGAGCATCAATTTTGACGGGCATACCGAGATATTCATGTGGAAAAGTCATTGTAAAACCTCCTAATCTTTTGCCATGACCATGGCTGAGCCAAGGCCTGGCGTACCCCAGCCTAGATTAGCTGTCAACTCAACGTCGCGAACCTGTCTGCATCCACCCTCCTGGTAATTGTAATGGTGCACCCGATGGCCATCTGGCCCAATCGGGCAGTGGTCATCAACATCACCTCTTAATTGTCGTACGTTTTCAATAACCATATTGATACCATGAGTGTAGCCTTCACATAGATGCCCACCGCTGGTGTTGTTTGGCCGTTTACCACCGAGACGAATCGTGCCATCAGAGACATAAGTACCGCCTTCACCTTTTTTGCAGAAGCCATAATCTTCCAGTTGCAGCAGGCTGGTAAACGTAAAAGCATCATAAGAACCGGTAACATCGATATCTTCTGGACTTACACCCGCATTCGGCCAGAGGATTTCCTTGGCATAATGCCCTGCGACGGTTGAAATCGGGCCCGACTGGTAGTGCATGTCCGGCCGTGGTTTGCAGCACCGACCGACCACAGACTGAATGACAGCGGGCGGGTGCTTGCAGTCTCTAGCCCGGTCAATACTGGTTACAATGAGTGCAGTGCCATTATCAGTTTCGACGCAGCAATCCAATAGATGTAGCGGCTTGACGATCATCCTTGAGTTTAAAACATCATCAACGCTGACTCTCTTTTGATAGTAGGCCTTGGGGTTGTTTGATGCGTGTTCAGAGTGAATGGCTTTAACTGAAGCCACCTGTTCAGGGGTTGTTCCATAGTCGTACATGTGGCGCATAAATGACTGGCAGAACATCTGTCCTGCACTCATTAGTCCGTAGCCCCGATTAAATAGTGAGTTGCCGTTGAGGGGTCTGACAGCGCTGCGGTCTCCGGTGCCACCAATGCGCACTTGGCTGTATCCATTCATCGCCCTGAATATGGCCACGGTTTTGCACATACCTGCCTCTATGACGCCCATGGCAATGCCAACGAGGGCTTCAATGCTAGATCCGCCGCCATAGACATCCATATAAAAGTTGGGCCTTATACCCAGTTCACCGGCGATGTTGGGTGTAAAGGTAGAGTCGTTAAAGCTATAGGACAACATACCATCTATATCACCTGGATTGAGTCCCGCATCCTGCATGGCTTTTCTGACCGCTTCCGTTCCCAATGCTTTTGTGGTTCGTCCAGAACCTCTCACATAGCCGGTCTCACCTATGCCAGCAATGGCATACTTGCCTCTCAGAAATTGATTGGTAGTGGCATCAATATCGGTTTTTTGCGTCATGGAGATGTCCTGAAATTAAGCTAAAAACTTAGAAAATAGTTAAGCAAATTGGCCTGGCCTTGGCAAACAGGTGAGGTAGGTAGTCTGGAACAATCAACTCAATACCCGGGTTGGGCTGGCCGGGATCGGGCATTACCCGCACCAAGCGTGCGCCGTCCTGTTGTATCGGCACAGGTTAAAAAATAGATTCAGGAGGTTTTCTGCCGTGAGGCAAGATTTTGACAGGACAGTAGACTCAGGAATCAGGATAGTTTCCGCTGAATCGAGGCTATTGCGTTATAAAAGGCATTTAGTGGACAGCGCACTTCCGCAGGACGAGACTGCCTATGGAATAGCCCGCGCCAAATGAACAAATCACACCGATGTCACCTTCGAGCAGGTCCTTGTGATGCAGATTAAAAGCAATGAGGGAGCCGGCGGAGGCCGTATTGGCGAATTCATCCAGAACGATGGGAGCCTCTTTAGCAGTGGCTTGCCGACCCAGTATTCGTTTACTGATCAGAAGGTTCATATTCAGGTTGGCCTGGTGCAGCCACCAACGAGCCGGGTCGGTGGGCGTCATTTGTAATGCCTCTAGTTGGTCAACAAGGTGTTTAGCGGCCATCGGGCATACTTCCTTGAAAACACTACGACCTTCCTGATGGAAAAATTTATCGGCGGCGTAGGGGTCGGCATCGGTGGAATTGGTGATGTAGCCGAAATTGGAACGAATATTGTTGGAGTAGAGCGTAATGGCTTTTGTGCCTAGAATTTCGTAGCTGTGTTTGGAATCACAGGTTTCCGAAGATTCCACTACCGTGGCAGTTGAGACATCACCAAAGATAAAATGGCTGTCCCTGTCCTGATAGTTAACCTGGGGAGAGGTCAGTTCAGGGTTGATGACCAAGACACATTTTGCCGTGCCCGAGGCAACCATTTCGTAGGCTCTTTGCAGGGCGAAAGTCGCTGCAGAGCAGGCGACTAGCATATCAAAGCCGAACCCGGTGATACCTAGCGCATGCTGGACTTCGATGGCGATGGCCGGGTAATACCGTTCTGTATAGGCACAACTGACGATGACAGCATCGATATTAGATGGGGATTTTCTGGCTTCTTTGAGTGCTACCCTGGCTGCGTTCAGCGCGATTTCTGCCTGGTGAGATAGCTCACCTTCACTTCTCTCAGGGATCTTAGGCCGCATACGGTCAATATCGAGGATACCGTCCTTGATATAGGCGTAACGGGCTTTGATGCCTGAGGCTTTCTCGATGAATTCGGCCGATGAGAGCGGTTTTTCTGAGATCTGGCCGTCTTCTATTTCTTTAGCATGTTGTTGATTAAATTTTCCCGCGTAACCGTTGTATGCGTCTACCAGCTCTTCGTTTGTGATGATATGGGAAGGTTTCCACAAACCTGATCCGCTAATTACAATTTTTGCTGTCACCGATATGGCCCAATAATATTGAATGATCAGGTTCGAGCATAGCACAGACAAATCGTTGTCAGAGACAAGTTTACTCTGCGGACTGACGTTGCTAATGCGTGCACTGGCGGATGCTCAGAAGCGTAGATTTTGAATCTCCATTCTTAAAAAGGTATCCCGGGTTAACGGAGGGGGCGCGTCTCTGGTTCGCAGGTTGGTTTTGTACTCGTTGCCTGATTGAGACCGGAGCCTGGGCAGCTTGGGCACCGCGATACTGATTCTGATTTAAGCGACTAGAACTCTAGCCCAGAGCGCTGTTTAAAAAAGGGTTTACATAAGGCAGTAGCTGAGCCCAAGCGTTGATAGGAGAAAATCAGCTCTATTCAAGCGGGTTCGCGTAGTTGCGCCTGGGTGTTTTCTATATCTGATCTGGATAGTTTTATACCCAAGCTGCATAGGAATGCGCTGAGGAAGGTCACGGTGCATCCTGCTACCAGGAATGTTTTCATCAGATCTTTGGTTTCCTGGGTTTGATTGACCAGGGCGCCATCAAAGCCGGTAAAGTGGAGCAGAATCATGGCAAGGGCAGGCGCGAACATATAGCCAGATTTGAACGATGCATTGTAGACGCCGACGAAGGCACCTTCCCTGCGTCGACCACTTTTAATTTCATCAAGGTCGCAGATATCGGCGACGATTGAGAGTGGTAGGACTTCGATAATCGTGTTCCCTATAGGTAAAGCCAGGGCATGAAACAAGAAATACCACATGGGTTCATTAGGCTGAAAGGAGATCAACGCGCTTAAGGGTACGGTTAAGCTCAGCAGCATACCGAGCTTGAGCATGTGTACTTTTTCGTAGGTTTGCCCCAGTTTTCGAACCAGTAAATTAAGGCCCAGCGTAACAATGACACCAGCCACTGTGGCTTTGGCCAATAGCACACTGAACTGGGATTTGTCTCCATCATAAATAATGTAATTGATTAAATAGACACCAAAGCTGACGGCAAAGTACTGACCGATACCATAGAAGAATACCGTGACCACCAGATACATGAAGGGTTTGTTTGATAGGGTTATTTTCAGGGCCTGAGTAATGGGCAGCGGCTTCTTGGCCTCAGTGCTGGCTCTTTCTCGGGTACCCACCACGGCGATAATCCCGGTTACAATAATGATCACTCCAACGCCGCACATTACCACAGCGACACCGGTTGCCTCATCCGTGAAATACTCAGGATTGGTAGCGAAAACGAAGGGTAGGGTCGCCAATATAGTCATTGGCGCACCAATGAAATGGCGCCAGCCCACGATCCGAGTGCGTTCCAGATAATCTCGGGAAAGTTCAGCGCCCAGAGCATAGTAAGGCACCACCGAAACGGTGTGACTAATGTAGTAAAGTGATTTGAAGATTAGGAAATAGACGAATATGGATAGCGCGGTTGGAGCTGGGTCCCAGAACATGACAAAGGTGGGCATCCAACTCATTGGGAAGATGATGCCCAGCGCGATCGAGCCAACCAGGATCCACGGCCTACGTTTACCCATACGGCTACGGGTGCGATCTGACCATTCCCCGACCAGTGGGTCGGTGACGACATCAAGAATCTTGAGTAGCGGTTGTCCAAATGCCAGCCACAATGGATTGATGGCAAAGGTCGTGGTGTAAAAAAAGAACATGTACTTGCCAATGATATTCTTTAGCAGATAATCGGCACCGTTAAAGAAGCTGTAAGCGAGTCGTTCGCGTACACTTAAAGGGGCTTCGGCGGGCGTCTCTATTCCGTTATTCTGGGGGGTCATGCTGGAGATTTCATTAGAAGCGGACTGCTAATCTGGTCTGTGCCAGTGGCCCTGCCTTGGCCTGCCAAATCGACTCATGAGTTTCATAGGCCTGAATTTCCTTTTTGAATCGCATTGCCCACTCACTATAACCCAGCTATTGTAAGAACGGATACTTTAGGCGACTTGTGATTCAGAATAAAACATGTTTTCTGGCGCGGGTCAAAAGGCGATAACGCGATATAAACAGGTCGACGACATCATAGCGGTCATCCATCTGTCGTGTTCCTGGAATCAGTTTTAAAAGGTGGGGAGGGCTTAACGGGGTTGCACTTGTTGTTATCCCAGATCATAGTACTTTAGTCAGGTTGGAGAAGGGCAGATTAATGCAGAATCCATATGATCCCGTAGATCAGACCTATGTAGTCATAGAGTGTCTTGATATTGGTGAAGTGGTCGGCAAGATCCGTGAGCAAGGCTATGCTCTGG
>CAZGCW010000227.1:0-6249 GCA_964524295.1 uncultured Pseudomonadales bacterium
CATCAACAGCTTCCATAATTAACCCACATCTGCGTATAGTTGCCTAAACAATAGCCGGCGTAAAGTAACTCTCGATACCCGCGTTCTACACCGGCGTTGGCTGCTGGGAAATGGCCAGGGCCTGTTCAATGTCCCAGAGGATATCTTCAATACTTTCCAGACCAACGGAAATGCGCACCATGTCCGCAGAGACGCCAGCGGCCAGCTGCTCTTCATCATTCAACTGCCGATGCGTCGTGGAAGCGGGATGGATAATCAGGGTTTTAGCATCGCCAACATTGGCGAGATGACTGAGGAATGCGACATTTTCAATAAATTTCACACCCGATTCCTGACCGCCTTTAATGCCAAATGTCAAAATCGCTCCTGCGCCCTTTGGTAAGTACTTCTGAGCCAGGTCAGAATAGGGGTTGTCGGGCAGCCCTGCATATTTAACCCAAGCGACCGCTTCATGATGATTTAAAAAATCGGCGACCTTTATGGCGTTTTCGACATGTCTCTCCATTCTGATGTGGAGCGTTTCAAGACCCTGCAGAAACAAAAAAGAATTGAACGGACTTAACGTTGCACCCAATGTCCGCAAGGTTTCGAGGCGGCACTTAGTCACGAAGCCAAAATCACCGAAGGTCTCGTAAAACCTAAGGCCATGATAGCCTTTGGAAGGCTCAGTCATTTCCGGAAACTTGCCGTTATCCCAGGGAAATTGACCAGACTCTATAATGACCCCGCCAATAGAAGTGCCATGCCCACAAATAAATTTGGTAGCAGAATGCACGACTATGTCCGCCCCATGTTCAATTGGCCGACATAGAAAAGGCGTCGCAAAGGTATTATCCACCATCAGCGGGATACCCGCATCATGGGCAATCTTAGCCACTGCCTCTATATCAATCAGGTTATTAGAGGGGTTACCGATGGTCTCAATGTAGACCACCTTGGTGCGTTCGGTGATGGCCTTTCGAAAATTATCCGGGTCATCTGGATCAACAAAAACAGTATCGATTCCCATTCGTCTGAAGGTCACATCAAACTGTGAATAACTTCCCCCATACAAAGTACTGGCAGAGACTAATTCATCACCCTGCGTCAACAGGGTCAGTAAAGCCGTCATCTGTGCTGCCATCCCTGAGCCAACTGCCAGCGCGGCCCTCCCCCCTTCAAGCGAGGCCATGCGTTCCTCAAATACGGCGGTGGTCGGATTGGACATCCGACTATAAACATTACCAAAAGTCTGCTGGTTGAAAAGACTTGCGGCGTGATCAGTATCATCAAAAACATACGAGGCAGTCTGGTACAAAGGGGTTGCCCTGGCCCCCGTCGCTGGATCTGGTATCTGACCTGCATGCAAACAACGGGTTTCAATCCCGTACTCATGATCTTTCATATTGAGTTCTCCCAATGAACACTTAAGGCAGGATTCTGGGACGCTTTGAGGAAATTATCCCAGTATTCACTCCCATCCAGCTTAGTCCGCCAAATAAACGGGCATATTCGATTTTCATGCAACGATCCATTACCACTTCTAATCCTGCATCGGTAGCCTCAACTGCGGCGGCTTCATTGATGATACCCAGTTGTAACCAGAGTACTTTTGCCTGCATGTCAATGGCCGGCTGGACAAACTGATGTACTTGGTCAGCCCGCTGAAACAAGTCAACAATATCAACTGGGTACGGAATCGAAGCGAGATCCGGATAGCATTTTTGTCCTAGAATCTCATCATAATTGGGATTGACGGGAACAACCTGATAACCCCTCTCGAGCAAATATTTTGCCGCAAAAAAACTCGGTCGAAACCAGTTAGCCGACAGACCCACCATGGCGACGGTTTTACAGCTATCCAAAATATTTCTGATCTGCCGATCATTCATATCAACTCCCTTCTGCCAGCTCTCTATCGCGTTGAGTTTGATAACGGGGTGATGTATCTCTGCCAGATCGCAAATCAGATCCGACAGAATCCTTATCCCGGTCAGAGATCATCTGCCATCCCTGTTCCCAGCTAAAATCAACCGGTTCAATACCCGGCCCAGTCATTTCATCAAATCCAGAGATCGCCGCAGCTAATACGGCCAATTGATTGTCTTCATTAAAGGGTTGCCCGGCTTCGAACCCCAGGGGGTAATTCAGAAACCTTGCTCTCGGTGGGTCACCTGCTTTCAGGATATCCAATCCACTTCCCATTATCAGCGTTGGCAACCCCGCCGATTCAAGATAACGTGCTATCAGACACACGGTCTGATGACACACGGGTCACAAAGGTACCAGCAATAGCAGGTCAATCTCCTCCGATTGCAACTTGGATTGTAACGCAGGAATCAGCTCTGTTTTCACTCGCCTTTGTGAATAAATACCGCCCATACAAGAAAAATAATTATCCGCCAGACTACCAATGACACCTTGGTCTGTTAATGTTTGCAAAGCCTGAATGGGAAAGACGCAGCGAGGGTCCTGACGGGCATCTACCAGGTAATTCTCAGTGACATGCGAGAATCGAATATCATCAACTGGAGTAGAACTGGGAATCACCCTAATACTGGTATCGTCCTTATAATGGTATGCAATCTGGCCCGCAACATACGTGCCCGCTGTGGACAGCAGGCCTAGTTTACTCTCAGCCAGAGGTTTGCTGGGTTTTACAAAATCGGGGCCAGAGTCTGCTTGAAACCAGTTGTAGGCTTGATAACCAAGACTGTCATATAAATCTCTGGTCTGCTGAATGTAACTCACTGGCTGGCGCATATTCCCCTCCTAATGTACTCACACCTTAGATGTAAGATCAAATTCTACAAAAGACTTTGGTTATCATACTCCTTCGCCGCTTGGGATGAAAAATATCTACACCACATTAGCCAGGCAAGTCTGGCACTACTCCAAAAGCCCAGGTCCAAATAGTCGCTGTGGAGCAATTTCCAGGTGAACAAACGACAGCGAGCAATAGCACAACCCTACCTGCTTCCATGGCGGAAACAGTACCGGAACCAACATTCGTCAAAACCAATCATGCTTTCACACGATGAATGAACTACACTCACAATGAAAATAATATCTCTAATCGAGGAGTCGATCTTATGCATCAGATAATCATCACCGGACTGGCACTCATTCTAGTGACAATAAGTGGCTGTTCCCGTGAGGAAACCGTCTTGGAAGTTGCGACCCGCGCCGGTGCCCCTCTATTTGATGGTATGGGTAATCACAGTCACCCCATATCCACCGATACTGCGTATACACAACGTTATTTCGACCAGGGACTCACTATCGACTTTGCTTTCAATCACGCTGAGTCGGTTCGTTCTTTCAAGGCAGCCCAGAAGTTGGATCCACAATGTGCCATGTGCTTTTGGGGAGAAGCTTTAGCACTTGGTCCCAATATCAATGTCACCAGTGACGGTGCGGTCATCATGGCTGATCAGGATCGAGTCGCTGCACACTTGGCGATAACAAAAGCATTGGCCTTGAAGGCCACTGCGTCGCTAAAAGAACAGGATTACATCGACGCCCTGGCAACTCGTTATAACGGTGACCCGAACACTGAAAGAGCGCCTTTGGACCAACAGTATGTCGTTGCCATGCGCAACTTATCACACAAATATCCCGATGATGATGATGCTGCCTCTTTGTTCGCGGAAGCCATTATGAATACCATGCCTTGGGACTATTGGATCGATGCGGATAATCCAAAACCGCTGACCCAGGAAGCAATAGAAACGCTGGAAACAGTCCTGGAGCGGAATCCATACCACCCCATGGCATTGCATCTGTATATTCATGCCGTGGAATCATCTTCGGAGCCTGAACGAGCCGAACAGGTTGCCGATCGACTACTTAACCAGGTTCCCGGAGCTGGGCATCTAGTCCATATGCCCTCGCATATTTACTATCGTATAGGTCGATATGCCGATGCGTCACGCGCCAATGAACTGGCTGCCGCTGTCGACGAACAATATATTGCGGCTTGTAATGCTCAGGGTTTCTATCCAGCAGCCTATTATCCCCACAATATCCACTTTTTATGGGCGTCTTCCAGCATGGAAGGCAGAAGTGCTGTCGCCATAGAAGCGGGCAATAAGGTTGCTCATAATGTTAAGATCGAAATGATTGATCAGTTTCCTGGTGTTGAGTTTTTCAAAACCATTCCAGTCCAATCATTAGTGCAATTTGGTCTTTGGGATGAGATTTTAAAACAAAGCCCGCCTGAAGAAAGGCTAGAGTACGCGAATGGTATCTGGCACTATGCTCGCTCTGTTGCCTTTGCCAACAAGGGAGACATTGCCAACGCACAAGCTGAACAAATGGCTATCGGTCAATATAAAGAGAATCCGGATATCCTGTTTCTCGACTCAATCGCCTACCCAGCGTCCATGCTTCTACAAATTGCTGACTCGCTTGCGTCCGGAGAAATAGCCCTGGCTGAAAATAATCCAGTACTGGCAATAAGTCACTTTACAGCAGCGGTAGCGGTGCAGGATAAATTACCCTACACCGAACCCCCATTCTGGTATTACCCTACTCGGCTGTCCCTGGGGAAAGCGCTTCTGGTTTCTGGTAAAGCGCCCGAGGCGGAACAGGTCTACTTGCGTAATTTAGAAAGATACCCTCGAAATGGCTGGGCACTATACGGCCTGGTGCAGGCTTTATCAGCGCAAGGTAAGGATTCAATGGCCGTCGAGGCTCGATTTAATAGGGTATGGGCAAATGCAGACGTCACCTTAACGGCATCACGGTTTTGATGTCAACACGCATCCAAAAAGCAGGTCAACGACAGCAGTTAATTCATTAGGATTGCCGTGAGAACCTGTTTGAAACCCAGTAAAGGGCAAGGCCTATTGCTATGATCACCAATCCTGAAAAGCCCTCCTGGGGCCTTTGGATTAATATATAAACCAGTGTCCAGATCGTCAGCAACAGAAAAACAAGGGGTGTAAATGGATAACCAAAGGTTCGATAGGCACCTGGTTTAGTCATCCCTTTAGCCCTCATTACGAAGACACCGCCGACGGTGAATAAGGTGTTCAGCGCTAACACAAAACCTGAAAACACCAGTACTGATTCAAACGTCGAGGTCAGTACTAATATCTCCGCCAGCACGGCGACACAGATAATGGCACTGATAGGCAAATTGGTTTGGTTCGTTCTTGAAAGAAACCGGAAAATTCGAAAATCCTGGCCGATCACCTGAAGCACGCGCGGCCCGGTCATCAGCATGGCACTGACCGTTGAAATCAGCAGTGCGGCTAACATTAACCCCATTAGTCTACCTCCCTGCTCCCCAAAGGCATATTCAGCGGCGATCAAGCCCACTTCTATTTTGCCGGTCAATGCTGCAGCTGGTGCAGTCAGTAAGAATACGAAATTGAGCAGCAGGTAAAAGACAATAACGACACCCGTGCCTATGAGTAACACAAGGGGTAGCTTTTTCTGTGGTGCATCCAGTTCGTCAAGAATATAAGTAGCGGCATTCCAACCCGTATAGGCATAATTGACATAGATCAACGACACTGCAAATGCACCACCGGTTAGGACTGCGACATCACCGGCTACCGGCAGCAGCGAAATGGGTTGTCTGGTCTCTGAAAAGAAAAACACCAATAAGCAAAATGCCAGAATCAGGAGAACCTTTATGCTGGTAAAAACAACCTGGGTCCGAGCACTGGTTTGATGACTATAACAATGCAGGCAGGTCAGACATAAAATCAACAGGCCCGCCGCAACCCCGGAGTCTACCCCACTCACGGCTGAACTAAGATAGGCTCCAAAAGTCATCGCCGCAAGCGCGATGGGAGCCGCAAATCCAACGGAAACTGAAATCCAGCCTGAGATAAAGCCCATAGCCGGATGATAAATCTGCCCAAGAAAATTGTATTCACCACCGGATCGAGGCAGGTTGGCGCCCAGTTCTGCATAGGTCAAGGCACCACAAAGAGCCGTAATTCCACCGACTAACCACAACATCAGTAAGACAAAAGTTGATTTAATATCAATAAGCTGGAATCCAAGACTGGTAAATACGCCGGTTCCGATCATATTCGCCACGACAACTGCAATGGCAGTAGATTGGTTAAATTTAGTCGCCACCGAGGGAATCCTTACTATGAAACCTCTAAAATAATATCCAAATATTCATTTACACCCCATATACCAATATTCTGATTTGGATTCTCAAAAATATCATAAATAAAATCAAGTTGTCTCTGTATAACTTTTTTTTCATTAGTTAATGCATCGATAAAATATTTTTTTGAAACG
>CAZGCW010000228.1:0-6232 GCA_964524295.1 uncultured Pseudomonadales bacterium
TTGTTGTTTTGGAGCCTATGGTACGGGGGTTTTCCAGCAAAAGGCATCGGGGTATTCTAGCATAAGGAAACCGGGTTTTCGAGCCTCAGGAAAACGGGTTTTCGAGCCTAAGGAAACCGGGTTTTCAAGCCTAAGGAAAACGGGTTTTCAAGCCTAAGGAAAACTAGTTTTCGAGTAGGCGTAAACAGGGGTGACTGGGTTGAGGAATAACAGTTTGTGAGCAAAGTAAACGAGCAATACACATTGAATACAAATGAGTGGGAAGCGAAATGGTAGAACAGAATCGAGGGTTGAGCAGAAAAGGGATTCGTGACTGGCATATACAGCGATTCTCTTCAGTGTTGCTGGCTGTCTATTCAGTACTGCTGCTTGGCTCGATACTGGTGGTGCCGGAAATGCATTTTGAGGCCTGGCGTGAGTTGTTTTTAACGACCTGGATGAAGATGGCTACCGTGATAGCACTATTGGCCGTGGCAGCGCATGCCTGGATCGGAATGTGGACTATCGGTACAGATTACCTGAGTCATCACAATGCTGGCAGCAAAGCCAACGGCTTGCGGTGGGTGTATCAGTGCGTTTGTTTGTTAGTGCTACTTACTTATGTCATCTGGGGTTGCAGGATCCTGTGGGGAAATCAATAAAATGGCTAAATACGCAGAACTCGAATTTGACGCAATTATCATTGGAGGCGGTGGCTCCGGGTTAAGGGCGGGGCTTCAATTGGCTCAGTCCGGCCACAAAACTGCCATTGTATCAAAAGTATTTCCGACTCGATCCCATACTGTTTCAGCACAGGGTGGTATCACCTGTGCCATTGCCAGCGATGACCCGGATGACGACTGGCGCTGGCATATGTATGACACGGTTAAGGGGTCAGATTATATCGGTGACCAGGATGCCATTGAGTATATGTGCAGTGTGGGCCCTGAGGCAGTTTTTGAGCTCGAGCACATGGGATTACCCTTTTCCAGAACGGATAGCGGTCGAATTTATCAACGTCCCTTTGGTGGTCAATCAAAAGACTTTGGCAAGGGAGGACAAGCTGCTAGGACCTGTGCTGCTGCTGACAGAACTGGGCATGCCTTGCTGCATACACTCTACCAGGGCAATGTTCAGGCAGGTTCAACTGTATTTAGTGAATGGTTTGCTGTTGATTTGGTAAAAAATTCGGCAGGTGCAGTGACTGGTGTCATTGCGATTTGCATTGAAACCGGTGAGGTTAATTACCTTAAGTCGAAAGCGACTGTGCTCGCAACTGGCGGTGCTGGTCGGATTTATGCCTCGACTACGAATGCGCTGATGAACACCGGTGACGGTACCGCTATGGCTTTACGAGCTGGATTTGTGTTGCAGGATATGGAGATGTGGCAATTTCACCCGACCGGCATTGCTGGAGCAGGAACCCTGGTTACCGAAGGTTGCCGGGGTGAGGGTGGCTACCTGATTAATAAGGATGGCGAGCGTTTTATGGAACGCTATGCCCCTAATGCGAAAGACTTGGCAGGTCGTGATGTCGTTGCCAGAAGTATGATACTGGAAATACTAGACGGGCGTGGCGCAGGTGAAAATGGCGATCATGTATTCCTGAAGTTGGATCATCTTGGAGAAGATATCCTTCATTCCCGCCTTCCCGGCATCGTCGAATTGTCAAAAACTTTTGCCCATGTGGATCCCGTCAAAGAACCGATTCCGGTGGTGCCCACCTGTCACTATATGATGGGTGGTTTGCCTACCAATGTCCATGGACAGGCAATTACCCTAGATGCACAGGGTCAGGACCAGATTATAGAAGGCCTCTACGCTGTGGGCGAAGCTGCCTGTGTATCTGTTCACGGAGCCAATCGTCTGGGGGGTAATTCGTTGTTGGATTTAGTCGTCTTTGGGCGTTCAGCGGGTCTCTTTATCGATACTGCGCTAACTGAGGGAGTGCATCATCAAGCCTCAACTGAGTCTGACCTTGAAGTGGCCATGCAGCGCTTAGACCGCTGGAATAATTCGACTGCTGCGGGTGAATCACCGGCCAAGTTGAGAAAGGAATTACAGGATTGCATGCAAATGAATTTTGGCGTGTTTAGAAAAGAGCAGCCAATGCAGGAAGGCATGAGAGCATTGGCTGGCTTGCGAGAGCGAATTGGCCAAGCTTACTTGCAGGACAAAAGCGCAACGTTTAATACTGCCCGGCTGGAGGCCCTAGAATTGGACAACTTGCTCGAAATAGCGGAAGCAACGGCGTTTAGTGCAGAGGGTAGAAAAGAAAGTCGGGGCGCTCATGCGCGCGAAGACTATAAAGATCGTGATGATGATAATTGGCTCGCTCACTCTATTTATGATCCGGTAGCCAAGGCGCTGACTAAAAGAGCGGTGAATTTTGAGCCAGTGACGGTCGATACGTTCCAACCTCAGATAAGAAGCTATTAGGCGGATGGGTCGCTGGTGATTGAGTATGATTGAACCATCAGGGAATCACTGAGGTGGCACATTTAAGGCCTGCAAACGGCAGACTTTAACGATGTGGGTAAAATTTAGATTAATTGATCGAGGTAAGGCACATGCAAGTTAGCGTTTATCGGTTTAATCCTGAACTGGATTCAAAACCTTTCATGCAGGACTTTCAGATAGATATTCCGGCGGGCCGCGATTTAATGGTGTTAGATGTTATGGCGCTGCTCAAGGAGCAGGATCCTTCCTTTTCGTATCGTCGGTCCTGTAGGGAAGGTGTCTGCGGCTCAGATGGTATTAATATGAATGGCAAAAATGGGCTGGCCTGCGTTACGCCAATATCCGAGGTGGCAGGCGATGGCAAACTGAAGTTACGCCCACTACCCGGGCTGCCTGTGGTTCGGGATTTGGTCGTCGATATGACGCAGTTCTACGATAATTATAGAGCCGTCAAGCCTTACCTCATCAATGAGAACCCACCTCCGGCCATGGAACGGTTGCAATCTCAGGAAGACAGAGAAAAACTCGACGGTTTATACGAATGTATCCTGTGTGCTTGTTGCACCACCTCTTGTCCTTCATTCTGGTGGAATCCTGATAAGTTCATTGGCCCAGCAGGATTGCTTCAGGCATACCGCTTCCTGGCAGATAGCCGCGATACCGCCACCGATGATCGCCTTGATGACTTGGGAGACCCATTCAGTGTGTTCCGCTGCAGGGGCATCATGAATTGTGTCAGTGTCTGTCCGAAAGGCCTTAATCCTACACGGGCTATTGGTCACATTCGAAAACTGTTGATGGAGCGCCCAGCTTAATGTGAACCAGGAATCAGTCCAGAATTCACTTTAAAGCATACAACTTGCCCGCTAGCTCCGTTACAATTGAAAAACATGCCTGAACAGAGATGAATCAAGATGCCAGATAGCTTCATGGAAAGAATGTGGCGAAATAGCCATATTTCCGGAGGCAATGCATCTTATGTCGAGTCTCTTTATGAGGACTATTTGCTGGAGCCGGCCAATAGCCCGGATCGATGGCGGAACTTTTTTGATTCGCTACCGCATCAGGAGGGGAGAACGGCACCGGATCTGTCTCATGCCACCATTCGGGAGCACTTCCTGTTGCTGTCTAAGAATCAGGCCAGGGTAGAGCCCGTTTCTGCAGCAACCATTTCCTCTCTTTATGAGCAGAAGCAGTTCGCCGTCGGTGAACTCATTTATGGCTATCGTCGTAGAGGCCATTTAAAGGCCGGACTCGACCCATTAGGCCTGGCTAAAGTGGCTCCGGTCCCTTCTCTGGAATTAGCCCATCATGGCCTTTCAACAGCGGATTATGATACCCGGTTCCAGGTTGGCTCGTTGTCTATGGGAGAATCCGAAGCCAAGTTGAGCGACATAGTGCAGGTCCTTGAAGATACCTATTGTGGTTCAGTAGGGGCAGAGTATATGCATATTACCAATCAGGAAGAATTAAATTGGGTGCAGCAGAGAATGGAGAGTACCCGCTCACGACCTCGCTTTGGTCATGGTACAAAGCGACGATTACTCGATAGGATTTTAGCCGCTGAGGGTCTGGAGCAGTATCTCGGTAAAAAATACCCGGGTACCAAACGCTTCGGCCTGGAAGGGGCGGAAACTTTTATCTGCTCGCTGGCAGAGTTGATTCATCGAGCCGGTGCTGCTGGCGTCGTAGAAACGGTAATTGGTATGGCTCATCGTGGTCGACTCAATGTGCTGGTCAATCTGTTAGGAAAAGATCCCGCGGCATTGTTTGATGAGTTTGAGGGCCGTTTTAAAGTTGATAAAGGGTCCGGTGATGTGAAGTATCATCAGGGGTTTTCTTCAAATTTAATGACCCCGGGTGGTGAAATGCATCTCGCGCTGGGTTTTAACCCCAGTCACTTAGAGATAGGTGCCCCAGTCATCGTCGGCTCGGTGAGGGCGCGGATGGACCGTCGTGAAGATCCCGCTGGTAAGAAGGTGCTTGCCATTAATGTACATGGGGATGCGGCATTTGCCGGCCAGGGCGTCGTTATGGAGACCTTTCAGATGTCCCAGACCAGAGGCTTCCATACGGGCGGCACGATCCATATTATTATCAATAACCAGATCGGTTACACGGTGAGTAAACGCGAGGATGCGCGCTCTACCCAGTATTGCACGGAAGTTGCGAAATTGGTTCAGGCGCCCATCTTCCATGTTAATGGTGATGATCCTGAGGCCGTTCTTTTTGTCTCGCAATTGGCGTTAGATTATCGTATGGCGTTTAACAAGGATGTTGTCATCGATATTATTTGTTATCGGCGGCGAGGCCATAATGAAGGTGATGAACCCTCAATTACGCAGCCTTTGATGTACCAGAAAATCAGGAAGCATCCCACTACGTTAGCTCAGTTTTCAGAAAAAATAATTAACGAGGGCGCTATCGACAGAACAGAATACTTGCGTCGCATAGAAGCCTATAGGGATTCGCTGGATGCGGGTAATGCGGTTGCCTGGGATTACCTCAAGGAATCAAACACGGCTTTGCATGTGGATTGGGGACCTTACCTGGATCATGATTGGGATATGCCTGCGAATACGCAGGTGAGCACGAAAAAATTCCAGGCCCTTGCCGGCCAGTTATTGGCCTTGCCAGCTGAATTTTCATTACATCGGCAGGTCGAGAAAATAGCATCTGATCGAAAAAAAATGGCATTCGGCGCGAAATTGATTAACTGGGGTTTTGCCGAGATGATGGCTTATGCCACCTTGTTGGATGAAGGTTTTAATGTTCGACTGACGGGCCAGGATGTCGGCAGAGGCACTTTTGCCCACCGGCATGCAATACTCCATGATCAGCGCAGCGATGAAGATTTTTCACCGCTGGGTTCTGCTGATTTGGCTGGAAAGTTCATGCTTTTTGACTCGTTTCTTTCCGAAGAAGCGGTGCTGGCATTTGAATATGGTTATTCCCAGACCAGCCCGGATACGCTAGTGGTATGGGAGGCACAGTTTGGTGATTTTGCAAATGGAGCCCAGGTTGTAATCGATCAGTTTATTACCAGCGGGGAACATAAGTGGGGCCGGCTGTCAGGATTAACGATGCTGTTACCTCATGGTTACGAAGGTGCAGGGCCCGAGCATTCATCAGCAAGGCTTGAGCGCTATCTGCAATTGAGCGCAGAGCATAATATTCAGGTTTGTATTCCAACAACACCCGCGCAGATTTTTCACGTGTTGCGCCGTCAGATGATTCGTCCCCTCAGGAAACCTTTGATTGTTCTTTCACCAAAGAGTTTGTTGCGACACCGACTTGCGGTATCCAGCCTCGAAGATCTTACTGAGGGTGAGTTTTCGCCTGTTATTGATGATCAATGTGAAGGCGGTTCAAAGAACCAGGTAACCAGATTAGTTTTCTGTAGTGGCAAAGTTTATTTCGATCTGTTGGAAGCAAAAAATGATGCAGAACTGGCGCAGGTTGCTATCATTCGAATTGAGCAGCTGTATCCATTTCCAGAACAATTGCTGGAACAGGTTGTCGAGCAGTATCATAATGTCACTGAAATAGTGTGGTGCCAGGAAGAGCCCATGAATCAGGGTGCCTGGTACAGTAGTCAACACCACATGCGCAGAGTCATTCATCGTTTTTATCCGGAGATGAACCTGGTTTATGCCGGGCGAAAGGGCTCAGCTGCAGCGGCGGCAGGTTATCTGTCCGTTCATGTACAACAGCAAAAGCAGTTAGTGCAGGAAGCATTAATGGGGCCTTCCCAGTTACTGGCAGATGACAAGGTTTAGGAAGAGGATAGTAT
>CAZGCW010000229.1:0-6216 GCA_964524295.1 uncultured Pseudomonadales bacterium
CAACGAGCCGTTTGGGCCGCCTTGAAAAACATTCCCTATGGTGAAACCTGTTCTTATGGAGCGATTGCCAGCCTGATCGGCCGTCCCAAAGCGTCACGTGCTGTGGGTGCAGCCAATGGCATCAACCCTATTCCGATTATCATTCCCTGTCATCGGGTCGTTGGCAGTAATGGCGCTTTGACTGGGTTTGGCGGTGGCATCGATACAAAACGGTTTTTATTGGACGTTGAGTCAAGGGTTGAGGACCTTTTTGGGGAGGAACTACCTGTTGTTAATAGGATTTGATGACAGGAAACCCACTGGATAACTGAACCCTGTTTAGACCATCATTGACAGGTCGTTAAGCGCCCTGAATGTGTCATTGAAAATATATTCATCATCGGGTTTGGGGTGCGAGGAAAGTTTTACAATCACAACGCCTGTCGTCATGTTAATGTGGATGGTCTGTCCATGTATTCCGATGCACATGAGAATGCCCTGTTTGGGATCTTTCACCCAGACCTGATTTCGATAGTGTCCGCCGGGTAACATGGCACCATAGCTGCTCTCAGCAAATAGTTGCTTGCATTTTTTGTTGGCATGTCGAGTATCATCAATCCAGGCAACCGGTACTATTTGCTGACCGTTGAAGTATCCGTTCGCTAGAATCATCTGTCCGAATCGAGCTAAATCCCGGGCGCAGGCATTCATGCCCGCGCCGAGATAGGGAAAGCCAATTGAATCGACAACGATGGTAGCGTCTTGTTCTGCGCCCAGTTTCTGCCAGATACGAAGTTCCAGCAGGTCGCCGACAGGAATTCCTGTTGCCCGCTCTATTGTCATGGCTAGGACATTCGTCAATATCGTTCGGTAGTGATATCGCTGACCATCGAGTTGTTCTTTTTGATCCAACGAATTCGCGAATTGGAATAGCGTCTGCGGTGAATGGGGGTGGATGAGCTTGGGTCGCCATCCGACCACTGCGGTTTCTTTCCAGAAATCAGCCTCATTATCCTCATAATTTTCGGTATACCTGACGGCTGCGGTCATATCCAGGCAATGCCTGATGGTTGTGTCGGCAAAAGCTGAATTGTTAAATTCCGGAAGGTATTGGGTCACTTTTGCTTGAGTATCTAGTGTTCCCTCGGCCGCTAGAATGCCAACCAGCATGCCGACAAAAGATTTGGAAACTGAATTGAGTAAATGATGACTGTCCGCCGTCATGTCATTGAAGTACAACTCTGTGATAATGCTTCCGTTTTTCATCACCAGGAAAGCATCTGTGTAGGTGTTGTCCAGCATGTGCTGAAGACTGCGCTGGCCCGTAAAGGCATTATAGGGTGTGGCTAATAGTTCTTGTGATTGATGGTCCAATTGGGATATTGGCCCCCGGCCTCGTTTTAAGCGCCGAGTGGGGAACAACGACTGGACCTGTTGGAAGCTCTTACGATTGTGGGGTGGTAAACCCCAGTTTTCTGCTGTTATCTTTTGTCTAGCCAACGCGCTTTATCCGATAATAAGAATGGCAGTAGAAATATGCATTATCGACAGTGGGAAAACAATTGCCCCCATGCGGTTGGGTGGAGAGGAGGTCATTAAACGAGTCAGTCAATGCAACGATTTGGGCTTTGACACTGGATGTCTTCTCGTTAGCTGTCATCTGCCTTTAATCTGCGGACAAGGTTAATGGGCTTTAAGCTGTGAAAACCTGGTTTTGGCCGGGATGCGGATGCTTCTTGTTATACTGGCAGAAATCACACTTCCGGAATGAACTTACATGAATTATATAGAGGGAAAAACGATTGTCATTACTGGCGCAGCGGGTGGTTTTGGGCGCTTGGTAGCACAAAAGGTGAATGTGCTCGGTGCCAAGGCGGTCTTGTCTGATATTAATATGGATGAGTTGAATCAGACGATCAGCAGTCTCGAAAGTCCCGATAATGCGATCAGTGTCCTGGCAGACGTCACTGATCGTAGGCAGGTGGTGCACGTCGTTAATGAAGCCGTACGACATTTCGGTGCAATCGATATCATGGTCAATAATGCAGGGATCATGCCATTGGCTTTTTTCAGTGATCATACCGTGGCATCAGATGCATGGGATCGTTGTATTGATATTAATTTCAAAGGGGTCCTGCATGGTATCTGTGCGGCGTATGATCCAATGATTCGGCAGGGGCAGGGTCACGTCATTAATGTCTCGTCTATTTATGGGAATTTCCCAGTAGTGGGTGCGGGTGTTTATGGGGCAACTAAATCGGCGGTCAATTTTCTATCTGAATCTCTGCGTATGGAAAGCCAGGGAAAGATTAAGGTAACAACCATTAAGCCAACGGGTGTGCCCGCGACGGGCCTGGGTGCGAGTGTGATTAATCGTGAAGCGGTGATCGGTATTCTAGGAGCCAACATGTCAGCCTATGCACAGCAAAGCGAGGCTTTGGCTGCAGGTCAACTCCCACAGAGCCAGATGGATCCAGAGAGTATTGATTACTTTGCGCTTGATCCTGAACGGCTGGCAGATCAGATTGTCTATGCCATGAATCAGCCGCTTGGCGTCTCTATCAGCGAAGTAACGGTCAGGGCATCGGGCGATGCTTATATTTTGTAGATTTCTCTTTCGTTCTGTACAGTGATAACTGTGCCGCTGCCGGACGCACGGGACGGTACGCGGTCTGGGTTATCAAGAAAGCCTTTTTCAGTAAATGGCTATTTGCGCACAAGGCCGTTGTTTCAAGAAAAGAAGTAAGCCAAAACCGTATTTCCCTTCGGTGGCGCCGGCACCATCATGGTAGAGCCCATCATAGTTAAGTAAAGGAGATTGTTCAGTGTTAGAGATGTCAGTTGAAGATCAGCTCAATATTCACGAACTGATCGCCAAGTACAGTTTTGCTTGGGATAGTGCTGATGTTGAAGGTTTTGCAGCGCTATTCACCGATACCGCGATTTGCCGTTTTTACCTCAATGGGGCGGTAACCCCGACAACCGAGATATCAGGCAAGAATGAACTCAGGCAGGCAGTGATAATGCGGGCGGGCTTTTTTAAGGACATCGGTCTGGTCACAAAGCATTTCATGCCAAATTCTGTTATTACCCAGATATCACCGTTGGCTGCGGAGGTGCGTACCCAGGCGATGATCAGCTGGCAAATGACGGGATTTGACCTTCAGCCCCGACCCGTTCAGGCAGGGTATTATCAGTCCGGGGTGGCCAGAACATCGGAAGGTTGGAGATTCACTTCAAGAGATATCTATTTGAATGGGGTATTTAAGGTCAAGGAGGTTTATGGGGCCACCCAAAGGCCTGCAGCTCAGTAGCGGCAGGTTGGTTGATTTGCTCGTATGCGCTTAACCTCAGATTCTAAATTAGGCCTCCAGTCTTCTCCGGACCATTTTCTCAGGACATATAGGCGGCCAGGGGAGTTCTTATTCCATCAGGAATCCGGGACAGATTTTAGCCACCCCCTTCAAAAAATCGACGCGGATTGTCGACAAACAAGCTCTTTATGACTACGTCGGCCACCCCCATTTCCTTTAGGTCGGGGATGACTTCGCGTTTTATATATAGATACTCATGTAGGTTGTTTCGTTTGAATTCATGTTCCTCGGGCAGAGAACCATCTGGGTTTTCCTTGATTACAGCCAGGCAAATACAGTCATGGGAAGGACATAGCCGATCCGCATACCCTTCATCAATGAGCTTTTTCATAGTCACGGTTCTACTGTGAGGGCTGACAAGCCTACCTGGATAACGATCCAGGCCCAGGTAACAACCCTGATCGAGGATCCATTTCAGGTATTCAAGGTCAGTGGTATCGTTACTGTGGTCAATCTTGACTTTAGTTAGATCAACGCCTTCCTGCTTGAAGATTTTGATTTGGCGGCGAGCAACCTGACCCGTTGGATAGGAGTGCACCATAATGTTTAGCCCGGTTTCATTATGGGCTCTGGCTACGGCGCGGGCCATGACTTCTAGTGATTCAGTGACACCTTGGAAATCTGCGGCACATTTAAGGATGCCGGCCTTAACGTCAGAGCCTCTGAATCCTTGCTCGATGTCGCGGATAAATTCCTTTGCCATCTGATGAGCGGATACACCGATTAAGAATCGGGGCACATCTAACCACCAGCCGGTAGCGTTGATAATATTGACTCCAGATGCGCTTGAGACTTCAGCCAGGAGTTGTGGGTTTCGACCCAGGTCGAATGTAGTGGCATCGATGATGGAATCAATACCTTCTTGCTTTGCTTTTTTTAGGCTGGTGATGGCGCGTTCCTGCGGATTAGGACCTAACAGATCCGGATAGCTGGTATATAGACCGCTGGCACTGACCATGACGTGCTCGTGCATTAAGGTGAAGCCGAGTTGGTCAGTGCCGATAGGCCCGGTTACACTGTTTAATGTCACCATGATCAAACCCTCTTTTAGTGTACCTGTTCTGGCAAGTTACGCGCTCCTGATGAGGGAACACGTAGGGTTGAGTCCAGTTTACTCTGGTGTCAGTCTGGTGTCACAGCCGCTGATCCCCGCTGCTTGTATATTAGCGCACCAATAAGGGCTTTTTATCTAGCCGATGAGTTGCGCTGATTGAACTGGTCTCATTAACAGATGGCATTAGGTGTCTTTAGCCAGGATCAGCCGGATAATCGAACCCATGATCAGCAACATCATTAGTGCCATTGGCAGACCAATAATAACCGATGCAGCCTGTAATGCCTCGATGCCACCGACCAGCATTAAGGTACAGGAAACTGTGCCTAAAACCAGGCCCCAAATTATTTTCATGCGGGTGCTTTGACTGACATCGAGGATGTTGCAGATGACGAGCGTTGCCGAATCCAGAGAGGTAATCAGCCAGGTGAAAAGCAGAAAGGTAACGATCATAAACAAGATAGTTTTCATGTCACCCAGGTTGAGGGCGTGAATCGAGGCAATCAAGCCGAGGCTATAGTCCAGGTTGACGGGCGTGCTGATGAGTCCGCTATCATTGAGTTCCTGGTGGATCGTCGTGCTACCGAACACGCTCATCCACAATATAATCACCAGAGTCGGTACTAACAGGACGCCAATGATGAACTCCCTGATGGTTCTGCCTCTGGATATTCGGGCAACGAACAGGCCGACAAATGGCGTCCAGGCGAACCACCAACCCCAGTAAAAAACGGTCCAAGCGCCTTGCCAGGATTGCTGCTCGGTGGAGCTGCCAATCCAAAACCCCATGGGTAGCACGGCTAGGAAATAGCTGATACAGGTGCTTACCAGGTTGACTATAATTTCTGCTGTGGGCCCGACCGCCAGAAAGGTGAGCAGCAACATTAAACTAAGCCAGATATTGACTTCACTGATCCTCCGAATCCCCCTATCGATACCAGATATGGCAGAGATAATGCCCAGAGCACAAACCAATATGACGATAATAATCTGGTTATAGAGATCAAAACTGAGGCCGGTAAGCGGTTCAACGGCTGCGTTCATGATACTAACGGACAGGCCAATGGATGTTGCAACACCAAAGATGGTGCCATATAGGGCGATACAGTCAATTAATGAACCCGTTCTGCCGTTGATTCGTGTTTGTCCTAGTATCGGTGTTAACGCAGTGCTGAAACTCATCGGTTGATTGTGGCGATAGGCGCCATAGGCAATAGCCAGGGCAGCTAGAGCATACATACTCCAACCGTGTAAGCCAAAGTGAAAGATGGTAACCAGTAATGCCGGCATCGTGGCTGACTCAGTTCCTGCCTCAATACCCCAGTAGGCCAATAGCGGATTGTCAGCTAAATGCAAAATGGGTTCGGCTGCAGCCCAGTAAAGCAGGCCTGGACCCATGCCTGCGCTGAATAGCATGGCGAACCAGGACCCGCGTGAAAATTCGGGGACTTCATCCTGTCCGCCTAGTACCTGGTTCGCTTTTGGGTGAAATAATAGCGCTATCAAGAACACTAGAATCAGTCCGCTGGTTATAATCAACAGCCAGTCGAAGTAATCGATAACCAGGTTCCTGAGTAGAAGCATTAAAGCACTTGCCGCTTCAAGGTCGAGTGCAGCATAGGACGAAAATGTAATGAGTGAAATGATAACAAAGCCTGATACCCAGGTTTTTGAATTTAATCTGTTATTGGCAGTGTCGATCGTGAGGTCCTGTGAGCTTTAGTTCGGCACATTACTACATTTAGACTCCAAGCACATACAGATAGAGTAGGTAGTGACGGGTATGAGACAAAGGATTTAGATCATGCG
>CAZGCW010000230.1:0-5894 GCA_964524295.1 uncultured Pseudomonadales bacterium
AATTATTGTTCAGCCCTCGATGGGCAGTGCGATACACCAAAACCGCGATCAACATTCCTTTGCGAGACTTGGCCACCAAGATAACAGATGCTGCGGTCGCTTATGAGATGTACACTAATTTACTCGATGATCGCAAAGAGGCAGTTGCCGCTTTTAAAGAAAAACGAGCCCCGGATCTTAGTGGCGAATAAAACCAATTAGCCCCATATCATTCTTTAGATAACCGTTTTATCTGGGCTCCCAGACTTTACTAAATATAACTTATTGTTTTTAATCGCTATAAGAGCTCAATCTATTTGGAATTAGATAAAATCTATCATTCTTTGAATTAACAAATACAATTGGTATATATCATGGGCATCATTGGAGAACATTCGAAACAATCCACTCTAGGTAATGTAGCCACCGTCATGTACGAACTATTGGAAAATGCCGGGGTCAATGCCGATAGAGTATTTGAGCAAGTCGGCTTGCAATCTGGACGTGTCAACAATCTTGACAACAGGCTCACCTTCGCAGAATTGGAAGCACTACTAATCGCCTCAGCGAAGGCGACCAATGATGATACCTTGGGACTCCACTTTGGCGAGCTCGTGCACCCAACCACATTCGATGCCCTTGGCATTGCCCTTCTTTCAAGTTCAAATATCAGGTCTTTCTGTAATCGACTAGAACGGTACTACACCTTCATCACATCTAACGAGTCCATTAACCTCGTTGAAGATAATAAAGGCCTACAATTACAGTTGATCCCGAAACTCAGCGTCGAACGATCAGAGGTCTACCCCTACCTGGTACAGGGTTCATTCTCAACCTATGTACAGTGGTTACGCTCAATGTATCGACGTGACTATGTTCCTGAAAGAGTCTGCTTTACCTTTGCCCGGCCTTCAAAAAAGACCCGCGCTTTTCAGAAGCACTTTGGTATCGAATGTGAATTCAATAGCCCCATCGATATGTTATATATCAGCCAAAAAGACTTGGATGTCCCGCTCCCTGCTGCAAATGCTGAACTCGCACGCATGCACGATGAAGTCGTGGTAAAGTTTCTGGCTAAAATGAATAAAAGAGATATAAGAAGACGAGTTCATGCGCAAATTATCCAACTACTGCCATCCGGAAATTGTGATAAGCCAACCATTGCTCGATCACTCAATATGAGCGTTCGAACCCTCCACAATCGACTCACTCAAGAAAGTACCAGCTATCAAGATATCCTGGTACAAACCCGCCAGGAATTAGCAGAGCAGTACATGGAACAGAAAAATCTTTCCGTGAGTGAAATCGCTTATACCCTGGGCTTCTCAGATTGCAGTAACTTCTCAAGAGCTTTTCAACGCTGGACGGGCTGCTCTCCGACCAAATACCGAGAGTTGTTAAGATCACGCAACTAACATCTACTACCTGACTGACACCGTTGACTGAATCACTGGTGGCTTTCGCACCATAATCGGTGGATTGCCCTCGGTATATAGCTCGATTTCAACCAAACAACTGTGCGCTGTGGTCCCTTGTCCTAGTCTCGATGAGCCTATATCGCGGGTTAACACATTGGGATTACCATGCACTTCGAGACCACCTGGTCCGGATGGGTCATACCAGGCACCCGTGGGTAATTCAACAACACCGGGCCTGATACCGGTACTGGTTCTAACCATCGCAAGGCAAGCCCCCCGATCATTAAAGATTCGAACCAGGTCACCCGCTTCCAGGCCTCTAGATTGTGCATCTATTGGATGCAGGCATACCTGCTCACGCCCGGCCACTTTAGTCGCCATACTTGCTGGGCCATGATCATACTGCGAGTGCAACCTGCCTTTGGGTTGATTTGAAATCAAGTGTAATGGATAGAGGTTGCTACGCGCTGACCCCAACATCTCAACTTTGTCATACCAAGCTGGATGCCCCAGACAGTCTGGATAATCAAATGCAGCAATTGTGGAAGAAAAAATTTCAATCTTTCCCGACGGCGTTGCCAAAGGAAAGGCTCTGGGATTTCGTCGGAAACGCTCCAGCCGAAACTCACGCTCTGGGACTTGTTCGGCCACAGAAAACTGTTCTCCTACCCAAAATTCATCAAACGGTGGCAATAGAACATCTTTCTGTTTAGCCGATGAATGCAGTTGTTGGTACAAGACCCGCAACCAATCACGCACACTGCGCCCTTCGGTAAATTTTTCCCGGACACCCATGCGTTCTGCAAGGCTGGCAAAAACCTCATAGTCGTCACGCGCTTCACCAAAGGGTTGCACTACCTGGCGCATCGGAGTGAGATAAGTGTCATAGGGCGTAATTCCGAGATCTTCTCGCTCCATCGACACAGTCACAGGAAATACAATATCGGCGCGCCTGGCCGTCGCTGTCCAAAAAGGTTCATTCACGATAATGCAAGCCGGGAGACGCCAAGCTCGCGCGAGCCGGTTGAGGTCTTGGTGATGGTGATAGGGGTTCCCGCCGGCCCAATAAATCAGATCAATCTTAGGAGGTGTTACCACTTCACCATTAAAGGCAAACGGTTTACCCGGTGCCAACAGAACATCTGCAATTCTTGCAACCGGAATAGAACTGTTAATGGGCCGCTTTCCTTGAGGCAAAGCCGCAATCGGGAAATTAGGTAACTTTCGCCCACCAAACCCTATATTATGAATGGAACCATAGCCATAGCTTACCCCCTTACCGGGCAACCCGTGGGTCCCCAGCAATGCGGCCAACACGGTAGCCAACCAATAGGTCTGTTCACCATGTTCACTACGCTGAAGAGACCAACTGATACCGAGCATAGGTAAATCGATCGCCATGCGACGAGCCAACTGGCGAATCTGACCCGCGGGAATCTGGCAAATAGGCTCTGCCCATTCGCAGTCCTTGGTGATGCCATCAGTCTGACCTCTAAGGTAAGGTAAAAACCCATCTAGCCCAACCGTATATTGACCAACAAACGCATGATCATATAAATCTTCATCGACCAGTGTATAAGCGAGTGCCAACATCAAAGCCGCATCCGTGCAAGGCTTGATAGGCCACCACTGGTTATTCAAAAAGCTAGGGAGATCTTCTTTGATGGGACTGATATTGATGAATTCCATCCCGCTACCTGCCAACGCGTGCAATCGACTCTCTGCATCATGCCCACCAAGACCGCCAGACATCACCTGCGTATTCTTTAATGCCAAACCACCAAAACAGACCACTAGTTTGGTGTGCTTTACCATATCCTCCAGGGTGGGCGCCTGGAACATTACTTCGAAAAAGTCCATCCCCAGGACATGGGGCACAATGACCTCACCTGCGCCCGCGGAATAACTAAACAAGGAGCGCGTGTAACCACCGATGCTATTCAAAAAGCGATGAATCTGACTCTGTGCATGATGGAAGCGGCCAGCGCTTGCCCACCCGTAGGAGCCTCCGTAGATGGAAGCATTCCCTGGGCCTTGTCGAGTCCGTTGCAAGGCATTAGCAGCCAGATCCAATGCGGTCTCCCAGGATACCTCGACAAAAGGCTCCTGACCCCTTAAGTGACCGCTATGAGCTTGTGGATTATCCAAAAAACTTCGTCGCACCGCCGGGCGTTTTACTCGAACGTTTTCAGCTTGAGCCGCAAGCAGATTTTCAGCCAACGGCGTAGGGTCAGTATCTACAGGATATCGCTCAATCCCTTTGATGCGCCCGGATTGGGTGCGAAGTTTATAGTTACCCCAATGGGTCGAAGTCGGTATCAACATAATCTACCAATTTACTCTCTTCAACTGCCAAGCAGGAGCCACCTGCCGTTTCAGCCTCGTTAGTTGCTCAAAATGACCGCGAATTCTTAGCAGCTTGGCCACTTCCTAGGTAATATTAGTCAAAGGCTCACTGACTAACATGCAATTGAATGGATTTTTCAATCTCACAAGATGATCGAATCGCAACAGATGCTTTTTCTCGCTATCTCGAAAAGGAAATCGCACCATTCCACGACCGACCAGAGGAATTCACCAACAAAGAAGAGGTCCGAACGGCAATGCAAGGACTTCTCGACTACGGAATGGGCAATGGCCTCGTGGCTGAAAAATTCGGTGGCCTGGGCCTCTCTCCTACCAGCGTCGGCCTACTTTTCGAACAGTTAGCTAAAACATCACCCGATTTATCGATTGTCGCCCTTATCCAGCTCGAAGCGGGACTGCTGCTTGCTTCTGGTACGGAATATCAACGCGAACATTATCTAGCTCCAATACTAAAAGCAGAAAAATTCGCGTGTATAGGAATTAGCGAACCGGGTGCAGGTTCCAACATCGCGGAAATTTCAACTCGCGCAACCAAAGTTGACGGTGGCTACCGTCTTAATGGAGAAAAACAATGGATCTCTAACGGCCACTATTCAGATTTCATTATCTGCGTTGCCAGGGAAAATAATGACCCCCAAGCCGGCTTGGCTCTGATGATAGTCGATCGAGATGCCGGTTACACCACCAACAACATCCCCAAAATAGCACTGAACCGCCAGTCGACAGCACAAGTCTTTTTTGACGATGTTTTCGTCCCGGACAAAAACGTTTTAGCGCCTGCTGGCGAAGGCTTACGTCGCTTGTTAACCCTGTTGGAAGGCTCCCGACCTTTAGTCGGATTATTAGCTGTAGGTGTCGCCCAGGCCGCGTACGAACAGGCGGTGTCCTATGCGCTGGAACGCACTCAACATGGCAAAATAATTGCGGCGCATCAACTCATTCAGGCACGCGTCACTGACATGGCTGTCGACATCGAGGCAGCTCGCCTTATGCTTTACTCGGCCCTTGATAAACTGTCTCGTGGTGAACGTTCGGATCTGCAAAGCTCGATGGCAAAATATTTTGCCACCGAGGCCGCCTTACGGGTCGTTCGACATGCCATGGCTATTCATGGAGGGAACGGTCTAACTCAGGAATTCCCTATTGAAGAACTCTATCGAATTGCTCCCATACTGGCCGTGACCGAAGGTACAAGCGAAATGCAACAGTTGATTATTGGCCGCAGTTTACTCGGCCACTCGGCCTTTTAGGGTATTCTCTTATGGATTTTGACCTTTCGCCAGAACAACAAATGATGGTCAATACCGCCACCGAAGTTGGCCAAAAGTATGGTGCCAGCTATTGGCTTGCAAAAGATCAGGCTCATGAATTCCCCACCGAATTTCTAAAAGAAATCGGAGAGCTGGGCTTTTTCGGCTTGCATTTACCTCAGCAATACGGCGGTAGTGGAACCGGAATCACCGAATTGGTCATTACCATGGAAGCACTTTGCGCCGCTGGTGGAGGCGGTGGACCCGCTTTGGGTTTTCTGTTTGGCATACTGGGTTCCAATGCAATTATGCAACACGGTTCCAAGCAACAGCAGGATCGTTATTTGCCTTCTATGGCCAAAGGCCAAATCCTCGCCTCGCTTGGCGTGACTGAACCCAACGCAGGCACCAACACCATCAAGACCGAAACTTTTGCTAAACGTGAAGGTGATCATTACATCGTAAACGGGGCCAAGTGGTTTACAAGCAACATAGAACAGACCGAAGTTTTCCTGTTACTAGCCAAGACTGAAAAAAAGGACTCAGCATCGGCTATGTCCCTGTTGCTAGTCGATTTACCTAACTCAGGAATACACGCGGCGCCGATTGCCAAACATGGCTTGCATTACTACCAGTCTTACAACGTCCAATTTGACAACATGCAAGTCCCTGTAAACAACCTGCTTGGCAAAGAAGGGAAGGGGTTCTATCAACTATTGGGCACACTAAACCCGGAACGCTTGCTGGTCGCCTCAGGTGCTGTGGGCCTGGGTCGATTAGCCCTAAAAACAGCCATCGAATACGCCAATGAACGTGCTGTATTCGACCAACCCATCGGGGCCCACCAGGCCATACAGCATCCGCTCGCGGCGGCGCATGC
>CAZGCW010000230.1:5904-6212 GCA_964524295.1 uncultured Pseudomonadales bacterium
AGAAGCTGCAAAACGGCCCCGTGCGCGGCGACAAAACCGCTGTCCTAACGGCACTTTCTTTCTGCTACCGCCCCGCGGCGAGCTGTAAATTTTGGCGCGGTGCGCCTGTACACCGCCGCCGCACGGAGCCGCTGCGCCGTTGAGCTATTTTGCGCGCGCTGGCACGATGAAGGGCGCGACAGTATCCTTGTCAGTAAATCCGCGAACATGGCCAAGTTTGTCGCCGTCGAGGCAGCGATCGAAGCGTGCTATCACGCCATGCAGACGTTCGGTGGTGCCGGCTTCGCCGCTGAATACCATGTAGAACG
>CAZGCW010000231.1:0-6208 GCA_964524295.1 uncultured Pseudomonadales bacterium
CAGCCGCGCAGTACGCCTTCACCTCCAAGCACCCCGTCGAGGCGCTCTCAAGCGCCGAGCATGCCCTCACCACCAAGCCCATCTTCTAGTCGTTCTCAACCACCGAGCATGCCCTCACCACCAAGCGCATCGTCGAGTCGCTCTCAACCGCCGAGCCCATCCCAATCTGACAGCGCATCACAGCAGGATAACGAACAAAGCCAAAGCAGCGAGGCGGAGTCACAACCGGGGCAAGAAAGTTCTGCCGCAAATGAGCAAGCTCAGAGCAGCGACCAACAAGCCTCATCCAGTGAGGAAGAATCCAACCGTCAAACCGCAGCTGAAGATTTGCTGGCCAGCGGCCAGGAATTAATTGAAGCCGCCACGTCTACGCCAACGGCGGACCAATCCATGCCGTCAGACCAGCCCTCAACAGAGACTGGAGCAGCCGAGTGGGACCCTTTGATTCCAGACAGTGAAAGCCAAAGCACCGCAGACGAATTAATTTTCACTGATGAAATTCAGGAATCCCAGGAATCCCAGGAATCTCAGGAATCTCAGGAATCTCAGGAATCTCAGGAATCTCAGGAATCAAACCAGGCTGCATCAAACAATGATGCCCAGTCCAATGAACCGAACCAGGTCAATCAATCGAACCAAGCGGTTATCGAGGATACAGAGGCCAGCGATGCTCAAGCGGGCGGAGAGCCTACTGCTCAGGCTTCCCCGGAAACAAACGATGGAAGCGGGGATAGTCAAAATGGTGAAGACCCTGCAACGCAACACCTCGAACAAACTCTATTAGAGGCAGGGCTAAGTATTAAAAAAGCGGGCCACGCGCTGGCTGATATGTCAGCCGGTGATAGTGTCACCGACATAGAACAATTACTGGCTGAAGCTCGAATCGCCATTATGGTATCCGAACAAGCGCTGGAAACATTGATCCAGGACAGTACAGGTGACGCCGACAATGCATCGATTATCAATCATGCCGATGCGTCTCTTGCAGGTGCCAATCGGGCGCTTATACTCGCCACGAATGTACTTCTTTCAGGGGATCTAGGTTTACCGGAAGCAACTGGAGAGCGTTCGACTGCTGGCAACCAAAGAATCAACGAGCTTGATAAGGCCCTGCAGGACTCGATCATCGTCTTTCAAGAAGGCGTACTCGAAGCCAGGCAGATAGCCACCCAGACCCAACCACCGGCAACAGCGACCGCTGGAGACTTACCCCAGTCTATCGTCATCAATCAAAGCACCATTCAGGAGCGCCAATCCGAAACTTCAGAGGAAGGAGACCCTCTCACCACCCCGGTCCAGCAGGGGCAAATGCTGGATGAAACCCAACCCCCTGTCGCAAGCAATCCGATTGTTTCAATTCCGGAGGATATACCGAGTCCACAGGGTGACGACATCGTCGCCCAACAATTGCGAGAAGCGGCCATAGCGGAAAAGGATCCTGAGCTTCAAGCAAAACTCTGGGAAGAATACAAACGATACAAGGAGGGTATGTGATTAACGAACTTACCATGTCGTCAACCCTGAACCTACACACCGGGATACCTGTCATCCACGACAATTTCTCGAGACTAACCCGATCAGGCCAGCTTCAGAAATCCGGAAAAAAACACACCCCATTTCTGAGCGCGCTACTCGCCTGCTTACTCTGGTTATCAGCCTGCTCAAGCACCCAGGTTATAACCGCTAATTCGGCACCAGCCGTGCAGGTCCAGGAGAGCATACCCGATGCCCTGCTTCTCGATATTGCGATTCAACCTCTTGACCCTAACATTCCCTCCCCTGGTTCAGATGCTGATAATCAACTCACCGTTTCTGCTGATGTTCGCCGCGCAGAATCGAGATTTATCGCTTCTCATCTAAAAGATACCCTCGAACAGACGGGTAACTGGGGAACAGTCAGGGTCATCCCCACCGCAACCATGGCGAACCAGCTTAATCTCACTGGGAAAATCCTGACTTCAGATGGTGAAATTCTTAAAGTGGAGATCAAAGCCCGCGATGCGAAGGGGCGCACCTGGCTCAACAAGACTTATGATGATACGGCCAGTCGATACGGCTATCAGACCGTCAGAGAAGATCCCTTTCAGGATCTTTATAACAATATTGCCAATGACCTGATTGCTTTTCATCAAAACCTTGGCGGGCAAAAAATTGCTGAAATTCAAACCCTGGCTGAAGTTCGCTTTGCCGCTGATCTTGCCCCAGACGCTTTCAAAGACTATATCAGCACCAGCAGAAACGGACAGGTTTCAGTGACCCAGTTGCCCGCCGACAATGATTTAATTATGAATCGAGTCAAACTAATCAAAACCCAAGACGAACTACTGGTGGATACGCTCGATGATTATTACGGACAGTTTTACAGAGAAATGAAACCATCCTACGATGAATGGCGCTATGCAACCTATGAAGAAGCAGTAAAACTTCGCCAAATGAAAAAACAAGCTCGAGGGCGTCTGCTGGGTGGGGTCGCTTTAATTGCCGGTGGTCTTTACGCCGGATCAGAAAGTAATACCTGGGCCGGAAATGCGGCAACTGCGGGAGCGGTGGTAGGGGGTATTGGTGCTATAAAAAGCGGCTTGGACCGATTAAAACAGGCAGAAATACATGAACAGGCCCTGAAAGAACTGACCCAATCTCTGGGCATGGAGATTACACCCAACATCCTGGAAATTGAAGGTCGTACAATCGAACTCAAAGGTTCTGCAGACAAACAGTTTGAAACCTGGAGAGACATTCTCCGCGAAATATATGCAGAGGAAACGAGTTCCTCCCCAGAGACTCAGGCAATCAATCAATAACTATGGTAGATCGGCAACAACAGGGCGATCTTTTCGCTGATCACTTTACCCTGCTGCAATCACTTCAGCGTGCGGCACACCATCACCAATGGTTAGCCATCGATAATCGATCCGGACAAAAAGTCTGTATTCGTGTTTTCCCTTCGAGCGCTGCCCTGTACGATCGCTTGAGCCCGATTAGCCTTCACCTGAAAAGATTAATCCATCCCAATATTGCCCAGCACTTTGAAATCGGCGCTACCGACCAAGATCTCTATTCTGTCGACCAGTATGAGAAGGTAACCGGTTATCTGAATACAGACTCCGGCCTGGATCACAATAGTCGGCTATTCAAGCAATTGCTGGACACCCTGGACTACTGCCATGACCTCGGCTTCTTCCACGGCAACCTGACTGCAGAGCGTATACAGGTAAAAGAAGATGGTCAGCTATACTTGTCCCAGTTCGGCTGGCCACCCGGGTTGTTTGATCAGCCTGCGCTCATCAGCGATGAGCCGGTTCAATCGTTTACAGACACGCATCGCCTGGGACAGCTCATATATGCTGCCGTAACCGGTCAGAGCTGGGCAGCCGATACGACCTTTGTCTCTGATTCTCCCGTAGAACCCGAGGTCAAACTTGCCCTGGAGGCAATGCTCCAAGAAACAGGTGTTTCACTCAAACTGAATCTAGGTGAAATCAAAACCTTGATTTTCGAATCCGATGCTGCCATCGGTGAAGAACCCAATCTCATATCTGCTCAGCGCTTTGCGCCTGCCAGTGAAGCGAGCGCAACCAGCCCCCCGGCTGCACAAACCACACAAATCAGCGCTGCGGGAAATTCATTGGCCAGGCCCTGGGTTATCACCCTGACCCTCGTTCTAATCACAGCAGGTTTATTTATCTTTTTGATCCTGCCCGAACTCATTACCCCTGCGGCAACCGAAGCACCGACGAAAACACCTCAAATAGCTACAGTGACATCTAAAGCAGGAAAAGAACCCGAGCCAGCCGACCCTGAACTCGCGCCCATAGAAGCAGCCCAACTGGCTATTTTTAAGAAAGATAGCAGCGAAACAGCCGAATCCTTTCTGCGTCTTTTGCTGGATCTGGAAGACCGGGGAATCGCCCAATGGGACGCCCAGACATTAGAAAACATCAACAAAGCGGCAACGGAAGCCGACGATTTGTTCAAACAAGATCAATATGAACAAGCACTATATGCCTACAGGCAATTACTGAAAAGAGTAACTGAGATTCAAAACAGGCTGCCCATTATTCTCGAAGAACAGATCAAGCAAGCCAGGGCTGCGTTTGATCAGGGCGATGCTATCCTGGCCCAAACCAGATGGAAACTGGTAACTCGAATACAGCCTGACGACGCAGCTTACCTTAGACAATTTGCTCGCGCCGAACAATTACCCCAAGTGTTAGCCTTAATCAATTCTGCTATGCAGGCAGAACAACAAGGGCATCTAGAAAAGGCGCTCGCTGGCCTCGAACGTGCTTATGCCCTGGACACTGAATGGCCGGCGACCAGGAAGAACCTTGAACGCCTCCAGAAAGAATTGGCCGACAGGAATTTCAACATCGCCATGTCGAGTGGATTTGATGCTTTGGCTGCAGAGAAATATGCTGAAGCTGATAAGGCCTTTGCCCAAGCAGCAGCAATAAAACCATCCAACACAGCCCCGGAAGACGGCTTGCAGCAGGTCATCATTGCCCGCAAACAGGCATTAATCGCTCATCAGCAGAAAACGGCCCAAACAGCCATCAGTAACGAAAACTGGGTTGAGGCCGCCGCTATTTTCGAGGACATTCTTAATCTGGATGACACCCTCCTATTTGCCGGAGAGGGGCTCAAGCTTGCTCTTTACAGAATTGACGTACAGCAGAGAATGTCTGATTTACTGACTGACCCGGCAAGCTTGCAACAAGACCCGGTGCTCAGCGAGGCTAAATTACTTGCCATCGAACTCAGCCGGCTGGCACCACCGAAGAAAAAAATTCAGGCGCCATTAACCCAATTAACGCGCCTCATTTCCGTTGCACGGATCCCCGTGTTGATGACAATTCATTCAAATAACCGGACCCATGTGTCAATTCTCAGGTTGGGTGACCGGGGAAGGCTCGGCCTGATAAACGAACACACGTTATCGCTCATCCCCGGCCATTACGTGATTATCGGCAAGCGCCGGGGATATCGCGATATCCGCAAGGAAATCACACTCAACTATAGCTCGACCCAACCTATCATTGAGATCAGTTGTGAGGAAGCCATCTGATGAGCGAACCGACAACAGAACTAGCCGATGAAATCATCGGTACCCCATTCGAGCCACCCCAACAGACGCCCAGTAAACAGGCTAAAAAGCTCCCGCTTGTGCCCTTTATAGTGCTTCTGGTCTTACTGGTGGCTGCGACTATTGCCTGGTTTCTGTTTTCGGCCAAAGCGGTGGAGTTCTCCATAACCCCAACGCCCACGCAAGTGGAGATTACTGACGGCTTTAGTTATCAGATCGGAAAACGCTTCCTAATGCTGCCTGGAGAGTTCTCACTGGAAGCCAAGCTAAACGGGTATCAACCGCTCAGAGAAAACATCACGGTGACCGCTCAGGACGACCAGAATTTCAGTTTCAAACTGGCTAAAAAACCCGGCCGACTGACCATCTCAACCAGCCCCAAGGTCAATGCACAAGTGTTCATTGACCAGGTTTTTGCGGGCAATCTACCACTGATCGAAGAGGAGATTGAAGCCGGTATTCACGATATCAGCCTTGTCTCAAAAAGATTTCTTCGCTACCAAACTGAAATAGATATTACGGGTATGGAATTACTGCAGGAAATAGAAGCCATCCTTGAACCTGCCTGGATCGACCTTGAGGTGAGCAGTGACCCTCCTCAAGCCACCATCAAAATTGATGGAGAAGTCATTGGCCAGACGCCAACCATGATTGAAGTTCTTCAGGGAAACCGGGAACTCTCCATTGAAAAACCCGGTTTCAAACGATGGCAGCGCCGCCTAGTGGTGGAGCACAATGTGCCGCAAAGCCTTGAAGAAATAAAGCTGACGCCTGCTGATGGGCAGATCACCATAGAGACCCGACCGACCAATGCAAGTATTCGAATCAACAAAAAATATCGGGGGCAATCACCGGTTTCAGTGGAACTTGCACCCGGTAAAAACTATACCGTGGTCGCCAATAAAGCAGGCTATCAAACCGTGCAAAAGCAAATAGCCGTCGAAGCTGAACAGGACATCGAACTGAGCCTGACGTTGACGCCGATTACAGGCAAAATTAAAATTGTCGCCGTTCCTGCAGATAGTGAGCTCTGGATAGATGGGCAATTTATCGGAGCCGCAAATCGCGAAGTTAAGTTAAGTGCAACGCTCCATGACCTTGAAATACGAAAGCCCGGCTATGCGA
>CAZGCW010000232.1:0-6192 GCA_964524295.1 uncultured Pseudomonadales bacterium
TAATCCTGATTGGCATTCACTGGATCGCGACTTTCCTCAATACACCATGGTACCCGGGAAAACGAGCAGCTTCAGGTCAGGATTTGAGGTAGTCGCGCTGCCAGAAAACTACAGCCGTCGAAAGAGCCTGCAATAGTGTCGTCGACGAATATTGGTAAGGTTATTATAGGAAGTGAACTAATTGATTCATATACGGGCTGATGCAGGTCTAGAGCTGGCTACTATTTCCGGCTGAGCAGCACGCCGCCTACCCCCTGGTAGCCCCCACTTCACCAGATGGGACTCCTGTTAAGTCTTAAACGTGTTTACACCATCGGTAAAATCATACTTGAAAGTGGGATTGCCGGTGATCGAACCGTCTAGATGCACAATATGAGTTGAAGGACTCGCCCAGCCAATAAAATCGCTCACTAAAAGGTCACCAATTCGCTCAGAATTAGGATCCGCTTCGGCATGGTTCTGGAGAAGAACCTCAGTGTCACCTTCAAATATGCCGACTGTTTCAAACCCTTCTGGACAATCACTGAATGGTGTGTGAAACGATCCTGCTGCTTCGTAAGAGAACATCCCGGTCATGACCCTGCTTTCTTCAGGGTTCTTAGATTCCCGGTAGCCATACCAACCCTTGACAGTCCAAGCCATAGCTCGACAGATATGAAAATGAGATGGGAAATCAGGTGCCCCTGGGTCCATTTTGTAGCCGAAGGCGACCGTGTTTGTGGGCTCATGAACGGTCAGGACTTTGAAGTAAGAGCCAGGTCCTACTTCCACCCAGTCGAGTTCTTTCATCTGAACATCAGCTGTTATTTTTTCCATAGAGGCTAAACCTAAACCCATAATAATCTCTCCTGATTAATGGCACAGCACTTAAAACCGGTCTGTTAAACGCTACCTTAATCTGTTTACAGGAACAACTCCTCAATTACCACCCACGCGGCGACTTTGGCCTTGCCAGAATTCTTCGCGTAGAACTTTTCTCTGAACTTTGCCAACAGGGCTCTTCGGCAAAGGGTCAGTTTGAAGAAATACCTTCGATGGTTTTTTGTAGGATCCGAGTTTGTTAGCACACAGGGTTATAATTTCTTGGGCACTAACCTTGAGCTTGTGACCCACCACGCAAGTCGCTGCAGGTGTTTCGCCCCAACGTTCATCAGGGATGGCGAATACGGCGACTTCAGTTACTGCCGGATGGCTTAAAATGATGTTTTCAAGTTCTGAAGGCCAGATATTAAACCCACCCGAAATGATCATGTCATCTTTGCGATCAAGCACATACAGATACCCGTTCTCGTCAAGTCTGCCTACGTCACCGGTCAATATGAAGCCGTCGCTTGACGTTCTTTCCGCCGTTGCCTGCTTATCTTCCCAGAACCCCTGCATCTGGCCATCGCATCTAATGGCAATTTCTCCTTCTTCACCCAGCGCGACGCCGATGTCGGGATTTTCCTGATCACGAATTTCAAGATAAGCAAATGGCAAGACGCGACCCGCGGATCTCAGTGGGTCTGATCCGGCCACGACTGAAAACCACTCCTTGGGGCCCATCATGCAAACCGCCACTGCTTCAGTCTGACCATAGCCCTGATATAGAACCTCTCCAAACACCTCACGTCCAAGTAGTGCAGTTTCGTCGGCGATCGGAGCACCTCCAATCTGGATAACCTTCAGCGACGAAAAATCCAAGGTCCGAGCCAACGGGTGATGAACCAGGGAATTGAGCATAGTAGGCACCAGGAACAGGTACGCCACCTTCGATTCAGACATGACTCTGAGGGCGTGCTCTGCATCAAAATGGTCGAGGAGCAGGTTGACCCCTCCCGATAACCAGGTCGGTGTGAACAGGTAACCGCTGCCGTGTGAAATCGGCCCTGCATGCAGGCAAACGTCGCCTGCCTCCATTGGCGGAAAATTGTAAAACCAATCTCGTCCCGCAGCGAGCCATGACCGATGGCTATAGCCAACCCCTTTCGGCTTGCCGGTAGTCCCACCGGTGTGCCGGATGATAAACCAGTCGTCCGGAGTGATGTCTAAGTCAGGATCCTCATCGGAAAAACTCCGTAACCAGTTTTCATAATCATGCTCACGGACAATAATATGTTGTAACCCAGCAAGCTGGTCAGTCAGGCCTGCCAGTTCAGCTTCGTAGGTTTTAGCAACCATCACGGCCCGGCAATCGGTATGGCTTAGCATGTATGCATGGCTCTGCATGGAATTTCTTGCATATAACGGAACGCGGACTAATCCTGCGATTGCTGTCCCCAGGAAAAAATCCTGGGCCTCAATGGAATTATCTTCGAGTACGCCAATTCGATCTCCTGGTAAAAGGCCTAGAGACATGAGCGCGTTTGCCAGGCGGACACCCCGAGACCAGGCTTCTGCAAACGTCAGTGAAGTTTTTTCATGAATCACCGCTGTGCGATGGGCGTTATAGCGCGTTGCTTGTCGCATGAGGCCTGTGACGCTAAGTGCCTTGATTGCTGTTGCCATACTACCGCCTTAAAAGATCGTCATCAGGTCTCATTAAGCGTTCATTTGTTCAGTAATACAAGATTTGCCGGTGCTTTCGTCGGATTGGTTTTCATCCATCTCAGCGTTGAGCCCTTTGATCGTGTTGATCGTTTAGAATAATCGAACAGCCATCGCTAACAGGGTTTATATTAAGATGAGTCTGGATGCGATTGGCAGTGCTCTGTTGATGGAGGTAGCAATCAAGTCTGTTTGTTGATGTTCCGGTCGTAGACGTAACCAACTCACCATAACTAGCCCCCTGATCAGAATGAAATAAGGCAGTAGGGTAAGGTCATTATCAGATAGGTCTCTCTGATTGTAGTATTACTAATTTAGATGGGTAAAGAGCGAGCTATGCACGCCTACGTGGCTCTGGCACCTCCATCATAGTCCATGAGTCAAAATCTCGCCGATACGATAAAAGTACGGTATTGATAATCTTTGCATAGCGGGGAGAGGACGAATGGATGCGCTGCACGCTAATTTAGATGTTTCGAGTTGGAATGTGGGTATACGAACGCTGGCAATCAGCGCTGTTTGATCCAAAAGCACACCGCACGTCTTGCCCGCGGATTTCCAAACAGCGTCCAGTGCTGCAGCTGGTGTCATTCTCGTATGCATAACTGGTCTGCCTGGCAATGATCGTCTGTAACCTCACAATAACGCCGCACGGAATCGATCGCCAATCCCCCTGAGGCGATCAAGAGGTTCATTTGAATAGACGAGACGGACATACTTCTGGCAGTGAGCTCCTCCCCAGTTCACCATCGGTGTCGCTGCAATACGGCCTTTCTCAAGAAGCAATTTTGATGCCGACGGTCCATCCAGGCCAAGCGGCGATACATCAACCAGCAATGACCATCCGCCATGCGGGGGAATCACCTGGTAATCACTGAGTTCCGTGAGCAATAAGTTGCGACGCGCTTGAAGTTCGCTGGCGGCATCTGCGACACCGTCGTTGTCGCTGGATATTGCTGTAGCAACTGCGCCCATGGCTATTCCGGTCTGGCAGACAACATTGCTGATGCTGACTCGGGCAACGTCCGCAATGATCCTGGCTGGACCGACGACCCACCCGACGCGCCAGCCTATCATTCGATATTCCTTGGATGCCGAGCCAACCGTAATCACTTTCTCCCGCAGACCGGGAAAAGAGGCCGGATGAATAACAGTACGGTCATCGAAAAGAATTCGCTCCATCGCGGTATCGTTGATCAACCAGCAATCAGCACGTTGGCAAAAATTCGCAAGCGCTTCCCATTCATTCCGGTTAAATACAGCACCGGTGGGCATCGACGGGCTCATCAGCAATGCGGCGGCCACATCATCGACACTCATTCTCGCCAGCGCCTCTTGATCAAGTCGCCATCCCTCGCTGGTTGCGACAAGTGGCACAAAACGAGGCACTCCGCCTGCCAGTCGAACACGATTAATAAGGCCCACGTAGGTTGGGTCAGTCAGCAGCACTTCATCGCCTGGCTCAAGCGTAGCCAACAACACGTTCAGAATGCCGGATAGCCCTCCGGCACTAATGACGCATTCTGTTTTCCAATCATAGCTTTGCTTGGCTTGCGTACCGACGAGCTTTGTTGCCGCCTTGCGCAGCGAATCCATGCCAAGAAACGGCAGGTAACTATTAGCATCATCGTCGGAAGCCGCGTTTTTTGTGAACCGGACGGCGTCTGCTGGCGGCAATATATTCGTGTCGAGATTTTCCAATCGAAGAAGAGATGGGTCATGCAGGCTGTCAGCGAGGTCGCCCATCTGTTCGACGCCGATTTTCGTGATGTGATCCAGTCGGGATACCGACATAATGAATTTCTCCAAATGATTCGGGCCGAGGCTAACGGCCCTCTGATATCGAGAGGCCAGGAAGCATTAACGCCCTTTTCAAAGAAATCAGCAAGTAAGATCTGACCGCAACAGTCTATTTTCTACAGCACCGTTAGGAGTCAGGCAGCAGGTTACACAGCGTTTGATGAAATTTTGGGCATAAATCAACCCCTATACTGTTGGGGCATGGGCAAGAGAAGCGGTGCGGACATTAAGCGCTTTTAGGCATGCCGTCTCACTTTCGGCAGAATCAAGGTAATTCGCGTTGGCGATCAACCCATCACACTTTAGTTAACGCTACCTTCGTACAAACTGAAGGATTTAAATAGAGACTGCGATAGGCCAGACATTCTGTGATGGGGAATTGGTTGCCTTCTATGTGCTAACGGGATTAGTTCTGGTGGCATCCCCACATCTATTTTATCTCTCAGTCCCAGGCAGGATAGAGACAGGTCCCTACAACAGGCACTTTATCCGCGATGTTGGCTTCTCTTTGATTATAAAAGCCTCTGGAATAGCCCATGGCATGAAGTTGAATTAAAACCACGGGTTATCTTTGGCACCGCTTGACTGGTTCTTCATGGGATGTCTCCCCTAATACGACTATTTGAACACCCTGAGCACGTATCTTTGTCCTCACTCACTGATTTGGCTATTGTGGTCTTTACGACCGTGCTGATTATCTACCTTGCCATTACCTGCTCGGTCACAACGAATGCTTAAATGAATACTTCACAAGCTGCGTGACCGGTCGAGTGAGGAATACAACCACGACACTACTTATCTTCCCGAGGTGACAGACCTATCTTCTATGGGGATTCTAAGGCCTCTTAGACTACCCATGTTATCTCAAATAAAAGCCCCAATATTGAGCCTTGGTCAGGCGCATCACGATTATCCGGCCAAGTCTTAGCGCCCTGATACTCAGCTTAGTTCTCTGTTAAGCCGTATTTTGTTTAATCATTTTTCGCTGTACCAGTCGTTGCGAACGTAATATTACCCTCGCTGTTATCGATCCTTAACGGATGAATCTCTTGGTATTCGGGTGAATCATACCAGCCTTGTAGTGTTTCCATATCCGCGAATTTCAATACGACTGACAAGTGCTCAGTATCACCCTCAACGGCAACTGAGTTCATATCGACAAGGACGTACTCTCCGCCATGGTCGCGTATCGTCTTAGTGACAAGCTCTCGATACTTGGTGAATCCTTCGACATTAGTCACTTTTATGTTTGCTAGGAAATAAGCAGCCATGTGGCCTCCTGAATCGGCGTGTTGAATAGAAACATTAACATGTAAAGAGCATAAATAGAGAGGCTAGCCAGAGGACCGCACCCGCACTCCTCCAAGCAGACGCGCCTTACACAATTTTAAGCCGTTTTTAAACAATAAAGCAGCAATGAAATGACAGACTCTATCCGCTCAGAAAAGCTGTGCTGTTGTAGCGTAACCCTAGGTTGCTAAACTGCTGAATACCGCTGCTGTAATCCTAATACCAGCATTTAACACCAACAAAGTACCTATTTGTGTCTGCTTGGGTTAGGTAGCTACAAGCAATATTGAACCCAGCGACGCGGAATAAATCTTGTTTTTCACCCCTATTACTGGGCCCAAATGGTTCTACGATGGAGACACAGAGATTCACATAAGTTCAAAAAGCACCATCTCTGTCGCCTGACTTCCCACATTTTTCCCGCTATGAACTCGCTCTTCAGCCCAAGCAACATCTCCAGCCGGTCGAGTTACTTCAGTAACCACTCCAGAAGGCGAGGTGGTAACAATGTGCATATCTGTTAAAGCAACAGAAATGCCTGCACGACTTTGACTTTCCAAAATGCTGATAATTATG
>CAZGCW010000233.1:0-6134 GCA_964524295.1 uncultured Pseudomonadales bacterium
CATGACGCAATGCCCACATTGAGATTACTCGATTTGTCGACTTCGATTGCACGCCCGGGTGATTTTTTGACCACCACTGGCTGGCAGCAGTTCATCATCCACGCCCCAGAAGCTTAAAACCGGGCACTTCAGGCTAGCCAGTTCAGGTTCCATATTGGGAATCACCATTCTGCTGAGCACTTCGGGTGGCTGATCCTGAAGAATCGCCCATCTTTCATTCACCAGTTCATCGGTCACATGGCTTGGATCGAATACCAGGGTCTCCATGACCCTGCGCAGGCCTGGCCGGTCGAGTTGACCGCCAACAAAATTACTAATCATCTTGGCCATGGCTGGCATCGCCATATAAGTTTCGAGTTCCTCAATACCACCCGGCGCCATCAGCACCAGTTTACTGACGCTGTCCGGCTGATCCAGGGCAACACGGATACTGATTGCGCCGCCGAGGGAGTTGCCAACCAGCGTATAGTCCTTGGCTTCAATGGCGGTTAATAATCCGGTTAGACAGCCAGCGAAAAAGTCTGATGTATAGTCCCGATCAGTCGGTTTTGACGAGTATCCAAACCCCGGTAAGTCGGGGACGATAACGCGATAGCCAGCGTCCCTGAAGACTTCCATGTTCTTTTTGAAATTACTGTATCCACTGGCCCCTGGACCACTACCGTGCACAAAAACGACCGTGCCAATGGCATCGTCTGGCATCAGATCATGGTAGTGCATCCTGATATCGCCAACCTGCTGGAAATATGCTTGAGGTGGGCCACTTGCTGTGTCTGCCATGAGATCCCCCATCGATCAAATAAAGAAATCGCCGTTTTCGCCACCCAGCAGGATGTTGCCTAGGTTCCTGGCAAAAGGAGTTGGGTTATTGGCCACATGAGCACGGGCAATATTGATATCTCGCCATATATTCTGGATTTCAGCCCCATTAAAGACACTGCGCCCCCCGGCGACCTCAAACAGTCGTTGAACGGCCTGGGCCATCCGGTCAATGACAATACTGGCCTGATATCGGTAATGAGCCCGATCGGTCATGGATATTTCCTGTCCAGACTCAATGGCGGCAAGCATCTGCTTGAAATTTCTGAACAGAATGGTTTCGGCGACATCAATGTCATTTGCGGTTTCAGCGACTCGACTGGCTATTTCTGGGTCATCGCGTAATTTTGTCGGGTCCGTGCTGCTATTGCCGGCTCCGGTCGTAAACAACGTCAGGGCATGACGAGCCGCGCCAATCGCGGGCGTTGTGACGACCCGGATAAACATTTGCGCCCAGGGAATACTGTACATCTGGTTGGGTTGCTGATGAACGCAATTAAAGCCATCGGCATGTTTGTGGGTGCGATGTTCAGGGACAAATACGGGTTCATCGATGATGACATCGTTTGAACCGGTTCCCTGCAGCCCATAGACATGCCAGGTATCCTCAATACGATAGTCACTCCTGGGTACCAGGAATGTCCGATAACCTTCCCCGGGAATAATGGCCCCGAGTAACACCCAACTGCAGTGGCCAGAACCTGAACTCCAGCCCCACTGACCGCTTAACATAAAGCCGTTATCACAGACCTGCACTTTACCGCCGACGGGATTGTAAGAACTGGAAATACAGGTGTCGGGGTTATCGCCGTAAACATCGGCCTGGGCTTGATCATCCATCAGCGCCAACTGGTAAGCATGCACGGCAATAATACCCGCAACCCAGGCGGTACTCATGTCTCTTTCTGCTATTGCAAGGTGAGCTGCAAAAAATTCTTCTGGGCTGACCTCAAGACCGCCCCACTTACTGGGTAACACAGCGCGAATGAAACCGGCCTTTTTTAGGGCATCAATGGCTTCTTCACAGACTTGCCTGTTTTCTCGACCCGCCGTTGCCAGGCTTTCAATGAGATCCAGGTGAGGCTCAATATTCAAGCGAGCGCGTTCAGCCACATCGACAACGCTCGCAGTACCCTGTGCTTTTGGATTGCTCATTTTAGTCCTCAAATAGGGTTAAACTATAGAATGTTAAATATTCCATAGCGGAAGCGAGTAGTCTACCCTTTTGCGTAATTTTTAACAGAATTTTAACGAATTATGATAGTTTTTAGGGGAAATTATTGTTTAATACATCAATTCTCACTCAAATAACTACAAAATCAGGAGATGATCATGTTTAGCGTAAAAGGTCAGGTTGTGTTGGTTACCGGTGGCAGCAAGGGAATTGGTCGGGGTATAGCCAGCGCATTTCTTGAAGCCCAAGCTGACGTTTTTATCTGCGGCCGAACGCCACCGGATGAGGTGTTAGCCGTTAACCAGAGACAGGCCACCTTCATCCAGGCGGATGTGCGCGACCCCGATCAGGCCGAGGCATTAATCCGACAGGTGATCGAACAGGCCGGACGGTTAGACACCCTGATCAATAACGCCGGCGGCGGCCCCCCTGCAGAGAGTGCCAGTGTCTCGCCCCGATTTACGGAATCCATTATTCGCCTGAACCTACTGGCTCCTTTATTGATGAGCCAGGTCGCCCATAGCGCGCTGCAGGCATCCAATGGCAATATTATCAACATAGCCAGTGTGTCGGCGATTCGATCATCGCCGGGTACGGTTGCCTATGGCGCAGCAAAAGCCGGGTTACTCAATGCCACCATTTCACTTGCTCAGGAATGGGGCCCAGAATTAAGAGTGAATGCCGTTATCGCCGGCTTAATCAAGACAGAAGCCGCCGATGCACACTATGGAGGTCCTGCAGGCATGGCACGGCTGGAAAGCAGGTTGCCCGCTCAAAGAATGGGCACACCAGAGGATATCGCCAAGGCGTGTTTGTATCTGGCATCTGATGGTGCGGACTATGTATCCGGTGCCGCTCTGGAGGTTTATGGCGGCGGCGAACCTCCAAGCTTTCTTACCTTTATTAAAGAAGCAATTGATTTTAAAGCAAATTAAATCGATTCATTCTCGGCAGGTGATGCGATTAGACTTAACAGGACAGTGTTAGTGTTTCCCGGAAACACTCAGCCCTATGGCGGGTTCTGCAAGTAGGTATCCAGGGAGGTCGCCATCATTTGGTAGAAGCCCTGCAACATTTGAGAAACGTCTTCATCGGACTGTCCGTCGAGTTCATAAGTAGAATCGAAAGTAAGCTGCGTGCCTCCGTTGCTCTCTCTCGCCCGGATGGTCGCCTGGTAGCCGTCAACCGGCACAAATGGATTTTTGACGACACCATATTGCAGGGTCTGGTTAGCCTCGTTGAGATCGAGAAGATACTCTGTAATCGGGTCGATGCCCGGCATATGCAGCAATCGGGCAACCTGGCCTTCATGGCTGCCTACCGTGACTTCTTCCAGCCCCAACATCCAGGGTATTTCTGTAAAGGCACGGAGCAGTCCCCAAACCACCTGGGTATCATGATCAATCCAGCAGCTGAAAGAAGTGCTAGACAAGGTCATCTTCCGGCAGGATGCGGCCCCAGCGGTAATCATATTTCAGGCCCTTAACGGCCAGGGTGGTGTCAGCGTGACGAACACCGGGCAACGTCATAATCTCTTCATTGACCAGCCGCACTAATTCACCGCCATCATTAACCAGCGTAATCACCAACAGATCGTAACGGCCGAGCATGGAGGCGACAAACCGGACAAACTTCATCTCTGCGATCACTTTAGCGATATCGGCTACCTGTGCCAGATCAGCACGGACGCCGATATAAGCGAGCTGCGGGGTTTCAGGGCCGGTAAAACTGGTTAACGCCATTATTTTAATAATGTTGTTTTCCTGCATGCGCTTGACCCGACCGCGCACCGTTCCTTCACCTAGACCTAAGGCCTGGGCAATTTCACGGTTGCTCTTGCGTCCGTCCTGGGACAGATGCTCGAGTATGCGTCGGTCGATATCATCTATCACTCCCTTACTCACAGTTTCGGCACCATTTCTGATTGATATTTATAGACTTCGACGGTTAAACCCGGGGATAACCGGCCTATACCTTGAATCTGGGCAACTTCTTCGTGCAGGAATATGGCAAGCTCACTGAAGGAACGAGCGCCTACCAGAATCTCAAGATCAAAGGACCCTGTGGTCAGATTCACCGCGAACACCTCCGGTAAGGCAGCTAAATCAATGCCGACGGCTTCAGCATCCCTGCTTTCAACTTCGATTCCAATTGCCAGCAGCACATCATAACCTGCGGCGGTAAAGTCAGTGACGGCAACCACCCGCATAGTGCCCGTTTCTTCCAGCTTACGGATACGCTTGCGAATCGTTGACGAAGTTGAATCTAGCGCTACTGCAATATCCTGGGTCGACATGCGACCATCCTTTTGCAGCAGAGCAATGATTTTCAGATCGAGTTCATCGGGGATGTGCTCGCTAAAATTGCTTGAACTTTCCTGAACATTCATAAGAGATCATTTCGCCTTGTTTCACGCAATCCGATAATTTATTAGGCAGCAGTTTTCATAATGCGCAGATTATATTAACATTTAACGAGAAATAGGAAAATAGTATGTCTGCCTCTATATCCAATCATTCAATTGAACAGCGCCTGGATCGACTCGAATCAACCGAAGAGATTCGCCAACTCGTTGCTAAATACGCCTTGTCTCTCGATATGCGAGACCTGGATGCCCACGTTAATCTATTTGCCCCAGATATACGAGTCAGCCGTGAACTCACTGGACGCGCTCATCTTAAGCGTTGGCTTGATGATACCCTGCGACTGCAATTCACTGGAACTTCGCACCACACCGGCAACCATATTATAGAGTTCGATGGAATAAACCATGCCCACGGTGTGGTCTATTCAAAAAACGAACACGAAACAGGCGATGAATGGGTCATTATGCAGATGCTCTACTGGGACAATTACGAGCGCATTGATCATCAATGGCTATTTCGTCGAAGGCTTCCCTGCTATTGGTATGCAACCGATCTGAACAAACCGCCGGTCGGCGAACAGAAAATGCGCTGGCCGGACCGGGAGGCCTATAGCGGCGCCTTCCACGACTTGTTTCCGTCATGGCAAGATTTCTGGCAAGACCCACCGGGCCAGGATGAGCCCGAAGTCGCCGCGCCAGCGCCATTAGGACAGTTTCTTAACACCTTAAGGCGTGGCGCAGCTGATCCGAAAATCCGGGTCCGTTAATGTGACAACCACCAGATTATTAACATGCCAGAGCCGGTAACTATCAACGCTTCGTTACAGACCATTCCAGCCATACTGGCCTGGGCAGCGGATCATTGGTCGGAAAAAGCCGCCATCGTCGATGGAGGCCAAGAGACTTCCTTCAACGAACTGCAGGCGCAAGCAAGAACCCTTGCGAAAGCGTTTATTGCCCATGGGCTTAACCATGGCGACCGTTTTTCTATCTGGGCGCCAAACTCAACTCACTGGCAAATCATCGCCCTCGCTGGACAACTGGCCGGATGCGTCCTGGTCCCTTTGAATACCCGTTACAAGCAAACGGAGGCTAAAGATATTCTCGTCCGGTCAAAATGCCAGGCGGTGTTTCATATCGAGTCATTTCTAGGGACTGATTACTCAGCCATGCTAGCGGATCTGGACGAGATTGAGGCGTCTCGTGTTGTCTGCCTCTCCCAATTGAACACCTGGGCCTTGGCAGGTGATGCCGTCAGCGATACTACGCTTGAAGAACGCATCGGCCAAGTGGCGCCAGAGAGCCTGGCAGACATCCTCTTTACGTCCGGCACCACCGGCTTACCCAAGGGGGTTATGTGCAGCCATAGCCAGAATATCCGCGTCTTCCAGACCTGGGCAGCGGGCGTTACCTTATGCAGTGAGGACCACTACCTCATCGTCAACCCTTATTTTCATTCATTCGGTTATAAAGCGGGCTGGTTGTCAGCGCTTATTACGGGCGCAACCATCTACCCGGTTGCGGTTTTTGATGTCGACCCGATATTGGGATTAATCGAGCAGCACGGCATTACTTTTCTACCCGGCGCCCCCACCGTATTCCAGAGCCTGCTCAGTCATCCAGAACAAGCTACTTATGATCTGTCTACCCTGCGCTGCGCAGTGACCGGGGCCGCATCCATACCGGTGCAACTGGTTAAAGATATGAAGCACCAGCTCAAGTTCCAGGAGGTCTATACTGCTTATGGTCTGACCGAATCGACGGGTGTCGTGTCTT
>CAZGCW010000234.1:0-6115 GCA_964524295.1 uncultured Pseudomonadales bacterium
ATAATGGTATTTGTACTGATAGCCGTTACCCTTGTTCCTGTGTTTGCGTTTGAAGAGAGGAAGAATAAGATTATCCACATAGAGCCGTCAGTTTATCGTCAGTTGATGGTGGTTGAGAGCGCAAATACGCGGTGTATCGATTTCACTTTGTTTATTGGCAGCCAGTCGTGTCGATACTTAGGCCGAGATGATTATCTTTATTTTGACTATGTAAGAGCTGTGTTTTCGGCTTTTGCTTTCCTGGAAAACCCGCAACAGGTTTTAGTTATCGGCCTTGGTGGAGGAACAATCCCCCAGGTCATGCATAAGATTTTTCCCAAACTTAGCATCGATGTAGCGGAATTGGACCCGGCAATGCTAAAGGTAGCAGAAACGTTTTTTGACTTTTCTGAAGATGGAAAGGTTCGAGTTCATATTGGCGATGGCCGCCAGTTCGTAAAAAGGGCTGTGCTCGAGAAACAGCAATATGATCTGATCGTACTTGACGCTTTTGAGGAAGAGTATACGCCACCCCACATGACCACCCGGGAATTTCTAACTGAGGTAAGTAATCTTCTCGCACCTCAAGGTATGTTTGTGTCTCACAAATATTCCGGAATGTCTTTGTATGACCATGAAGCCGTGACTTATGAAGCTGTTTTTGGTGAGTTCTATCATCTTAAGCTGGACAGTGGGAGCAGGCTCATTTTTTCAATGAAGGGAGATTATCCTGATCTTGAGCACATTATCGCTCGATCTATGGCATTGATTCCGGCGGTACAAGCTTTTCATATCAGTATAGATGATTATGTGGGGGCATTATCGCGAGAGCCGGATTGGGATAGTTCAGCTAAAATTCTCACTGACCAGTATGCGCCTGTGAATCTTTTACGATCAAAGTCAGGTCGAGTCGTGGATTAGCAGATCAACCCTAAGGGATAAATTCAATTTGTAATGAGCTTGTATGAATTAGACTTTCCTCTGCGCAGTCCTTGTCGGAGAACAAGTTGAGCTTAACCTCGTGCTGTCCCTGGTAAAGACGCCAATCGAAATCCATTCCATAGATGTTAGAACTTCGAAACCGATAGTTCATCCTTCGGTTACGCTTATTCATTGTTAGAGCTGGTTTGGGCCTGTTGGCGCAAGTCAGCGCCCCGCCTATTACCTTTGATTGCTTGTTGGGGAAAGTTAATTGGGTGGATGCCCAGGTCAGATCAGCATTCCCCAGAAATTGCAGTTCCAATTGGATACGAAGGTCAAATGGGGGCTGTCTATCTCGTGGCTCCTGGCTAATGGCCACATTCAAAATATGGATTACCGGCAACTTGCCTCTGGATAGCTGCTTGGTATTAGCAGCACCTGGTTCACTAAAGCTGATGCTGACTGGTGATGTTAATTGGATAGCTGGAAGGGGTTCTGGCCAGATAGGAGTTGGTAAAATTAAAAGGCTACATGCTGCAAGGAATAAAGCCAAGGCAAAATTAGAAGGCTTTAGCTGGCATGACCCAGTTTTCAAAAAAAAGCCCAATTCTCGACGAATCGTGCAGGGATTAGCAAGCAATGAATTCAATTGAACTGGGTCTCCTGACTTAAGCTTGCTGCGCTGCTAGGTTAATTTGGGTGAGAGGACCTCATGGCTTCGGGCGCTTTTAATTCACCGCCGGCATTGGCTGAAGGCAGCGCGTGGTTTGATCCAAATTCACTGCCCTTTGAAACCTGGTTATTCCAGACTTCTGCTGAGCAGTTCAGCGCGGTAACAGCAGCAAAGCCTGCTTTAACTAGTCCCAGATCACTGTGCGGCGGTGGGTCATAGTCCGTTTGGACGAGATCGAAGAACAGTTTTCCGTCACCTTCTTCTACTATTTGACTCCTTACTGAGCCAAATTCAGCAAGGCCAGCCCAGCACATAGATTTGACTTCATGATAAGGCAAAGCGGGAACATTTAGGTTGAGCATACAGCGGCTGGGTGCCTGCATGAGAGGTTCCAGGAGCTCAATTGCAAATCGGCAGGCAGTGTCCCAGTGCCAAGGTTCTGAAACTGCCAGACTTACTGCCAGACTTCTGATGCCAAAATTCTGAGCCGCAAGTGCCGCGCCTACCGTACCACTGTGCAGCACAGAGCGTCCTGTGTTAAGACCAAGATTGGGGCCCGAGATGACCACATCGGGTTGAGGACCAAAGGCGCCAAGAAAACCGCTGATGGTACAGAGTGCCGGTGGGCCGTTCAGGCCAAATGCTGCTCCCTTGAGTTTTTCAATAGTGTGCTTCTTATACTCAATGGGAACGTCTCTTGAAATATGGCCCAGGCTGGCACCGGTTCCCGAGGCATCAAAGCTGGGTGCTACGACGACGACTTCAAAACCAGCCGACTCAACTTGCCGGGCCAATTCTTGAAGTCCAGGACTGGTGATACCGTCATCATTTGTGATTAACGCGCGCATCTGCCTCTATTTATTCAATGGTTGTCAATCTTCCAGTGTCCTGTATCCAGAAGCTCACGACAAGCCTTTCTGTCGTTATTCTTCGATGTAGTGCTGGCATGCTTTCGCAGCCCTGTTCCTGGAAGCTTTTTCACACTCCTGCCACAGGTCGTAACAGGTATAACGTTCTCTTTCAATTTCTAATTGTTTTTTAAAACAGCTGTCATATTCAGATTCACAAGCTGTCAGAAACAAGATTAGGGTGGATACAAGTAAATATCGCATGCCTGGATCTCCAGGGGCCGGATTTATTTTTTGACTTTTACCACACTTCTTTTCATCTATAATATCTCTCAGCCTATGCTGTCCTGACAGTGACTGCAACTGTCAATTGTAGGGAAATGTAGAAAACTAGTTTTGATTCCGATCTAAAGGGTCAAAAGCGGGTGAGAGACGAAGTTTTTTGTCTTATTGGCATGGGTAAGCCTGGTAGAGCGCCTTTTTAGGACGGGCTACGATGTTGCCTCAGTTGGGATAACACTACTAAATGAGCCTTTCCTGGCTAGACAAGAAAGTGTGTTTGGTGGCGGGTCCGTCAAAATTGCATTTGTTAGGTACCTTGTTATGGATTTCGAGCGGCTTGTCTAGTTCAGCCGAGTTAAATTGGATCAGCCAAAGGAAACAGGATTCGTTGGGGATGGATTGCTATATCAGGGTAAGTCTGTGAAGATTTGTATGCGATAGTGCATCATAACCAGAGGAGAAAGCGAGTATTATCAATGCATTTATAGGTGGTATTTGTATCGGTCTCGGAGCGACGTTGCTGATGTTATTCAATGGCAGGATTGCCGGTATAAGTGGTCTTTTGTATCGTTCATTTAGTGACCCTCGGCGTCACCTTTGGGCTTGGTTGTTCCTTGCCGGGATTTGTCTTGGGACGGTTATTCATCTGTCGCTATCAGGGCAAGTCGCCCCAGTATTTGATCAATCCCCGTACACTCTATTACCAGCCGCTTTTCTGGTGGGTATGGGAACTAGAATAGGAAACGGTTGCACCAGTGGCCATGGAATTTGTGGAATTGGACGATTATCTCGGCGTTCTATTGTGGCTACACTCCTGTTTGTCAGCACAGCATTCCTAACCGTTTTTGTGCATTCTCTTTTGGGTGCGCTGTGAATTACTGTTCTGTTCTAGTCGCAGGCACGTTATTTGGCTTTGGACTAGCCTTTTCAGGTATGACAGACCCTGCTAATGTCCTCGGGTTTCTGGATCTTGGTGCTGAATGGAACCCTTCATTGGCCTTTGTGATGTTGGGTGGCCTAGCGGTTACCGTACCGGCTTTTCAGTTATTGGTCCCAAAAATGGACAAACCCGTATTGGCGGATGTCTTCGCCCAACCCAGTCACACTAATATCGACCTGACACTGGTGGTAGGTGCCTGCCTGTTTGGCATGGGTTGGGGTTTATCCGGCCTGTGCCCTGGCCCGGTAATTGCCGGGATTGCCTATCTTGATTGGCACATCATCTCGTTCGCCATCGTCATGTTGCTAGGAATGTATAGCGGTACCTGGATTACCCGGTTTCTATCGAAATCAGACTGACTAGTCTGACATCTCTAATCCCCGGTTCCCCGCTTCTCTGATCAGAGGTTGGTATTCCTGAAATGGTGATGCATTCAATGAAGCGCCGGTGGTTAGCCCAGCATCAGTTGTGAGGGTATGCCCCGAGGTATAGCCGGACTCATCACTCGCCAGCCAGAGGGCTGCATTGGCTACATCCTCTGCAACGCCTGGGCGATTCTTAAGAGGAGACGTCTTTGCCAACCTTTCTTTAGTTTCTTCGATGGCGGTGGCGTCGCCGCTGAGAGCAGCAACCATGGCTGTTGCCATGCCCGCTGGGGCGATTGCATTGACACGCACGCCGACTTTGCAGAGTTCGGCGGCCGTGTTTTTAGTCAGGCCAATGACAGCGTGCTTGGAAGCTGCATAGGCATGAGGACCGAGACCGCCCATCAGGCCGGCTGTGCTGGCCATGTTAATGATGGATCCTGAGCCTTGTTCCGACATGACCCGCGCTGCGTGTTTGCATCCGTAGAAAACGCCGTTGAGTAATACATCAATGGTGAATTTCCATTCGTCTGCCGGAGTTGTTGCTATGGGGCCAGCGGAGCCGACGATGCCGGCATTATTGTACATAATATCCAACCGACCAAATTGGCTGACAGCGGTTTCTATGAGGTTCTGCACATCTTCTTCCCTGGTCACATTGCAGGATACAAAAATAGCCTTTGAGCCCAGTTCAGCTGCGAGCGCACGCCCTGCATCTTCTTGAATATCACCCAGTACGACCTTCGCACCTTCGGCAACAAAACGTTTCGCGGCTGCGCATCCAAAACCGCTGGCGGCGCCCGTGATGGCGGCTACTTTCTGTTCTAGCCTTTGACTCATTTGATTTCCTCGTAGAATTGCTTAGTCGTATTATCCAACCATTTCTGACTGTGTTCGGCAATACAATTTTTCGGATCTGTTAGAGTTTACTTATGATGACCTGCAGTTTGCGAAACCAAGAACAAGGGAGAAGGAGAAATGGCTGCGATGATGGATCTGTGTTATCCAGTGGTTCAAATAGCTTACTTTGTGGAAAACATTGAAGATAGCGCGGTAACTGCGAATCAAAGATTTGGCGCTGGGCCCTTTTTCATAGCTAAAGAAATTCCGCTGGACTGGGTTGTTCATCGTGGTAAAGAAGGGACCCTGGTGCATAGCTCAGCCTACGGGCAATGGGGTAATGTCATGTTGGAACTGGTTCAGCAGGATTCCCTAGGACCATCGCCTTTTAGGGATCTTTATGACGAAGGTTTTTTTGGTCTGCATCATGTTGCAATGATGGTCCCCTCTATGCAACAGGCTTATCAGCATTTTCAGGAACAGCAGTTAGAAATTGCCACCCGAGCTAAAACTTCGTCTGGCGTTGAATTTGCCTTTGTGGACACGTTACCGTCATTGGGGCACTTTCTGGAGATTTACCAGGAGAGCGAACAGTTGCTGGGATTTTATCGGATGGTAGCGCAGGCTTCAGAAAACTGGCAGGGGCAGGATGTCCTCAGATACTTAAACCGTTAATTGGATTTCAGGCATCTAAATCCGTACCGGTGGCGAAACGAGAGAGCCTGGCTTGTTCAGGAATTGGCTCTTTTGGGTGGTGGTGCAAAAAATATTAGGAATGCAGAAAAGATATTGAGCAAAGCAACGGTCATCAGGGCACCGTTGAATTGCTGGTAGATGTCATGATAAAGCCCCACTAGCCAAGGCGCCAATGCGCCTAAAAGGAGTGCAAAGGGCATGGCGGCTCCTCTGATGGCACCAATATGGCGGCGGCCGAAAAAGCCAGTCCATATTACCTCCTGCATAGGGATCATGCCCCCCCAACCCAGCCCTAGCAGGCTATAAGCTGCGTATACCCAGAGCAGTTGCCGCTGCTCAGTTGCAAAGATGATCAGTAAAAGCGCTATACCGGTGATGCCGGCTGAAACGGCCGCAAGCGGTTTGACAGGAGATCGATCGACCAGGTAGCCCCAGACGGGTTTAGAAACAAGCGCAGGAATCGACGCAATGACCATCGCCAAGGAGGCTTCGGTTCTTGAAAAACCACTATCAGCCAGATAGGGGAGGGTATACAGCAGAATCACGACGATATTATTGGAAAAAAACCCGA
>CAZGCW010000235.1:0-6059 GCA_964524295.1 uncultured Pseudomonadales bacterium
GCGTCTACCAGTTCCGCCACCCCGGCACGTGAGGCCGGAGAGTATAGCAGAGGCGGGGTTTATTGCGAAAACTTTTGAAAGGTTGTGGTGGCTAAATATCATAGGGGGCTGACTTTAAGGAATCCGTTTGACCCTCGAATGCAGTTGCTGAATTAACCGGGGTTATAAAAGCGGAATTCTTCTGAAGGGTAATCTCGCTTAGGGTCAGCTAGCCATCAGGGGTTGAGTCCGGTTGGATGACGCAGATAGCCTATATGGTGCCCCTACTTTACCGAGGTATTGCTCAAACCGCCTGCCTATTGGTGTTACAATCGGCGACGAAACTCTCCTGAATAAACGAGTCGATGAAGCGTTCTGATTTCTTTTTTGAACTTCCCTCTGAACTGATTGCAACCCAACCAACACCGCGTCGCTCCGGCAGCCGGTTGATGCACATTGACATCTCTTCTGGCCAAATTAGCCATTATCGATTTTCAGATTTTCCTTCTCTCGTCACGGAACGGGATCTGCTGGTTTTTAACAATACGAGGGTGATACCGGCCCGATTTTTAGGGCATAAGTCCACAGGTGGGAAAGTGGAGATACTACTCGAAAGGATTACATCGGACACCACTGCAACTGCACAGGTCAGGACAAGCAAACCACTGAAGAAGGGAGCAGAAATAGTGTTGTCGGCTGATTTTCCACCGGTTCTGGTGGACGGCCGACAAGGTCAATTCTATTTGCTGCGGTTTCCCTCGCCTGGCGTGTCCGGTATTGCCCGTGATCTGGGCCTGGTACCGTTACCGCCTTATATTGACCGAGAGCCTACAGCAGCGGATCTGGAAAGATACCAGACCGTATTTGCAACTAACGATGGTGCGGTCGCAGCGCCTACAGCGGGGTTACACTTTGATCATGAATTGCTGCAACAACTGGAAGAAAAAGGCGTGCAGCGAGAGGCAGTGACGCTGCATGTGGGGGCGGGGACCTTCCAGCCGGTGCGAGTGGAAGATATACAAGACCATGATATGCATCGTGAATGGTTCCAGATTAGTGAGCATACCTGCGAGCGCACTGCTCAGTGCAAAGCAGGTAAAGGATCTGTAGTGGCTGTCGGCACGACCAGTGCACGTGCCCTCGAGGCGGCTTCATCGTCTGGGGTCGCGCGTGCCTACCAGGGCGACACACAGATTTTTATTTTTCCCGGCTATACGTTTAAAACCGTTGATAGTCTACTGACTAATTTTCATTTGCCGGAATCCACATTGCTGATGTTGGTCAGCGCTTTTGCGGGCTCGGACCTGATTAAAGAAGCTTACCAGCAGGCGATTGATCAGAAGTATCGCTTCTTCAGTTATGGTGATGCCATGCTGATGTCGGGTAGGCCTGCAAACAATTAGTGCATAAACAAAGGAATTTGCACGCAGTTAGAAGACTAAAAGCCCTGTTCTATGCCATTAAGCTGTTGCGACGGTCGAGCTTAAGATCTTCGAATCATAGGTTACCGGTAAGCCAGACTGCCTGCGGATGCTTAGTTTGATTGTTTTCAAATTACAATTCGAGCCAGTCTGTGCTATTTTTTGCATAACAGAACGTAAATGTTCTATAGACCAGGTCAACGCTGAAACAGACTGTTCTGCCGAATAGGACTTTGTAGATCGGAGGATTACATACATAATGCCTGTCGTTTTTTCGATAGGGCTCTTGGATATAATGTCGTCATGCAGAGTGAACCTAATTTGCAGCAGAAAACTGAAAAACAGCTCTTATTGGCACGGCAGCCCATTTTCAATGCAGAAGTTGAAATCGTGGCCTACGAGCTGTTATTCCGGGAGTTCGATGCCGATGAGGCAAAGGTGGTTGATGGTGACCAAGCTACTTCAGCCGTCATCATTAATGCATTTACAAATCTGGACTTAGGGCAATTAGTCGGCGAGCATCAAGCCTATATTAATTTCACCAGTAACCTTCTGGAAATGGACCTGCCCATTGATCCAAGTCGGTGTGTGATCGAAATTCTTGAAGATGTTGAGATTACCCCAAAACTGATTGCCCAGGTTCAGCGGCTTAAGGCAAAGGGTCACCAAATTGCCCTGGATGATTTTGTGTATAGCCCCGCGGCTGAACCCTTGCTGCCCCTGGCGGATGTAATAAAACTGGATCTGCTTGATCTGAGTGAGCAGCAATTGAGCGATATGGTTGAACGGTTTCAATCCCTGGACGCGTTATTGTTGGCTGAAAAGGTTGAATCCCAGGAGGTTCTGGATAAATGCAGGCAGATGGGCTTTGTGCTTTTTCAGGGTAATTTTTTGAGTAAGCCGGAGCCGATTGAAGGCAAAAAAATGACAGCAAATAAGCTCATCGTTTTGGAATTGCTGAATCGTCTTCAGGACCCCAAAAGCACCATGGGAGAACTAGAAAAATACGTCGAACGAGACCCGGTGCTTGGCTTTAAAACCATGAAGTTGGTGAACTCGGCTTATTATCAGCCGCGCCATAAAATCGAGTCTTTATCCCGGGCAATGACGTACCTTGGAATGGATGCCATGCGTAGTTTGGCGAGTCTCCTGGCTCTGGCTGAAATGTCAGACAAGCCGGATGCCCTACGAGCCCATGCTCTGGAAAAAGCTAAGTTGTGTGAGGTAATGGGGGCAAAGTTCAGGAAACATGAGGCGCCTGTATTTTATTCTGTCGGTCTGCTTTCATCCATGGATGCCTATTTCGACCAGCCTCTACCCGCGCTGGTGGAGTCGATGTCCCTGCGTGAAGATGTCAAGGCAGCCTTGTTAGAACGAGAAGGAGAGCTGGGGCTTATCCTTGATACGGCTGAAAATATTCAAAAAGGAGCCTTCTCTGAAGTCAACTGGCGATGGCTGGGCGAATTAGGACTGGTCCCGGCAGAGATCAATGAGATGTATCTCTCGGTTATTGAGTGGCAGTCCAATTTGTCAGGTGATGTTTTTGAGCAGCTTTGAGTGAACCGCTTTCGTGAATCGCTATGAATTAAACAATGAATAGATCACTCAACTGCTCGAAACGAATTAAAGTATGAACTTCACGCTAAAAAACACCGATGGTAATGCTCGTTGCGGGATTCTTGAATTGGCGCATGGGGTAGTCGAAACGCCTATTTTTATGCCGGTGGGAACCTATGGTACGGTTAAAGGACTCATGCCTGCGCAATTGCTGGAATTACAAGTGCAGATACTGTTAGGTAATACCTTTCATCTCATGCTTCGGCCCGGGCCCGATGTGCTGCATGAGCATGGAGGATTACACGGATTTATGGGTTGGCAAGGGCCTATTCTGACCGATTCCGGGGGCTTTCAGGTTTTCAGTCTAGGCGAGATGAATAAAGTGACAGAACAAGGCGTTGCCTTTCGTTCGCCCGTCAATGGTGACCGCATTCTGATGACCCCAGAGCTTTCTATGGATATCCAGATGGCATTGAATTCAGATATTGCCATGATATTTGATGAATGCACGCCTTATCCGGTCGAACGGAGCATCGCTGAGGCCTCTATGCAACTGAGTCTTCGCTGGGCGAAAAGATCCAGGCAAGCCTATCAGAGCGACAATGCCCTGTTTGGCATCATACAGGGTGGTGTGTTCGAAGATTTGCGGCTGAATTCCTTGCAGGGTTTGATGGAAATCGGTTTTGAGGGTTATGCCATTGGCGGGCTATCTGTAGGTGAGCCAAAGCAAGCCATGCTGGACACCTTAGCCGCCATTGCCCCAGAGATGCCGGCAGATGCCCCAAGATACCTGATGGGCGTGGGAACCCCGGCGGATCTGATTGAGAGTGTTCGCAGAGGCGTTGATATGATGGATTGTGTCATGCCAACGCGGCATGCCAGGAACGGTCATTTATTTACTTCTCAAGGCGTAGTTAAAATACGCAATTCGATCAACAAAACATCGAAAGAGCCACTTGATCAGCGATGCAATTGTTATACCTGTACGCACTTTTCCAGGGCCTATTTGCATCACCTGGATAAGTGTAAGGAAATTTTGGGTTCAACACTGAACTCAATTCATAATGTTCATTATTACCTGCGATTAATGGATCAGATGCGAGCCGCAATTAATGAGCAAACCTTCGATGACCTAACCCGGGAGATTTATCAGAATTGGCAGGAAGAGCCCAGTATTGAAGCGGTTGGAATCTAATTTGTCGCTGAAATGACGCAGAGATTGCGTCAGGGGCTGGTAATCTGGACAATACAGCCCCTAAAGTGATTTCCGCGATATGATGTTAGTCCTTAAATAGAGAGAGTCCTATGTCTGAATGGTTTATATCTAATGCTCATGCTCAGATGGGGTTCATCTGATGCCTGGGTTAGATTTGTTTATCCTGGTAGCCTTTGCCCTGGTTTTTTATTTTTTGCTGTGGCGTCCACAGGCGAAACGTGCAAAGGAGCATAGGGATCTAGTAGCTAATCTAGCCAAGGGAGATGAGGTCATCTCCAGTGGCGGGTTAGTCGGTAAAGTAACCAAGGTAGAAGAGCAGTTTATTGTTTTCGAAGTGACTGAGGGAGTTGAACTGAAACTTCAAAAAGGCGCGGTGACCGCGGCCTTACCCAAGGGTACAATAAAATCCATTTGAACTTGATTAATCGTGTTATCGGGGCCAGAACGTGTTAAATCGATATCCTCTATGGAAAAATCTGCTGGTTCTGGGTGCCCTGTTGTTTGGGGTGATTTATGCGCTGCCAAACGCCTATCCGCCAGATTTTGCAATCCAGATCTCTAGTGACAGGGATGACAGGGCCATCACCCAGCATGAGTTGGATGTCGCAACAGCCAGCCTCAAACAAGGGGCGATTTCGTATCTGTCCGCCGAACTATTGACGCCGAGCGCTTTGATACGGTTTCCAACTGCAGATGATCAGTTACAAGGCCAGGCGATTATCCAGAGATCTTTGCACGATCTTTCAGGTGATTTTATCGTTGCATTAAATTCAGCCCCAACGACACCTGAATGGCTTCGAAATCTGGGTGCTGAGCCCATGAAATATGGTCTGGACCTACGCGGTGGCGTGCATTTCCTGATGGAGGTTGATACTGAACGTGCCGTTGCAGATCGTTTAGAGGGCATGGAGCAGGATATCAAGCGTACATTGCGAACCGGTGAGGATCGAGTGCGATACACGGGCAGTGATATCATCAATGGGCAGACGCTGAGGATATCGTTTGCGACCGCCGAGTTAAGATTCAAAGCCAGGCAGCAAATCGAGCCGGCTTACCAGCAGTTCACAATTACCAATGCAGAAGAACTGGGTTTTGATTTATTACTGACCATGAGTGATGCCGCTGTTAGAGAAATTGAGGATTTTGCGGTGCAGCAGAATCTGCAAACCATTCGAAACCGGGTAAATGAGCTTGGTGTCGCCGAGCCGTTGGTGCAGCGGTTAGGCCGGCAACGCATTGTCGTCGACTTGCCCGGTGTTCAGGACACGGCTGAGGCTAAGAAGATTTTGGGTAAGGTTGCCACATTGGAATTCAGGATGGAGGCCAAACCCGGGGCTTCAAGATCAACGGTGATTCCTTTTGATTACGAGGGTCGAGCGGTACGAGCGGAACGAGATTTGATTTTAAGAGGTGAGCGCGTCTTTGATGCCCAAGTCGGTTTCGATGCTGATACCGGGTTGCCGCAGGTTAATATAACCTTGGATAGTGAAGGCGGCGAGCTGATGCATCGAGCGACGCGCTACAATATCGGTCGCCGAATGGCGGTGGTATTTATTGAGACGAAGACGCGAGACAGGTACGAAGTTGTAAATGGGCAGGAGGTGAAGATTTCTGAGCCTTATGTTGAAAAAAAGATTATCTCTCTGGCGACTGTCCAGGCTGCTTTAGGCGTCGGCTTCAGGATTACCGGCCTGCAGGCGGGCGAAGCGCGGGAACTGGCTTTATTATTAAGAGCAGGGGCACTCGCAGCTGATATGTTCATTGCCGAAGAGAGGACCGTCGGAGCCAGTCTGGGGAAGGAAAACATCGAACTGGGGGCAACCTCGGTGGTAGTTGGTTTCAGTTTGGTCGTCCTGTTCATGCTGGTTTTTTATAAGGTGTTAGGT
>CAZGCW010000236.1:0-6057 GCA_964524295.1 uncultured Pseudomonadales bacterium
TACGGCTGGTTGTACAGTCATTGTCGGCCTTATTTGCTGTATTCGGCTGGATTTGCTGGGTTAATCGGTTTGAGTCAAGTCTATATGACGCGATTTCCTGGTTTGTTCGACGACTTACTGATGCAAGGGGCGGTTATTTTTGATCATCGTGAGCAGTTCAATTGGACTCGGTATTTTACCGCGCCGCTATTGCATACCAGCCTGGTTCATTATATGAGTAATTGTGCTGTGATTTTTATGCTGGCGGTGTTAGCAGGCCCGCTGCTGGGGGCTCGATATTTTGTATTGCTGTACTTCAGCGCTTCCGGTTCGTTGTTTGTGGTCGATATGGCCGCCCGATATTTATCTTTTCAGGGAGATGGCATCGTCGGACTTTCGGGTGGTTTAGCAGGGGTTCTAGGCTGGTTGTTAGGGCTCAGCCTGAGGTGTCAGCATTTATTTCCTGGGAACTACTACTTGAACCTATTGGTATTGCTGCTGGTGATGCTGCTGGTCTTGCCCTTGGCTATGAGTTTGGGCGGTTTTATCTGTCATCTGGCGGGATGCATGCTGGGTCTTTGCTTGGTTTTAATATGGCCTATCCATCGGATTACCTCTGGCTGGGCCCAGTCAGAGGATTGGATCGATGCATAACCGGGACCGGACGCCGAATCAGGAGCCGAATTCAGAGATAACCCCGGAGATACTTTCTTTTGCATCCCCAAACAGCATCCGGGTGTTCTCACCAAAGAAAAGAGGATTATCAACCCCTGAGAATCCGGATGCCATAGAACGTTTCAGCACAAAAACAGTTCTGGCTTGGTCGACATTAATTATGGGCATGCCATAGATGGGACTGTCTTCGTCTTCGCGTGCACTCGGGTTCACAACATCGTTAGCGCCGATCACAATAGCAACGTCAACATTTTCAATTCTTGGGTTGATATCATCCATTTCTACGAGTTGTTCGTAGGGAACATCTGCTTCAGCCAGGAGAACGTTCATATGCCCAGGCATACGACCGGCTACTGGATGAATAGCGTAAGATACTTCGCAACCATTGGCCTCAAGAATTTGGCCAAGTTCTTTAACGACGTGTTGGGCTTGAGCAACGGCCATACCATACCCCGGAACAAAGCAGACATTAGATGCGGCTTCAAGAATGTAATAGGCATCTTCCACCGAAACGGGCTTGACTTCGCCTTCGACTGCTTTACCCACCTTAACCGCGCCAAAGCCGCTGAATAGTACATTAGCAAGCGATCGGTTCATGGCTTTACACATGATATTGGTGAGGATAATCCCTGAAGCACCGACTAATGAACCTGCTACAATAAGGATGTTGTTGTTTATAGCAAAGCCGGCTGCACAGGCAGCAATCCCGGAATAGCTGTTCAGGAGGGAGATGACCACTGGCATATCTGCTCCGCCGATGGGGATCACGGCCATTATTCCAAGTAACAGAGCCAGGCCTAATAGTCCATAAAGGTAGACTGAATCAGCCGCCGGGTCCGCACAGAAAAGATAAATGCAGACGGCAATGGCAATCAGCAACAAGCCGTTTAGGAATCGTTGGCCCGAGAATACGAAAGCGGCACTGTTCAATCTCTCGCTTAGTTTTCCATAGGCGATAAGGCTTCCCGTCGATGTCAGGCCGCCAATTAAAATCGCTAATGCAATGGTAAAAGCGGTGAATCCACTGATACCTGCATCCGTGTGCAGGTACAGTGTTGCCCAGCCTACCAGTAGGCTAGCCGCGCCGCCGGAACCATTAAATAGCGCAACCATTTCCGGCATACTGGTCATAGCCACCAATCTGGCTGCGAGTAAGCCTATGGCGGCACCCATGATCATGCCGCCGGCAATGATTTCAAAATCGGTTCCATCTGAGACCAACGCTGCAACAACGGCGACGAACATACCAATTGAGGAGAGTATATTTCCCTTTCGAGCCGTCGCTGGAGAACCGAGCATTTTCAGGCCATATATAAATAAAGCAGCCGATACGATATAAGAAAAGTTGGCGATTAAATCAATCATTTACCCGTACTCCGCTTACTTTTGAACATGCTCAGCATGCGGTCCGTGACCAGGTAACCGCCTATGACATTAATCGTTGCAAAAGTGACAGCAGCACCGCCCAGCCAGCTGGCCATATCATTGTCCGTGCTGCCTGCAGCCAGGAACGCACCTGCCAAGGTAATACCTGAGATTGCATTAGCACCCGACATCAAAGGGGTGTGCAAGGTCGCCGGTACTTTGGAGATCAGTTCAAAGCCCAGAAAAACAGCGAGGACGAGTATGAAGGTAAGGAAAACTGTGTCCATTTAAGACTCCTGGTTTCTCAAAGATAGAATCGATTGGTTTACAATCGAGCCTGCAGTCGTTATGACGCATCCATTGAGGATGTCATCGTCTAAATTAAGCGAAAATGTCTCGTTCTCTACGTTCCAGAATTCTGTTACCAGATTCACCAGATTAGCGGCGTACATCTGGCTGGCATCTTTACACACTTCAGCTGGTAGATTAGACATGCCAATGATCGAAACACCGCCGGCATCGACTGTCTGATCTGCAACTGAGCCATCTACGTTACCACCTGAGTCGACGGCCATATCGACGATAACACCGCCTGGTTTCATCACCGCGACCATGTCATGGGTTACAATCTTAGGCGCCGGGCGACCAAACAGTTGTGCCGTGGTTATCACGATATCTGCCTGGCTGATAACTGATTTCATGCCTTGCCGCTGCAGTTCAAGTTGCCCGGCAGTCAATTCTTTTGCATATCCGCCTTCAGTCTGTCCGGTTGCACCTAAATCAATTTCAACGAACTTAGCACCCAGTGATTGTACCTGCTCTGCTACCACTGGTCGGGTATCAAAGGCTTCTACCCGGGCGCCAAGCCGCTTGGCCGTCGCGATTGCCTGCAGTCCAGCAACACCGGCACCAATTACGAATACCTTGGCAGGGCTGATCGTGCCAGCCGGGGTCATCATCATGGGTAAAATCCGGTCTAGCTTTTGAGCGGCCAAGATGACCATGACGTAGCCGGCCAGGTTAGCCTGAGAACTGAGGGCATCCATTTTCTGGGCTCGGGTGGTCCGAGGGATCATTTCCATACTGATGGCTGTAATTGAATTTTCAGCTAATTTATCAATCAGTGTCGGTTCGTTATAGGGGTCGAGATAACTGATTTGAATGCTGCCGGCATTCAATAGGTCGATTTCCGATAGTGACGGCTTCTGGACCCGAAGGACCATGTCAGCTTGACCCAGCAAAGCACTTCGATCAGCTTCAATCTCGGCCCCTGCCGAGCGGTAATCCTCGTCGGAGTAGCCAGTTTTTAATCCGGCACCTGATTCAACCTTCAGAGAAAGGCCGAGTTTGGATAACTTTTTAACAGCGTCCGGTACGAGCGCGACTCGTCGTTCAGTTTCTGCTGTTTCAGCGGGTACTACTATCAGCATAAGTGGTGTCCAGAGAGGTAGGTTAGTCGAGTATTTTAAATGAGCACTGGCTCATAAATGGTTGTATTTTAATCCAGAAATCGTAAGTTACCGTTTACTAAGGTTGTATCAATTCCAGTCGTCGTTCTCATTTCCAATAGAGTGGCTTTGCCCTGAAGCCTCAGAGGGCGATCAGTGCGCGTTTAACTTTCCAGCCTATCCGTTGTTGTCTTCATTACTGGGCATAATCTATTGATCTTTTCGGGTTTGCTTAGCTCACACTCTTGCCCAGCTACCTAAGTTCCTGGAAGTTTTTCCAGGTATTACTTAGCTTAATCTAAACCCGGAACATCCTTTGATTCCTCATACCGTAGTTTTTGCAGTGAGTTCGCTGGTGATCGGGATAACAAATTGTCCGAAATCTGTCGAAAATCATGGAAAGGGAAAGTACCATGATCGCTTGTGCCTTACCACTAAATGGCGGAAAAAGAAGGTAAGTTTTAGTTTTTATCAGCATTATGGTGATAATTAACCGCTTACAGTTGGTTGAGGTTGTTTGAAATTATGTTGCGGTTTTGAATTGGTTATGGTGAATTGCCAGCCTTGTGATTCGTTGGTTTAGTGAATAATCGGTTGAGTGACCTGCGGATGGGCTTAGTTTTTAATAAGACAATTGGCTTCCCACGGGTTGGGTCAAACAGTTTTCTGTAACCGCCCAGTGTTTAGGCCGCCAGGTTTTAAGTCATTAGCTTTTAGCCACTATCAGTTCAAGCCCTGGCTGCATACTCTGGGGTGATGAATATCAGGAGGGATTTGTACAATGAGTTGGCAACAAGAGACTGATGAGATTCGCCTACGGCGAAAATTATCAAAGCAGCAGGGTGGGGAGGAAGGTATTGCACTTCATCACGCCAAGGGACGCCTTACTATCCGGGAGCGTATTACGGCACTGGCTGATCAGGATTCATTTGAGGAGCATGGTGAAGGGGCCGGATTTGCTGAAAAAGATGCCGACGGCAATATTATCTCGTTTAGTCCAGCAAACTATGTTGTTGGGTTTGCACAGGTCGATCAGCGGAGAATTGTCTTAGGTGGAGAGGATTTCACTTTGAAAGGAGGATCGCCGAATGGAGCCGGTCTCAGGAAAAGTGTCTATGCCGAGGAATTAGCCTTGCATTTTAAGGTTCCCCTTGTCCGGCTTCTGGAAGGGGGCGGTGGCAGCGTAGCAGGTTCATCCGGCAGTGGTCCGAAGACCGTCGGTTCGCCTGTTTATGCGGATCCTCGATTTAAGGTCATCGCCGCTGCGATGACAGAAGTTCCGGTTGTTTCCGCGGCGATGGGGCCTGTCGCAGGGTTTCCTGCTGGGAGATTGGTCGCGTCACACTTTTCTGTGATGGTGAAGGGTCTATCTCAGGTGATGGTTGCCGGACCTGCATTAGTTGAGCGGGCCCTGGGTGTGAAACTGACCAAAGAAGAGCTGGGTGGTTGGCGGGTTCATGCTAAAAGTGGCCTGGTTGATAACGTAGTTGATTCAGAGGCTGAAGCATTCTCTGAAATTAAGAGATTCTTAAGTTATATGCCCCAGAATATCTGGCAAAGACCAGACCGACAAACTTCGGAGGATGATCCAGAACGTCGAGAAGAAGAACTCGTGGATATAGTCCCAAAGGATCCTCGGAAAGCATTTAATATGCGTAGACTGATCAAACTGATCATGGATAAGGACAGTTGGTTTGAAGTAGCCCCTTTATTTGGTCGAGGACAGATTATCGGCCTGGCTCGACTCAACGGCCACGTGGTGGGTGTCATCGCTAACGATTGTAAGCACTTTGCAGGGGCGATGACAGCCCAGGGCTCCCAGAAAGCGAAGAGGATGATGGAACTGTGCGATACTTTTCACATCCCCATCGTTAACTTCATGGATGAACCTGGTTTTATGATAGGTCCTGAATCAGAAGCATCAGCCGCAATACGATATGGGATGAGTGCTGTTGCTGCTGCCGTGCAGTCCACGGTCCCCTGGGCAACGGTTGCTGTGCATAAATCATTCGGTGTTGCTTCAGCTGCACATTTTGCGCCCAATACTTATAAATTGGCCTGGCCTTCGTATGAAATGGGTGCGCTTCCGGTGCAGGGTGGGGTGGCAGTCGCCTACCATCGGGAAATTGCTGCTGCAGCTGATCCAGAGAAAAAACGACAAGAGCTTGAACAAAAGCTGATTGACGCCCGTTCGCCTTTTCCCATGATGGAAAGTTTTGCTGTCCATGAACTGATTGACCCCAGGGAAACAAGAAGCAAATTATGTCGCTGGGTGGAATGGATTGATCCTTTATTGGACGCGACCAAAGGTCCTGTGCAATGGGGCATGAGACCTTGAACATGCAACGGTTCTGGTTTAGCGTAATGTTGTTCTGTGCCGTCCTACAGGGCTCGGAAGTCAAGGCGCTGCAATCTGAAATCGTTCGCTCAGGTCAGGTCAGTGCTCAACTGCTGACGGATGTGTCGAGTGTCCAGCCGGGCCTGGAATTTTTGCTCGGTGTTCAACTATCAATGCAGCCTGGCTGGCATACTTATTGGCGTAACCCAGGTGATTCTGGAGCGCCCATCAAATTGTCATGGCAAGTGCCGG
>CAZGCW010000237.1:0-6043 GCA_964524295.1 uncultured Pseudomonadales bacterium
ACAATTCCTGGATGCGTTCCGCTGCATCACCAAATCCGCGGCGGATCATCATTTCTTTGTGAAAATTCTTGCTTTTGTGGCCCATCCCGCCAACGTAAAGTGCAATACCTGACTTCAGTCTGTTGAGTGCATTCTGAACATCATCGGTGATCAGTACCGCACCACCGGCCTGGGTCTCAAACTGGGTATGGTCCTTACCAGCCTTTGCAAGTCCTGCTTCTATCCAAGGCTCATAGGTTTTTACAGTTTCAGGTACCAATCCTAAAGGTAGCCAGCCGTCAGCAATTTCCGCTGTTAACTTGACGGTGGATTCCATACCGGTACCCAGCCAGATGGGTATATCCGGGTTCATATGTAGAATCGACTTGAGCGGCTTACCGACGCCCATTGCGCCTTCACCTTCATACGGCAGTGAAATCTCCCTGCCTTCGTGAACGACCGGCTCTTCGCGAGCCAGGATCTTCTTCATGATCGTGACGTAATCTTTGATTCGGTAGTAAGGTTTGCCCCAGGGTTGCCCATACCAGCCTTCAACAATTTGCGGTCCGGATACACCAATGCCGCAGATGACACGACCACCTCCTGCAAGGGCATCAATGGTCGCAATAGTCATGGCAGCATTTGCAGGAGTACGTCCCGCCAACTGAATGACTCCGGTACCGAGTTTGATTCGTTCAGTTTTTGCTGCCAAGTAGGCGAGCGGTGACAACGCATCCGAACCATAGGCTTCCGCTGTCCATACGCTGTCGTAGCCCAACTGTTCAGCCAGTTGTACCTTCTCGACCGGCAGGCGCATCTCACCCCCCGAATAGCCAATACTCAATCCAAGCTTCATCGGAGCCTTCCTCCTTCTATATAATTAGTATACTAGTTATATGTTTTATTTAAGTTATTTCAATTGTTTTGTTGCGAATATAATCCAGATAAGCATATATTAGTATCATAATTATTAACATCAATTAGTCAGGGAGCCTGTGATGCCCAGATTTGAGGGGCGACTGTTCGACGCCGATAATCATTACTATGAAGGTCGTGATGCCTTCACTCGCCATGTGCCAAAAGCCATGCAGGCGCGTTGTGTCCAGTGGATCAAAATGGAAGATGGTCGGGAGTACCATACGATTGCGGGCAAAGTTGACCGGTTCACCAATCCAACATTTAACCCAATTTCTAAGCCCGGTGTCCTGCGAGAACTGTTTCGCGGCAATCCGAACAATACGACCAGTGCTGAACTAATCCGCTCCTCACTCGAACCAATGCCAGCGGAGTATATGGACCGCGATGCACGGCTGGCACGACTGGATGAACAAGGACTTGAAGCTGCCTGGTTGTTTCCTACCCTGGCGATTCTTTACGAGGAATTGCTAAAGAATGATGTCGATTCGGTTTGCACTTTATATAGCGCATTTAACCAGTGGCTGGATGAGGACTGGGGCTTTAACTACCAGAACAGGTTGTTTGCAGCTCCTTACATCAGCCTTGCCGACGTTGATCATGCTTGCGCGGAACTTGAGAAAGCGCTCGCGAAAGACGCCAGAGTCCTGGTCATGCGACCGAGCGCGGTCCACACAAAAGAAGGGCCTCGTAACCCGGGTCACAAGGTTTTTGACCCCTTCTGGTCAAGAGTCAATGAGGCGGGGATTACCGTCGTCGCGCATATTGGTGCAACCAGGCACGACAGCAATGGCTATGACGTAAAAAATCAGGACGTGCTGTCGATGGGCACTAAACCCAGCGTCACCAACTTCCATCGGCCGCGAAACATCATGGATTTTCTTGCAAGCCTTGTGTTCGACAAACTGTTTGAAAGATTTCCGAACGTTCGCATCGCGTCAGTTGAAAACGGCTCTGAGTTCCTGCCCGAAATGTTGCGTGCTTTTGATCACAGCGCAGAAAGAACGCCAACCTACTACAAGCAGCATCCGGGCGAGGCTTTCAGAGAACACGTTTGGATCAATCCCTTCTGGGAAGATGATATCCGTGAAGTGGTTGAATACATGGGTGAAGACAGGGTCATCGTCGGATCTGACTGGCCACATATGGAAGGTCTGGAAAAACCACTCGACATCCTCGACGAAATAGAGGACATCGACATATCTGTTCAACAGAAGATTCTGCACGACAATGCGGCACAACTTAACCTCAGAGTCGGGTTATAAACGATGAGCGAGTCCGTCCTTATCAAAGACCAGCAGGAACACGTTCTTCTGCTTCGCCTCAATCGACCGGAAAAAAAGAACGCGCTTTCAGGCGAACTGACTGGCGCCATCGTTCATGCCATCGAACAAGCAGCAAGTGACGACTCGGTCAGGGTTATTGGTATTACCGGCGAAGGCGACACTTTCTGTGCCGGTGCTGATCTAAGTCCATCCCGAGATCGAACCGGCAAAGACAGTGCTTCCAACACAATTGAACGGGCGGTGCGATTGGTGACTGGCATTCGGGTTGGCTGTGAGAAACCCGTTGTTTGTGGTGTCAACGGACTCGCGATTGGTGCCGGTCTTTCACTCGCCATGTGCTGCGACATTCGCATTGCCAGTGACAGGGCTACCTTTCACCCTGGATACGCCCGTGTTGGGACGTCGCCCGATTGCGGTCTGACTTGGACTTTGCCCCAGGCCATCGGTCACGAGCAGACCATGCGCTTTTTGCTGGAGATCGAGTTTATTGATGCGCTAAAAGCACTGGCAATCGGCATGGTGGGTGAGGTGGTTCCCGCTGATCAGTTTCAAGAATCATTTGAATCCTATTGCCACAAGATCGCTGCTATTGCGCCGCTGGCTGCCAGACAGACCAAACTGCAGGTGACCCATGTTGGTTTACCTGATGATCTTGAACAATTGGTTCGTGAAGAATTGCGTTACACCGGCAAGGGGCTCGCTAGCGAAGATGGCAAGGAAGCAGTCCGAGCGATTTTCGAGAAACGACAACCGAAATTCACAGGCGACTAGACGCACATGGCATAGCTGGGATCCACTGATAATGACTGATTCAGCAAAAACTAAAAGGAATACACCGGAACAGGAAGAGTTTCGGGAACATTGCCGTTCATGGCTCGCAGACAACACGCCCGCACTGCCTGACTTTACACCGGTGAGATCGGGTGTTGAGGTCGTGACAGATGAGCAACTCGATTACTACCGTGCCTGGCAGAAGTCTGCTTACAAAGATGGGCTGGTTGGTTGTGACTATCCGGTAGACGTTGGCGGTGGCGGACGCAGTCGGTGTCAGGGAGTCGCTAACCAGGAAATGCTAAGAGCGAAGACACCCATCTTTCCCGGCATTATCGGGCTTGGCATGGCGGCACCGACAATTTTTTATCATGGCTCCGATGAATTAAAACAACGATTCCTGCCAAAGCTGTTTTCTGGCGATGAACTCTGGTGCCAGGGATTCAGCGAACCTGGCGCGGGCTCTGATCTCGCCAGCGTCCAGACCTTCGCTGAACCAGTTGGCAACGATGGTTGGCTGATTAACGGTCACAAAGTCTGGACCTCAACGGCACAGTTTGCCGATTACATGATTCTACTCGCCCGTACCGACAAATCTGAACGCTACAAAGGTCTGACCTACTTTGTGGTGCCCATCAAATCGGAACTTGGGAAATCGGTCCAGGTGAAACCACTCATCAAGATAACCGGTGAAGCGGGTTTCAATGAAGTGCTGTTTGACAATCTTGAGATCGAAGACAACTGGCGCCTCGATGGTGTTGGCAACGGCTGGCAGGTTGCCATGACAACCCTTGCCCACGAGCGAGGTGCAGGCAAGCTCACCACACCAACTTCTGGCGGGCAGGGCGTTGAAAAGGAACTTAAGACTAAGGGTCTTGAAGAGTTCCCACTCATCAACCTCGCCAGGCAATGCTCGCGCAATGGGAATCCCGCGATTGATGACCCAGTGATCTGCGACAAGGTCATGAATATGTTGATCCGACAGGTCGGTATCAAGCAGAACCGTCGTTTACGTGGCGTCCCAACGCTGGCAGATCCGCAACGCTTGGCGCTGCAGGACAAACTGCTTGGTACCGAATATCTGCAGGACGCGGCTGCCCTGGCAATGGAGATCGAGGGTGTTATGAGCACTTTGACCGAACATAACAAACATGCTCCGGAAAATGGCAAATGGCCAAAAGCCTACCTCAGTTCTTTTGGTGGGACGATTGCCGGAGGCTCCAACGAAATTCAAAAGAACATCCTGGGCGAGCGGGTGCTTGGCCTGGATAAGACTCGTTGAGCGTGACGTCGATGAACAAGGCAGCACTATTACCCAAAACCCAACCAAAGAACTTTGGATTTGGTGATGATGAAATGGCATTGCGAGACGTCGCAGCTAAATTCTTTGCGGACAACCTGGCTACACAGACCTTGCACCAGTTGATTGCGGCGAACAGCAACCCTGCTGCCGGTGATGAAAGTCATTGGAGCAGAGATTTATGGCAGCAGATTGTTGACCTTGGCTGGCTAACGATTCCAATTCCCGAGTCTGCAGGTGGACTTGACATGTCAGCAGTTGCCGCAGCCACACTGGTGGAACAGGCTGGACTCGCGGCATTGCCGGGACCGCTGTTACCTACCTTTAATACTTCATATGTGCTGAGGCACTGCGATAGTGACAATGCGACATCAGCCATGCAGGACATTGTCAGGGGCGAGGCAGCGAGTCTTGCAACCAGTAACCACTTTGGTTCGTGGGATGCCAACGAAACAGAAGTAACTCTCCGTGCTGGTTGTCTGAATGGGACCGCCTGGTTTGTCCAGGATCCGCAAAAGGTGAAACATTTACTTGTTGCGGCCAAAGATCAGGATGAACTTGCATTGATCTGGTTACCCGCCAACTCACCTGGAGTTTCCATCCACCCAGACACGATCATTGACCTGACCAGGGATCAGGGGCGTGTTGTTCTAGAAAACGTTGAAATTTTTGAAGACCAGGTTATGGCGCATGGTGCGGTCGCCGGTGCTGCGATGGTAAAAGCACTACCAGCCATGCTTGTTCTGATCAGTGCAGATATCTGTGGTGCCGCAGAGTGGCAATTGCAGACAACTTCAGAGTACGCACGAACTCGCAAACAGTTTGATCACAACATCGGGTTCTTCCAGGCTGTGAAGCATCCGCTCGTTGAGTTTATGGTCGCCCTCGATCTGGCACGCTCTCATCTTTATAACGCTGCTTGTGCTATCGATTCGGAACCTGACACCGCGCTTGCCTATGCACACATGGCCAAATCAGCAGCCAACGATGCTGCGGCTTTTGGTTCAAAAAAGTCCATACAGCTCCACGGTGGCATCGGCTTTACCTGGGAGTGTTTTGTTCATATCTACATGAAAAGGCAAATGCACAATCAGGTGCTGTTAGGCGATGCCAGTTATCACCGCGCAAGGCTCGCCCAATTGCTCCTTAAAAAAGAGGGGAACACAAGCACATGAAACAATCCGCTGAACGCGCTGCAACCAAAGTTGCCCGTAACATCGTCCAGGACATACAAACGAAATCGCTGTCACCCGGCACCAAGCTGGACGCGGAACACGTGATGATTGATCGACAAGGTGTCTCCCGCGCGACGGTCAGGGAAGCGCTTCGACTGCTGGAATTCCAGGGTGCCTTACGCATTAAAGCAGGACCCGGGGGCGGCCCAGTCGTCAATGTCCCCGACATCAATCATCTGACCAGCGGGCTATCGCTACAGCTACAGTTTGCGAACGCGACATTTCGCTCTGTGCTCGAAGCTAGAAAATCAATTTACCCGGTTCTTGTGGAAGAAGCTGCGGTGAATGCAACACACCAGGACATTGCGGCATTACGTCAGGCACTCAGCAAGATTCAAGCAGCTATAGCAGACACCAGAAGCGCGGTGCTTGAAACCAGGCACTTATACGAACTAATTGCTGTCGCTTCAAAAAACCTGGTGCTGGGGTTCATGTTAAATGCGCTGCATCGCATGTCAGAGCCCACCCGGATTAAATTCGATGCTTCTCAATGGCGTGCCAGTCTCAAAGACGCAGGAAGAATTCTTGATGCCATAGAACGCGGCGATGCTGAAGCG
>CAZGCW010000238.1:0-6010 GCA_964524295.1 uncultured Pseudomonadales bacterium
GAAGCCGCCCACCGATGGCTCAGAGCCCGTTTCTGGTTAACGGTTCAACAGCATTGCCAGATAGCTGAAATTGCCGAACTCGATGTCGAGGGTTTAAATGATAGCCAACGGGAATTGCGTCGGTTAACCCATGAGACATTGGCTAAAGCAAGAGATGATTATGACCGCAGATTGGCTTTCAATACGGTAATTGCTGCTGTTATGACCCTGATGAATAGTGTCATTAAGTTTTCCGATACTTCTGATCAGGGGATTGCGGTCAAACATGAAGCACTCCAGGTTGCGGTTTTGGTGATGTCGCCGATTACACCGCATATCTGTCACATTCTCTGGGAAAAGTTGACCTCGCAAGGGATTGAGTCAGCAAAGTGGATTGAAACAGATGAAGGAGCACTGGAGAAATCGACGATTGAACTGGTTATTCAGGTCAATGGTAAGTTACGAGCCAGGCTGGCGGTTCCCGCTGGACTCAATGCTGCCTCAGCGCAGTCTGCTGCAGAACAGCATGAAACGATTGCCAGGTTGCTTGACGGCTTAGAACGCCGCAAGGTGATTCATGTGCCAGACAAGCTCATTAACTTTGTGGTTGTTCAATGACCTGGCTGTTTAGGGGATAGCTCAATGATACAGCGCTTTGCCAGTTTCATGCTGTGTATGATGGTGTCTGCATGTGGTTTTCAGCTGCGTGGCAATAGTTCAGGTCCAACGCTTGAGGTACCAGTGCACTTGCAGGCTGGGTCGGTTGCCGAGGAGACCAGAAGCGCAATCATCGGGGCATTAGACGCAGGGGGTGTAAAACTGGTTGCCCCGTCGCAAGCTCGCCTTGTGCTGGTTGTCAGCAACGAACAGTTACATAAATGGCCAATTGCTAATTCTCTGACGCTGAATAGCAGTGATTATGAAATGGTGGTTGAACTTCATTTTCGACTGGAAAATCTGGAAACAGGTGAGGCGCTGGCAGACAGTTTGGTTAGGGTGTCGCAACTATTTGAGTCTGATAGATCAAATTTACTGGCGAGTCGCAGGGAAGAGGCCGTAATCCTGGCGGAAGCAAGGGCGGAAGTGGCCCAGCGCTTGGTGGAAAGAGTCCGTTTTTCAGCTACCAGATACAAACCCTAGGGTGATGAGGATTCTGACAACAATCTCAATAAAGCAGGTACAACCATGAAGCAGGTGAATTGAAAGTTTATCCCGAAAAACTGAACCAGGCGCTTTCGAGTGGATTAGCGCCTATCTATATTGTCAGTGGTGATGAGCCTCTGCTTGTGCAGGAATGTTGCGATAGCATTCGTCTTGCCGCCCGTAAGGCAGATTATGTTGAACGGGAGGTCTTCCATGTCGAAAGTGGCTTTGACTGGCAGGAATTTATCTACAGTGCGAGTAGCCTGTCGCTGTTTGCTGATCAGAAACTGCTTGAATTGCGGATGTCGACGGCTAAACCGGGTAATGATGGCGCGCGTAGCCTTAAGGAATATGCAGCCATGCCCCCTTCTTCAAATTTACTGCTACTGAGTCTGCCCCGTTTAGACAAGGGAACACAAAACGCACAGTGGTTTAAAGCCCTGGAAAAAGCCGGTGTATTTATTCAGATTTGGCCGGTCACAGGTAAAGATTTACCACGATGGATTGATAGTAGGTTTAAGAAAGTGGGTCTTCAGGCTTCGCGAGATGCGGTCATGTCGATGGCAGCAAGAGTTGAGGGCAACCTTCTGGCGGCAGCACAGGAAATTGACCGTATTAAATTGATCTCTCCTAGTACTGCAATAGAAGCGGATGTCGTCGAGGAAGGCGTGGCCGATAGTGCTCGTTTTGATGTATTTCAGCTATTGGATGCAGCCCTGATGGGAAAGGGGAGCCGATGCCTTAAAATTACCGATAGTTTGCACAATGAAGGGTCAGAGGTGCTCTACTTGAGTACCATGCTCGCCAGGGAAGTTCGAAATTTGATTGGTATGTCCGAGGCCATGCAAACCAGTTCAGTGGATGCAGCTATGCAGCAGGCGAGAGTCTGGCAGAAACGTAAACCGCTTATCGCAGCTACGTTGAATCGACATGATTTAGCTGCTCTTTTGCAACTGCAATCGAGAGTCAATAGCATAGATGCTATGGTCAAGGGCGTTCAGCCTGGAGACCCTTGGGATGAGCTAACCAGGGCCATATTGCTGCTTGCCGGGACCCGACTGCCGTTACCTGATGTCGGCTTGCCGGACGCTAATTTACTTTAGTCTCAGCGGCTGAGCCGGCAGTGACCAGGGATAACCGACCGTTGCTGTTATCAAAAATGGTAATGCTGCCGTTATCGGGTCGACAGACAGAGATTCGGTCGGTTTCCTGCGCTACCGCGGTGACCGCATTAATTGCGATGAAGTGAGAAAAGATCGCGGTATTAGATGGAAGTTCGAGTAGGCAGTCTCGCATATCGCGTTGCCAGTTTCGGAGTTCTTTTGATTGTTGTGACCAGGTTCCCTGCATCACCTGTGTCAGCCAGGGCCCACGTTCGGACAAGCTGAGGCCGGTCGATGGAATTTCAGCGACGCGCGGTTCTACTATCATGTCAATGTGACTGAGTTCGACTAAGGCCTGGGCTGTTTCCAGGGCTCTTTTTAGTGGACTTGAGATAATGACTAAGGGTAGCTTGGGCGTTAGTTTTTCGGCTGCGGCCCTGGCTTGTTGTTGGCCGAGGCGGTCGAGACCCGGGTCAGGGTCCTGGGAAAAGCCGGCGGCTGCCCTGCCATGGCGGACCATAAAAATTTTAGCCATTGATTATTATTCCTGGGGTAAAGGTAGGTCGTTAGTATAGCCTTTTTTTGTTGGAAGGCTTTGGTCTGGACATGGCAATTTGTTTTACAAATCGCTATTCTTAGCGGGGCGGCGCAGAGCGACAAAAAAGCAACTATGAACGCACACTTCGTGGTGATCTTAACGTTTCATTAAGGGCAAGCAAGGCGAAGCCTATCAGGAGCTCGCTTATCCGATGGAGAGCCAGAAACTGCGGTATTCAGTTGAGGAATTCAGTGCTGAATTCGAAGCATGAAGCCGGTACGGAAATAGTTCGTTTGATCAACCGCCAATAGAATAGATTAAAGAGTGCGCACAAGACTAAAAAGGTAATGAGAGTATGGCTGAGCAAGTAGGAGCATTGGCGGGGAATGGTATTCCTGATACGGAGATAAAAGTACGGGATGTGTTTGGACTGGATACGGATATGGTGGTACCGGCATTTTCGACTTCGTCTGAGCATGTGCCGCTGGTAGATGAAAACTATCTTTTTAACCATGAAACGACGATAGCAATCCTGGCGAGTTTTGCGCATAACAGACGCTGTATGATTCAGGGCTATCATGGAACAGGTAAATCCACGCATATAGAGCAGGTTGCTGCCCGCCTCAATTGGCCTTGCATCCGAATTAATCTCGATTCGCATGTCAGTCGAATGGATCTGGTCGGAAAAGACGCGATTGTTCTGCAGGAGGGTAAACAGGTAACAGAATTCAAAGAGGGCTTGTTACCCTGGGCATTACAAAGGGCCTGCGCCATTGTCTTCGATGAATATGATGCTGGCCGGCCCGATGTCATGTTCGTAATCCAAAGGGTATTAGAAGTAGAAGGTAAGCTCACCTTGCTGGATCAAAGCAGGGTCATCAGCCCGCATTCAGGTTTTCGATTGTTTGCGACCACCAATACCATTGGCTTAGGTGATTCCAGCGGTTTGTACCATGGAACTCAGCAGATCAATCAGGGCCAGATGGATCGCTGGAATATAGTAACGACCTTGAATTACCTGCAGCATGATAAGGAAGTGGCCATTGTTGCAGCCAAACAACATCAATTGAACAAGAAAACGCTGTCTAATATGGTTTCGGTGGCGGCCTTAACCAGGCAAGGGTTTATTAATGGTGATATTTCTATCGTGATGTCACCAAGGACCGTTATCATGTGGGCTGAGAATGCAGACCTGTTTGGTGATGTGGGCTTTGCGTTCAGGCTGACGTTTTTGAACAAGTGTGACGAAACTGAGCGGGCGATTGTTGCTGAATATTATCAGCGCTGTCTTGGAGAAGAGCTTCCCGAGTCCAGTGCGACGATTGTCCTGGCTTAATGTTGCAGAGAATGACTGAATGGACGAGTCGACCGAAGTCTTTAAACAGGCAGTAACCTCAACCATGAGAGCAATCTCTGGGGATGAGGAGCTCAGCGTCAGTTTTGGCCGGGGCAAAGCCTATCTGCAGGGTAACAAAGCGCGTATTCCGTTACCCGAAACGTCAATCAGTGAAGAGGCACTTGCGTCACTTAGAGGTACGGCGGATCGTTTCGCCTTACGAAGTCGTTTCCATGATGAAACCCTGCACATTCAGAACAGGCCTGCTTCAGGTATTGCGCAGGATGTTTTTGACTGGGTGGAAGAATCGCGGGTGGCTGCCATTGGGTCTCACCTTATGCGCGGTGTCCAGAACAATCTCAGTGCTCAACTGGATCAATACTGTAAAGATAAAGGTTACTCGGAAATTGAACTAGCTGAAGATGCACCACTGGGTGAAGCCGTTGGCTTGTTGGTGCGTGAAAAACTCATTGGCGCGCCGGTACCACCCAACGCGCAAGCTATTCTTGATCCCTGGCGGGATCACATTGAGACGCGTATTGGTAATAGCCTGGATGATTTTTCGGAATTCATTTTTGATCAGGCTGCTTTTGTGGATAAGACCAGGGAACTGATTGCAGACCTGGGTTTAACAGATGACTGGGGCGAGGACGGTAGTAGCGAAGAGGCGGATGAAGCTGAAAGTGAGACAGAAGAAATGGAGCCCGAGGGAGGTGATGACTCGGCAGATCAGGAATCGGGGCAGGATGGTGATTTAACAGACGCGATTGAGGGTGAGGTCCCCGTGGATATGGATGCCATGGATATGGTCGAGGCAGATGGTAGCGATGATGAGAGTGGAGCTCCGCCGGATATGCTTCCAGATAAGAGCTGGTTGAGGCCTAAGACCACGGATTATAAAGCCTATACCACGGATTTTGATGAAGTGGTGGAGGCCGATCAACTCTGTGATGCTGAAGAGTTGGATCGGCTGAGAGGGGTTCTGGATAAGCACTTGCAGAATTCACAGATTATTATCAGCAAGCTGGCTAATCGATTACAGCGCAAGTTGATGGCGCAACAGAACCGGACCTGGGAGTTTGATTTAGAGGAAGGGACTCTGGATACATCACGGTTACCTGGGATTATTATGGATCCATTTAGTTCACTTGCCTTTAAACAGGAAAAGGATACCAAGTTTCGGGATACCGTGGTTTCACTGCTTATCGACAGCTCCGGCTCAATGCGTGGAAGGTCTATTTCAATCGCAGCCATGTGTGCCGATATTCTTGGGCGCACGCTTGAAAGGTGTACCGTAAAGGTCGAGATCTTAGGTTTTACCACCCGTGCCTGGCGTGGCGGGCAGGCACGGGAAGCCTGGCTGCAGCACGGTAAGCCACAACAGCCAGGGCGATTGAATGATTTGCGGCACATCATTTATAAGGCGGCTGATACGCCTTGGCGGCGGGCAAGGCGCAATCTGGGACTGATGATGCGGGAAGAACTGCTCAAAGAGAACATCGACGGTGAGGCCTTGCTTTGGGCCCACAATCGAATTGTGGGCAGACCGGAAGATCGACGAATCATGATGGTGATCTCCGATGGTTTGCCCGTGGATAACAGTACTTTACTTGTTAATGCGAGTAATTATCTTGAACAGCACCTGAAGTACGCCATCGATCAGATAGAGAACTTCTCGGATGTGGAACTGGTGGCGATTGGAATTGGTCATGATGTTACCCATCACTACCGCAGGGCAGTGACGATTACAGATGCAGAACAGTTGGGTGATGCTATTACTGAGCAGTTAGTCGATTTGTTTGATGAAAAGGCAAATCAAAATTTGTCCAAGAAACCGGCAGGCCGCTGACATTGTATCGACAAGGGTTACTCGCCGCTCTAGATGGATATGCGTTACGTTATCCGGATGAA
>CAZGCW010000239.1:0-6005 GCA_964524295.1 uncultured Pseudomonadales bacterium
GCTTCGCCGCTGAATACCATGTAGAACGTTGGTGGCGAGAAGTGCAATTATTCAGACTCGCACCACTGACCCAGCAAATGAGCTTAAATTTTATCGGCGAGCATGTCTTGGGCATGCCAAAATCATACTGAATATTTGAAAGGGTAACCCTAGTGATCAAGCGCAACGCTTACCTAATACAAGTATTCGCGACCTGTATCTCGCTGCTATTGAGCGCTCACCTCTGGGCTGAGACACATGACATTGTTATCTCTAATGGACGCGTTATCGATCCAGAAAGTGGTCTTGATGCGATCCGATATGTCGGCATCACGGGCAACCGAATTACCTCAATAAGCAAGCGAAAGCTACGAGGCCGCCAAGAAATCGACGCCACGGGCTTAGTAGTCGCGCCGGGCTTCATTGATACCCACGTCCATGGACAAACCCAGTTTGGTAGCAAACTGATGTTGCGAGACGGCGTCACCACCACTCTGGACATGGAGGTTGGCGGGCTAAACACAAACGCTTGGTACGCTCAGCGACGAGGTCAATGGCAGACCAACTACGGTATTACAGTATCCCATGAGCTGGTTCGCATGAGCATACTTGATGGTCTGGAGTTAACTGACCCCATCGACGCCCAACATATCGGGCCGACACGCTTAGCGGCGGCAAAACGAGACGGCACACCGCACTATGCGTTATCGATTCCGACCAATGATCAACTTAATGCCATCGCCCAGAGAGTTGACGAAGAGCTGCGCCAGGGTGCGCTCGGTTTAGGCTCAACCATCGGCTATATGATCGAGGGCGTTACTACTGAAGAAATGTGGGAATTACAAAGCGCCGCAGCGCGCTATGGCCGCGGTAGTTATAGTCATGTCCGTCTCTTAGGCGGTAGCAAGCCGCCCACGGAAGGGACTCTTGGTCTCGCTGAAGGTCTAGCAAATGCGCTGGCGCTTAACGCGCCATTCATGGCCGTGCACGACAATAACCATGGTTGGTGGGAAAACGAAGCCAAGCTAATGGCTGCCCGAAACCAAGGCTTTAACGTATGGAGCGAGTATTACCCTTATATTTCTGGATCAGGACCCATCGGTTCAGAGTTTCTAAAACCGGCCACCCTTATTGAAGATTGGGGCTTGAACTACGAGGAAGCTATGATGGACCCGGCTACAGGGGAATTTTATTCTCAGGCCAGCTACCAGCAGAAGCGTGCAGTAGACCCAGGTTACATGGTCGTACTATTCTTTCGTCAGCGGGAACCCTGGCTACCTCAGTGGTTAACTCGACAACACGCGGCTGTAGGCAGTGATGCTATGCCTACCACCGACAAAGAAGGCAAAGATCTTGTCTGGGATAGCCCCTACGAGGATTTCGTTGGCCACCCACGAACTGCAGGCAGCCACGCCAAAGTCTTACGCTTAGGTCGAGAACACGGCGTACCGTTAATGCAAACGTTGAAACAACTGAGTTATTGGTCTGCGTTGCATTTAGGTGACGCCGGTATAAAGGCCATGCGCGAACGCGGCCGACTACAAAAAGGCATGATCGCTGACATTACCGTATTTAACCCCCAAACCGTCACGGACCAGGCCATGCACAAACTCGGTGCACAGGGTAAGCCCTCGATTGGGATTCCTTATGTACTGGTAAGTGGCCAATTGGTAGTAAAAGCATCTAGAGTGCTCGCTGTTTTTCCAGGCCAGCCGGTACGCTACGACGAGCTTGCTACCGGGCGACACCAACCTATCGCCACACACTGACCCAGACAAGGATCAATCTGAATGAAAAGTGCGTTAGTTCTCGGCGCTGGACTCCAGGGGATCTGTACAGCCTATTTCCTGTCTAAACACGGTTTAGACGTAACGCTTATTGAACGCAATGAGGGCCCCGCACTCGAAGCAAGTATGGGTAATGGCGGTTATCTGCAGGCTGAGTTCCCTGAAATATGGAACGCGCCGGGTATAGCTTGCGTACTCGCCAAAGCCTGGCGTGCGAGCTTGGGGTCAAAACGCCATGAAGCAGCAATGTTGGTAAACACAAAGGAGTTGCTTAGGCTTGTTCCCTGGGGCTTTCGTTTTCTTCGATCAGCAAATACCCAATCGTTCCTAAAAAACACATTGACGAATCGAATACTAGCTCAGTATTCGCTCGAACAAATGGCGGAACTGCGTGCTCAGACGGGTATCGCATACGATCATGCGCAGCAGGGCGCCGTATTCATCTTTAGGGATATACCAAGCATGGATGTTTATCGCCCCTTGCTAGAACATCTCGATGATAAAGGTGGCTGCTTCGAATTTCTCGACCAAAGACGACTGCTAGCGCTCGAACCTGCCTTGCAGCCCATTGGCAAGTTACTCTGTGGCGCAATTCGTTACCAGAACGATGCGTCTGGTAACTCGTATTTGTTTGCTCAGTCTTTACTGGACCTCGCCATTGCAAATGGCGTTCGGGTCAAATACGGGTCGCCTGTTCAGAATATTCGCAAGCAAGCGCAAAAGGTCAGCGTACAGTTGAAGGACGAAGTGCTAGAAGCAAACGCTCTCGTAATCGCCGCGGGGTCGGAATCTAAGTTACTCGCCCAACACCTGGGGATCAAGCTGCACATCGCACCTGCAAAAGATTACTCCCTGACTATTCCATTAGGTGATTGGCACAACCGCCCAAGCCATGTCATTGCTGACATGGCTGTTCATGCAGGAGTAAGTGTTTTGGGTGATGTCCTTCGAGTGGCCGGCACCGCCGAATTCTGCGGCTATGATTATTCATTGCCTTACCAACGGATTGAGTATCTGTTGAAGCTTACCGAGAAGATTCTACCGGATTTCGCGGCAACCATGGACCCCACTAAGATCTCGCCATTTGCTGGTTTAAGGCCGCTGTCTGCAGACGGGCTACCCTTCATCGGCAGTTCTCAGTTCGGCAACGTTTTTATCAATACTGGCCATGGAGGCCTGGGCTGGACCCAAGCCGCCGGGTCAGGGCGAGCGCTAGCGGATATTATTGCAGGTGTTAAGCCAGATATCGACTTAACACCTTTTTCGCCCTCCAGGTCTGTTTAGTCCAATTCCACCAATTCTTCTAAGCCATAGCAAATTGGGCTGCCACCCTGACTAAGAATACAATTCGTCTATGCAACTTAAACTGACCAATGCTGAAGTCCTTCTCCTATAAACACTGGATATAGTTGCGCGTCGAGACGCGCTCAAAATTCAGAGGAATGTCAGCATGAGCAAAACCCATTTTCAAAAGATTGCAAATATAGCCGAGTTTCTTGAAAGGTGACTGCTATGCTCCGGAAACGCCACGGGTCCGACCCTTCCAATAAGGCTCACGCAATACTTTCTTGTCCAGTTTACCGACGGGTGTTTTCGGCAACGGATCGCGGCTAATGACGACCTCACGCGGTTTTTTATAGGAGCCCAGACGTTCACCTACGGCTTGTAGTACAACTTCTGAAGATAGATCACTATCGGTTACCACTATGGCAATCGGTGCCTCCCCCCAACGCTCATCCGGTGCGCCTATGACCGCCACCTCGACCACACCCGGTATCGCAGCGATCACATTTTCGATTTCCGCCGGATACAAGTTAAAACCGCCTGAAATAATCAGATCTTTTTTTCGGTCAAGAACGTAGAGATAGCCGTTTTCATCCAATCGACCTACGTCACCGGTTTTGATCCAACCATCCACGAGTGTCTCTGCTGTCTCTTGCGGCGACTGCCAGTAAGCAGTCATCTGACCATCACATTGCGCCACAATTTCGCCAATCTCGCCCCGCTTCAAAACTTCATTATCGTCATTCCAGATCTGCACATTGACGAACGGCAATGGTTTCCCACACGCCCGCAGCGGGTCGCTGCCTTCAACACTCGCAAACCATTCAGTCGCCGACATCATCGCAATGGGGAAGCATTCTGACAACCCATAGCCCTGGAATAACACATCGCCAAAACACGCGCGCGCGCGCAGCGTTGTATCTTCGTTAATGGGTGCAGCCGCTGTCATCAAGACCTTTAAATGGGCGTGATCGCGAGCGGCAACTTCAGGGTGCCTTGTTAATACATTGATCGCAGTAGGCGGCAAAAACACATACGACACGCGCTCTTGCTCGAAAGTAGACAACACTGCCGAGGGATCAAACTGCCGCATTAAGATATTCCGCCCACCGGCAGCCCACAAGGGCAACAGCAGTGACCCGGATGCATGAGTGATTGGCGCGGCGTGTAAAACAGCATCTTCAGAGGTCGCCGGTGGAAAGGCATAGAACCAATCCCTGACCTGGTTAAGAAATTGACTATGAGTGGTGGGCACACCTTTCGGCAGCCCGGTTGTGCCACCTGTGAAACGAATGGCAAAAAGGCTGGAGCCATTCACTTTAACGTCAACAGACTGGTCCATATAGTCCAGCAACCAGCGTTCGTAATTATCATCGGTAATAATTACATGCTTCAGATCGGGCAGCGCATCTATCAATTCCGCTACCTCATTAAAGTGTTCTGGACCCACTAGCAGCGCCTTGCAGCCTGCGAGGGACAGCATACTCGCGTGGCCACTACTGGCATTGCGTGCATACAAAGGGACCCTCACAAATCCTCCAAGGGCAAGGCCAATGAATGCATCCACTGCAGGAATGTTATTATCTTCAAGTACCGCGACGGCATCTTGATCCTTCAGGCCAAGTTCCGCTAAACCATAGGCAAGCGCATTGGCTCGTTTCGAAACTTGGCTGAAGGTGAGCCTAACATTCTCGAATACCACCGCTTCTCGGTCAGCGTGATCAACGATGCCCCTGCGCAAGAAAGTAGCTACATCCACAATCTAGGTATCCCAGTAGCGATTAATAAACGTGACCTCGGCAATTTTCTCATCTATACCGTCCTCGTAAAATTCGACCTGGTAGTGCACCTCAACCCCTTCTGTCCGTTCGAGAACGCTAGCAAGGGTAACATTGGCAAACACCTGCGTGTCTACCATAACCGGGCGAAAAACCCGAATGCCCTCGATACCTTTGACGATAAAACGAGGGAGATCAACCGCCATATGTTGCCAAAATAGGCCGGGGAATAACGCAGGCAGAAACAGACCGGGTGCGATGATATTGCCCAGATAGGATTTACGAGCTCGTTCACTATCCCAATGAATCCACTCTTCGTTTAGTGTCCCTCGGCAGAAATCCTGGATACGCTGCTCGGTTATGTGCACCGGCTCAGATACAAACAACTGCCTCCCTTCCAAGCGACGAAAGTCATCGAGCGTTGCGATTTTTGTAATTTTCACCCTCACATCCTCTTATATGAAACTGCTAAAAACCAGTCCATACTATGCACACAGCTTGTGTATCTAGGCAATGAAACTTGACTTAATCAGCTCGATCTTTCACCGTTGCGCTATGTCTAACCGCCGAATCCCTAACGAAGAACGTCGCACTGCAAGCACAGAAGCAGTTATGACTGCAGCACGCACCTTGTTCGTGCTTCATGGTTACGAATATACCTCCATGGCTCAGATCGCTAAAGCAGCCGGGCTGACAAAAGGAGCCATCTATTTCTACTTCAAGGACAAAGCCGAATTATTGTGTCGACTACTAACCGAAGCTGAAGCAAATTCATTTGGCCCTATCTCGAGGACTATTCATAACAGCCAAGCGAGTGCCGAGGATCGACTTATTCTCTTTGTCAATGCGGTTTCAAAACTGGGTATCGATCATCGAGAACAACTCTTATTGCCGGTTCTGATGGCCGTTGAATTCAGCAGCAGTAGCGCACCGGCGGGTGTATTGGTCAGGGCCATTTATGCTCGGTGGACTGCTATGCTGGAAAAACTGATTGCCGAAGGACAAGCAACCGGGGAATTTAAAGAATCTCTAGATCCAACTAATACCGCAATTACCCTGGTCGCCTTAGTAGACGGGCTACTCCTCCAATGGCATCGGTTGCATGATGACCTAAATGGACCCCATCTTGCCACGACTGCCCGGGCTTTCGTCCTGAATGCAGTCCTTAAATAGTCGT
>CAZGCW010000240.1:0-5986 GCA_964524295.1 uncultured Pseudomonadales bacterium
TTGAGAAAGGATTTCATTATCGATGAATATCAGATTCATGAATCCCTTGTATTAGGTGCAGATTGCATATTGCTGATAGCCGCGATTCTAGATGATCGACAGATGGCCGATTACGCGCAACTTGCTTCGGAATTGGGGTTGGACGTTTTGCTAGAAGTACATGATGCTGAAGAGCTCGAACGCGCCCTGAGCCTCAATCCTAAATTGCTGGGTATTAATAATCGGAATTTACACACCTTTCAGGTCAGTTTAGACACAACCTTGGCATTAATCAGTCGAGTGCCTGACAGTACCGTTGTTGTCACAGAAAGCGGTATTCGTACGCGTTCTGATGTCGTAAAAATGGCGCATCATAAAGTACGTTCGTTTCTGGTGGGAGAGGCTTTCATGAAGTTTGATGAGCCTGGAAAAAAACTGGCTGAGTTGTTTTTCTAAAGCCAGATTGGATCGATCAGTTTCGATGCGGCTTGAATCTCTAGTCCATCGGTTCTGTATTTGGCTGCATGCGGCATTTTGAGTTATTCCCCAGGCTACTTAAAAACAACGTCAGCCGGCTGCCGAAACTGTGGCCGGGTTGAGCAGCACTAGCAGATTAGGCGACGGGAATTTCCTTGGATGGCTTGAGATTCTCGATTTTATTTTGCTAGAAGACGCACTACGGACACCTCTAAGCGGTTGGTAAGGGGTTGCCTCAAGCCTTGTTTTAACAACCGGCAGCACGGATCAAAAACAATACGAGTAAACTCCTTGTCATGTTCTGTTAAATTAATCTAGGCCATAACAAGGTAAGATATCACCTGAAATAGACGATAGTTCTTGGTAGCAGGGTATTACCAAGCAAGACCTCAGTTAGCGGGACCTAAGTCCGTCGAGCATCAGGCAGGAGTGTATCAGGTAGAAAGACCTCAGCTAGAAGGACTTCAGGTAGAAAGACGTAGCATGGTCGGGTATTAGGGTAGATCGGTTTGGGGTAGAAGGGTTTTCGGTAAAAAGGCCTACCAATCCATTTGAAGGCAATCCATTTGAAGGCAAGCCATTTGAAAAAGATGAGGGCGTAAGGGGACAAGATATGAAGGGCAACGTTAGATGGCTAGATGGCAAGATGTTTTTGGCGGAATCGGCGAGTGGACATACTGTGGTTATGGATGGTCCCGAGGAAAATGGCGGGCGCAACATTGGTTTTAGACCGATGGAAATGGTGCTTCTGGGTCTGGCGGGCTGCACCAGTTACGATGTCATACACATTCTGGGTAAGGCCAGACAGAATGTGACGGATTGCGTGGCGGAAGTAAAAGCGGTTCGTGCTGAATCTATTCCTGCCGTTTTTACGGATATTCATCTTCACTTCCTGGTCGCGGGTGTTAACCTGAAACAGGCACACGTTGAAAGGGCCATCAAGTTATCTTCTGAAAAATACTGCTCAGCATCGATGATGTTAGAAGCGGGCGGGGTTAAAATTACCTATGATTATGAAATTCGGCAGGAAGTATGAAGGCTAGACCCCCTAATACCAATGGCATGCGTCATGTGGCCTTGTTTGTTGAGCCTTTCGAGCAGGTTGAAGAATTCTATGTCGAATTGTTAGGGATGGAAGTTGAGTGGCGACCTGACCGGGATAATGTCTATCTCACCACGGGTAATGATAATTTGGCGCTACATCGAGCTGAGAAGTCTGCTGGGTGGAGTAATCTGGATCATATTGGTTTTTTTGTTAATGATATCGACGAAATTGACAACTGGTATGAGTTTCTTGAGGAAAACCAGGTGACCTTATTGACCCGACCGCGTCTGCATAGGGATGGAGCTAAAAGTTTCTATTGCAAAGATCCGTCAGGCGTTAAGGTGCAGATTATTTTTCATCCGCCTATCGCCGCACAGGAATAAGGAGGTCGGTAAAGCGGTTCAGTACTGGATTCTGGATTTAGATCCAGAAAGTCGTTTTTGTCATCAGACCTGAAATGGCCGTCATTAACTTTCTAATGGAGGCAGGATACTGCTTGCCACCCTGGGCCAGAGCAGTCTGGGAATGGCGCATTTCATCTTCGCGCATGAGACCAAGAATTTTTTTGGATTTTTGATCCTGTTCGGGGAGTAAATCGATGTGCTTATCGAGGTGTTTGCAGACTTCCTCTTCGGTTGCCGCAACGAAACCAAGGTTGATGGCGTCTCCCATCAGCCCGGTAGCCATACCGGTAACAAAAGACGCCGTGAACCATATCGGATTTAGATAACTGACGTGAGAGTCCAGCTCGCTTATTCGGTTCTGGCACCATATTAGATGCTGGCGCTCGTCGTCGGCCGCTGCCTGCATATGCTGTTTGATGTCAGGGCTTGTTGAGGTGATTGACTGGCCGCTATAGAGTGCCTGGGCACAGACTTCGCCGCTATGATTAACTCGCATCAGCCGTGATGAATGGCGTTTTTGCTCTGTTGACAGAGGAGGTGAATTATGGCTACCGAAGATGTCAGTATCGGTGCCAGCAGTCAAGTTTCCGGAGACAGTGCGAATGGCCTCATCCAGATTTAAAAGCCATTGATCGATAGTGGAAAAATTTCTCATGATGACTCGTCTATTCTTGCTCGAGAACGTAAGCGGTGAAACCTCGTTCATTCATTAAATAGGCTCCAAGCTCAGCCGTTTTAGGTTTACCTGCGCCGACAGTGACATAGACATGGTCAGTAGACAACTGATTAAGATTTTTCCTGAGCAGGAGTAGTGGGATATGGAGGCTACCCGGATACTTCGACTGAGCCGGGCCATTTAAGGTGCGAAGATCTACGATAATGATTTTCGAGTCGCCGAGTGCTCTCATCTCCTCTAGATCTTTTCTGCTGACGTATTCGATCACCGGATTCATCAGAAGCGCTTCAAATTCCGGGGAGGCCAGACGCATTAGAGTGCAAGTTGATAATGATGATACCGTGGCATTCCTTAAGTCATCGCTTACCAACGCATCCTGACCGAAGGTTTCGCCGATACCTAGCTCTGCGATCAGTATGTGGTCGCCTTCTTTCTCCATTTCGACTTTGACTCGGCCGGAGCGAATCGCATAAAAATAATCCCCTGGATCGTTCTGACGGATAATGATGTCACCCTTTTGATGGTGGACCTGCTCAAAGCGCTTAAATAAAGTCTGGATGTTTTTGGGTGGAATGAACTCAAATAAAGGCGTGCTGAGTAACTCGTTCATCCAGTCTCTGGTTTCGTTCTGGGTACTGCTTGCATCTAAACCTTCCAATACTGTACGCAAGGCCGCCTTGTTGATGGTTAATATCTCGCTGTCTTCCTTGCAAACGGCAGAAACAGTGTGGGGCGAACAGTCGTCTATCGGATGGGCTGCCTGCTCATCATCAGATAGAAAAACAGCTGAATTAAAGTTCGAATCCAGTAAATTGACAGCGCCTTTGAGTAGCCAGTATTGATTTTCATCTGTTGTCGATCGCTTAAAGATAAGGGTTCCGGATACCATCTGATTTAGTTGGCTCTCAGTTATGGCGGCATCAAACTGATTTTCAGTCATGGTGTTAAAGGGTGACAATCTTTTGATGGCAGAGCGGGTTGTACTATCCATGTTATTTGCTGATTGAAATTTGCGTGGTTATTATAATTATAGCTAACAAAACTTGGTAGCGGTGAGGTGTGTTTCAATTGATTATCTCAGCGGATTGTGCTGATGCCGTTGACTTCGGCGTTTTGAGTGGGGCACCCCTGGATTTTTGCTGGTGTTTAAGGGGAGGTGATTCTATGGATGCGGGTCGAATAATTTTTTGGGGACTGGCACCTGTTTGTCTGGTTAGGGGGTGTCGCCTCGGTGTAAGGTAACGCTGACGCTTTTTGCTAGACTGATGGCGCCCGGTTTATGAACAGTGACGCTGATGCCTGCAACACCAAAATGAGTCAATACGTAGTCAGCAACTTGCTCTGCTAGCGCCTCGATCAGTTTGAATGAGGTTTCGCTTATCAATGCGCTGAGTTCTTTGGTTAATCGGTCATAATCCAGAGTATGTTCTAACTGGTCACTGCAGGATGCCAGGCGGAGATCTTTATAGAGCTTCAAGTCAATAAATAGTGTCTGTTTTATTTTTCTTTCGCGCGCATAAACGCCAATGACAGTATCAACCCGAAGGGCATCAATTGAGATTATGTCGGTCATCAGATAATCGTTTCTAATTCGGTCATGGGCCACCTGGGCCGGACTAGGATACTGTGACTTTGCTTGGTGATGTTTTTTAGTCGTAGCATGCCGGCATAAGCGATCATTGCTCCGTTATCAGTACAGAACCGTAGTTCTGGATAAAATACGTCAACGTTATGTTTGATGGCGAGTTCGGCAAGGCAGTTTCGTAGTGATTCATTGGCACTGACACCGCCGGCGATGACCAGGCTGGGAAGTCGAGTACTGACGAGCGCTCGTTCACATTTTATCCTGATGGTATCGATGGCAGCATCCTGAAAGGCTCTGGCGATATCTGCCCTGTCTTGATTCGAGGGTCTTTTTATGGCTGCAAGCGTGTTCCTTGTATGGGTCTTTAGACCACTGAAACTGAAGTCTAAACCTGGCTTGCTTGTCATTGGCCTGGGGAAAGTAAAGCGATTAGCTGCTCCTTTTTTGGCCAGTTTCTCTATTTCTGGTCCACCTGGATATTTCAGACCAAGCATTTTTGCAGTTTTGTCAAAAGCCTCCCCTGCGGCATCATCTATTGATTCTCCCAGCAGCTCATAGGCGCCGGCCTCATGGCATGCCATGAGTTGCGTATGCCCCCCGGAAATTAACAGAGCAACAAAAGGGTATTGCGGTGGGCTGCTAGTCAATCGAGAAGCTAGGAGATGACCTTCCATGTGATGAATGCCAATGGCTGGAATATTTAAAGCCAAAGCCAGGGATTGAGCAATGCTGGCGCCGACCAGCAAGGCACCCACGAGTCCGGGGCCCTGGGTATAAGCAATTCCATCCAGATCTTCGAAGCGGGTGTTGGACTCTCGTAAAGCCAGATCAATCATGGGTAAGCATTTTATGATGTGATCACGTGAAGCCAGTTCGGGGACGACGCCACCATATCGTTCATGTAATTCGACTTGGCTGTACAATAAGTCTGATACCAGGCCTTGACCTGAGTCGTAAATAGCGACGCCCGTTTCATCGCAGGAGGTTTCTATACCGAGTACGCGCATGGCTGTTTTCTCGAGTGGTTTCGATTAGCTTAAGGATGGCATGTTAATACGTCTGGTGGCAGTTTTGAACACAACTTGGAAGCCTGGCCGGTGTTTTAATCAGGCTTTGCTTTTTGCTAATGATATCGTTAAAATTGCGCCCTCTCACAAATACAGACATCGAATACTTATGCCATTTGTTAAAGTTAAAGAAAATGAACCATTCGATATTGCCTTAAGGCGATTCAAGCGATCCTGCGAGAAAGCAGGCGTACTGGCAGAAGTTAGGAAGCGAGAGTTCTACGAGAAACCAACCTCCATACGCAAGAGAAAAGCAGCAGCAGCGGTCAAGCGGTACGCAAAGAAAGTCCAGCGCGAATCTCGAAAATTAGAGCGTCTATACTAGCAAGTCTCCATTAACGGAGAACCGATTATGGCAAGCACCACAAAGTTTCAGTTGCAGGAAGCGGTGAAGAATGCCATGCGCGCCCGCGATAAACAAAAGTTAGGGGCTTTGCGCCTCATCATGGCTGAAATCAAAAGAAAAGAAGTTGATGACCGTTGTGAAGTCGATGATGTCGAAGTACTCACGATCTTAACTAAAATGATGAAGCAGCGTCGTGACTCTTTATCTCAGTATGAGGCAGCAGGCAGGCAGGATCTGGCTGCCCAGGAACAGTTTGAACTGGATCTCATCGCAGAATATCTCCCCCAAGCGCTTTCTGAAAATGAAATCAATGACCTGATTGCCGATGCCATTTCCGGGACAGGTGCGACAGAGATCAAGCAGATGGGTCAGGTAATGGCTTATTTGAAACCTAAACTGCAAGGTCG
>CAZGCW010000241.1:0-5961 GCA_964524295.1 uncultured Pseudomonadales bacterium
GATCCCCTGGTCTCAGGAAATAAGCGTGTAATGAATGCGGGGATCGATCCATGGGCAGTTTATTCATCGCTGCCACCAGCGCTTGAGCTATGACTTGCCCACCAAATAGGCGCCGGGGTCGATCGGGTGGATGGTATCCCCTGAACAGGTTCTCCTCTATCGGTTCCAGGTCTAACAGACTGAGCAGCCGTTCCAGCGGGTTTAACTCAGTATACGCAGCCAGTTCAGGAGGCCAGTTATATTTGTTCATCAACATTTTTAAACGCTTGCACACCTACCCTAGCGATGCAGTAAGTACATTGATTGGAACCAGAACTTAAGTATGCTGGCGTTGTCACCGGGCAGAGGTTCCACCGTCGGCCATATAAACACCGCCGGTGAGAAATTCACTCTCATCGGATGCCAGGAACAGCATGATATTGGCGATATCTGATGGCTCGGCATATCGGCCCAGAGGAATATTAGCACTCATCATACTGTGTGCCGCATCGGTATCATCGGGGCTGATACCGGCTTCCAGGCTCCGCATCATACGAGTTTCAACCGGCGATGGATTCACCGTATTGACCCGAATCTGATGTTCCGCCCCGGCCAATGCGGCCGACCGCATAAGGCCAATCACAGCGTGCTTACTGGTTGAATAAGGTGCCAGCATACTGGCGCCTTTAATCCCGGCGACTGAGGAGGTAATCACAATGCTGCCACCACCCCTCTCCTGCATGATTGGAAATACCGCCTGAGCACCAAGCCATACTCCTTTTACGTTAACTTTCAGTACTTTATCAAACATTTCTTCCGTGCAATCAAGGAATGGGGCAACCTCGCCTTCTATGCCGGCATTGGCCAGCAATATATCCACGCCACCAAATTCGCTGACGGCCTGGGCAACAAACCGATCCGTATCCGCCTTATCACTGACATCAGCAACACAGTAGGAGCACACATTACTACCGAGCCTGTCAGAAGCAGCAACCAGGGCAGTTTCATCCAGATCAACCAGCAAAACTTTAGCGCCTTCGTTAATAAAGCGTTCTGCTGCCGCGACCCCAATGCCGCCGGATCCGCCGGTAATTACCGCCACCTTGCCTTCCAATCTGCTCATTATCGTACCTCTTGTTTTGCCACAGCCTACCAAAGAAAGCCGGTTCCTTCAGCAAATATTCGTTCTAGATCAGATAGGACCGTAATCAGCACGGCAGAGATGCGGAGTCGTAAAAATTAGAGTAAACTGCGCCTTCCGCGAGGCTGGGTGGCAGAGTGGTCATGCAGCGGTCTGCAACACCGTTTACGCCGGTTCGATTCCGACCCCAGCCTCCATTTCATCCCATTTTTACTGGCCTCACAGCCACCCCTGCTTGCAAACTCTGTGCTTATGTACTATTTGGGGGTTTTTCTTCACCATTACGGCAACCTCATTCCCTGGTTGTAGCAGCGCTTTCATCCGGCATCGATCCCAATGCCAAAACTGTTACCATTACCCCTTATTCAAGCAAAACCGGGGATTCGAATTGCGATACGCCATAATCGGTGCGGGAATGGCCGGCATGCTGGCCGCCATTAAATTGCTGGAAAGAGGCTGTCGTGATCTTATTGTCTACGAAAAGGGTCACACCATTGGCGGCACCTGGCGCGAAAATACCTACCCGGGTCTGACCTGCGACGTGCCGTCGCATTCCTATACTTATTCCTTCGAACTAAACCCGGACTGGACGCGAACTCAACCCCCGGGCCATGAGGTGCAGGCATACTTTGAAAGAGTAAAAGAAAAATATGGCCTCGAAAATTGGATTACATTCAATGAAGAAGTAGTCAGTTGCATTTATCAACACGGCGGCTGGCAATTGCAAACAGCATCCGGCAGGCAAGACAGCGCAGATGCCGTTATCGCAGCCACCGGGGTTCTTCACCACCCCCGTTATCCTGACATCAGCGGTATTGATGCTTTCCAAGGCGCTATTTTCCACAGCGCAGAATGGGACCACTCGACTCCACTGGACGGCCAGCGAATTGCCATCATAGGGACCGGGTCAACCGGTGTACAACTCGTCAGCGCCCTATCCGCCAGGGCATCGGCGCTCACGCATTTTCAGCGCTCGCCCCAATGGATTATGCCGGTGGAAGACCGAGCTTACACCACTCATGAATTGGCACGTTTCAAAAACAACCCGGATGTGCTTCAAAGTCTTCACTATGATGAGGACCTGGAGTCAAACATTGAACGATTTACCGCAGCGATCACAAACCCGGATTCTGAAGCAATGAAAGAAATCGAAACGATCGTCGCAGACTTTCTGGAAATGGTGGTAACGGACGCAGACTTACGAGAGAAAATTCGTCCTGATTATCGGGCTGCCTGCAAACGGCTTATCTACTCACCGAATTTCTACCAGACCATACAACGCGATAACGTGGAAGTGCTGGTAGAAAATGTGACCCGTATTGAAGCAAAAGGAATCCGGGCCGCTGACGGGCGGTTACGCGAGTTTGATGTCATCGTCCTGGCGACCGGCTACAAACCCCATGAATTCATGCGCCCCATGAATGTGGTTGGTCGTAACGGAACCGCCCTGAATGATGTCTGGCAAGACAAACCCGTTGCCTATCTGGCGATCTCCATACCCGATTTCCCTAACTTCTTTATGTTGAATGGCCCCAATGGGCCTGTCGGGAACTTCTCATTAATTGAAATCGCTGAGTGTCAGTGGGCCTATATAGAGCAGTTACTGGCAGAGTTGGAAACAGGCAATTGCCAGGAAATCAGCGCGACTCAGCAGGCAATGGCTGAATACGAGACCGCCCGGGTTGAGCAGGCAAAGAAAACGATTTTTGCCAGTGGCTGCAGCAGCTGGTACCTGGATTCAAAAGGAATCCCCGCCACGTGGCCGTGGACGCGCAGAGACTTTAAGGCAGCCATGCAAAGACCTGACTTATCCCATTTTAACCGCCGGTAATGCGATGAACAGACTATGAATACCCTTGATGAATACCCTTGATGAATACCCTTGATGAATACCCTTGATGAATACCCCTGATGAATACCGCGACTATGCCAACGCTGAAGACGGTGTCCAGAACTTCTATCGATTAAATCATCGCTTCCAAACACTTGCATTCGCGCGCCGCAAACGCAATGCCTATGCCTCCCTTGGCCAGCGCCGCATGGGGATCTGGGAAGCCTGCGAGTATCTCGATACCCTGGTGGATGACAGTGATCCAGACACCTCATTGTCCCAGATCGAACATTGCCTGCAGACCGCCGAGGCCATTCGCGCCGATGGACACCCTGATTGGTTCATCCTAGCCGGCCTTGTCCACGATCTGGGCAAGATTCTATGTCTGTATGGAGAGCCGCAATGGGCAGTAACAGGTGATACCTTTCCACTGGGTTGTGCCTTTCAAAGCAGCATCGTTTATCGACAGTACCTCGACAACAATCCCGATTCACGCGTGGACCAATACCAAAGTCAAAATGGCATCTATGAAGAAAACTGTGGTTTAAACAAGGTCACGCTATCCTGGGGTCATGATGAGTACCTGTACCTGGTTACCCGCGACTATCTGCCTGAACCTGCCCAGTACATGATTCGCTATCACAGCTTTTACCCGGGTCATTCGAGCAACCACTACGAGCACCTGTTTAGTGATCACGACGTGGTTATGCTCGACTGGGTGCGACGTTTCAACCAATACGACCTGTACACGAAGCACGACCACGCACCCGACGTCACCGCCCTGAAACCCTATTACCAGGACCTGATCTCGCGCTATTTTCCAGATGAAATTAGTTGGTAACAAACAGCCAACAACCAGTGGGGTTTGGGACAGCATCGAATGGCCATTTGTTCGCATGGGATCGAGTCCTTGGAAGCATCAGGGTGCTTATATCCACTCACCCACTGCCTCGTGGCTCGTATAAGTCATGACAAAATGACCACTTTAAACAGGGCTATAGCCGATAAATCACCGCCCTCACGACAACCAGGCAACTATGAGAAAAAGCTAAACAATTCTGTGCCGTTAAAGGGAAAGCGCTGATCCAAGGCAGTATCATTCAGACCAACGAGTTGTCGCAACGCTTTGTGAACGTGACGCGGATAAATAATACTGCCACCAGCCTCATCGGGTTGGAGCGAGGTCGGGTTGATGTGCTTGACGTTGTGGAGCGGATCGGTTTCTCCCACCATGCGGTCACCCCAGGCGGGATTATCCTGCATCACAATCACCGAACCAATAGGCCAGTGATCCTTGCCTGCCTGCGAATTATAGTGAGGTGTGCGGGAGAAATCTGATCCAATCACCACCGTAAGCCGGTCGGCATACCCGCCTGCTTCTGCCAGTTGCCAGATCAAGTCGATGGATTCATTCAGGTAACTGAGTAGGGGTGCATGCTGGTTATCATGGTCGTCATGAGTATCAAAGCCCCCCAGCCTCAGATCAGCTGAACAGGAGATGCCAGCTGAGAACGCGGCACTGATGGTCTGGACCTGGGCTTTCATATTCGGGTAGATCATCGGCGTATCCTCAATTATCTCATCTGACGTTGGCAGATAGGAAACAAAGGACTTGAGCGCGGCACGGTTTTCAAAGGCATCCACATAGGCATCCAGGTTTTGAGCTTCTCTGGATAACAGCTGGCTATTCTGCCTTAAGCGTTGGTAACGAGCTCGTCGATACTCATTCAGTAAATCGAGTTGGTCAGGTGAGGTGTAATAGACCGGTTCATCTTGACCGCCGTCATCATAATAATAATTCAGATTGGGTTCCAATATCTGTCGTAATTGATCTGAATTACCTTGCAGACGAGTGTAGCGAATTACGTTTTCGGTCGCGCCAAAACCGCCAAAATTGACGTAAGGCATCGGCAGCGTCGGCGCCTGCTGCGCCGCAAACAGTGCTGTCAGCGCGGGATAGCCCTCTGAATTGCGACCACTCCAATTGTGCAGGACACCGGTACTATGGGAATTGGTCTGCATGTCAACGCCATTGATCACGAGCATTTTTTGGTGATACTGCTCAAAAAAGACCTGATTATTGGCAAATGGAGCGAAATTAATCCCGCCCGCTGACAGTGGCTCTGCACTCACTGACCAATTAGTAATCGGCTTTTCACCCGGTTGATTTACCTTGGGATCACAATAACTGGTTACATCCCAGCCACCATCTGCTTGAACTTGCAGTAGCAAAGGACCCGTATAACTATCTTCGGTCTGCGCGCGGGCCATCACCGGCACTCCAATCAGTGGTAATGCACTGATTTGCGACAGAGCTTTGAGTAATGTTCTTCGCTTCATGGGTTTACCTTACTCATGCAGAAACCTGAAATCCGTCATCAAATAGGTCAGCACCGTAACCCAGGTGCCTTTCATGCCATTAAGGTCGGTGTTATCTAAGGGTGAGATGCCCCAAAGGTGATTATCACAAGAACTCATAGGCCACTGGTCTACGTGTTTCCCCCCAAGGCTTCGTCGGTAATCCAGCGTCTCAGTCAGCAAGTTATAACTGGCATCGATTTCAGGATCATCTAAGGAAAGCGTTTCACCAAGCAACTTCTGGTGAAGGATGGCAAGCTGGGATCTTAATTCGTCCTGGTTGTCTAACGCCGCCAGGAGTCCCAGACTGATCTCTACCGGTTCGTCCCCATATTGTTGGCCCGCGGCGTATAGCGTCATGCTGTGGTTACCGGTTTGCGTCAGGTTCAGCGGCACATTCATGGTGCAATTGCTGTTTAATTGTTGATACTCAGCCGTAGCCTGCCCTGAGCAGCCCTCAAAGCCAGTGCCCTGGGGTGGGGATTCCAGTTCTATAGTCAAGGTCGACCCATCGGGCTGGATAATACTGAGCCGATCAAACTGGGCAGCTCGATGCCCTTGGTTATCTCCATAGCTATTGGTGAACGCCAGAAAAACCAAATACTCGCCTGAAGCCAGGGTGGCAGGAAGCTCCGCCACCGCGGCTAAGTCA
>CAZGCW010000242.1:0-2060 GCA_964524295.1 uncultured Pseudomonadales bacterium
TTTTCTTCAGGCCAGGCACCTTGCGCACATCAAAGAAGATTTCCATAGCTTCCTTAACAAGGTCCTTCTTAATGTCTGGATAATGCACATCAACGATTTCCTGCATGGTTTCACGATCAGGGAACTGGATGTAATGGAAAAAACAACGCCGGAGAAAAGCATCCGGTAACTCTTTTTCGTTGTTCGAGGTAATGACCACAATCGGCCGCACCTTTGCCTTAACAACTTCCCCGGTTTCATAAACGAAAAACTCCATCTTATCGAGTTCCTGCAATAGATCATTAGGAAACTCAATGTCTGCCTTGTCTATTTCATCGATTAGCAAAACCACCTTGGCATCGGCATCAAACGCATCCCAGAGTTTACCTCTCTCGATATAATTGCTGATGTCATGTACCCGGTCATCGCCGAGCTGCGAGTCCCTTAACCTTGATACGGCATCATACTCATACAAGCCCTGCTGTGCTTTGGTCGTTGATTTGATATGCCACGGTATGATTGGTAATCCCAGCGAGGCGGCAATTTCCTCTGCCAACATGGTTTTACCCGTTCCGGGTTCTCCTTTAATCAATAGGGGCCGTTCCAAAGTGACTGCGGCGTTCACTGCCATCTGTAACTCTTCGGTAGCAATGTAGGTGCTCGTGCTTGCAAATTTCATAGGGCTGCTTCTTTCCTGATGTTGTGAATATAATTCTTTCTCGGAGGGTACTTTAATTTGACTGGTGATGCATAGCAAGCGCTCAGGGAATCCGAGCGCTAGACAGGCCGGTTCGCTGATCGTCTACCCGGCAGATTTTAGCGAGACCGCTTCGCCTTCCGAAATGACCAGAAACTCAGCAAAATCAACATACACGTAAAGGATACAAGCAATGCCAGGGCGCCTGCCAGGTTGCCCCCTGATTCGCTGAGCATCAGGTCCATCATCAGAATGACAAATGCAGGGGCATAAAAGCCAGGGTAGTCAGCCAGTATCCAAGGTGTGAAGGTAATCACAACATAGGTTCCCCTGACCAGAGAGCGCCAGGCATAACTGAAATAAGCGGACACTTTCCAGACCACCATTGCCATAAGGAATCCGCTCGCCAGATAGACCAACCAAGCCAGTAAATAATCATTCATCCCCGGCCGCCCTTACTGTTCGACCCAATGAATGATTTTCTCTTCATAATCGTCCGGGTGAACAAAGGATTCCGAAATACACTTCCCGTTAACCGATATATTCGCTTCATGGACTGTATTGCTGTTGCCAGAAACTAGCGGGTGCCACCAGAACAAATCCTTTCCTTCATGTAACAAACGATAAGCACAGGTATCAGGTAACCAGGTATATTCATCCATATGTGACGGCTTTAGCAGGACACAATTAGGCACCAGGTCATGGCGCTGCGGATAATGTTCGCACCGGCAGCTATCCTGGTCCAGATATTGGCAGGCTACGCTGGTGTAGTATACCCGCTCAGTGTCAACGTCCTGCAATTTGTGCAGGCAGCAACGCGCACAACCATCGCACAAAGCTTCCCACTCAGCTTGCGACATCTCACACAGCGTTTTCTCTTTCCAGAAGCTCATACTAGTGTGCTCGTCGTCCTTGCCTGTTATTAGTCTAGGGATAGCTCTTAACTCTTTAACCCTATTCTGCTTTAGGCCTATGCTGATTTAAACCAATGCCGCTAAACCTATGCCGCTAAACCTATGCCGCTAAATCAATACTTCTTTTCTAAACGTGCCAGAGTCTCTCTTAAATAATCCAGCTTCCTGTCGCCTCGCCATGCCACTCTGCTTGCTGCTAATCATAAATCACCTGCAACCCCGTTGCAGTGCGACAACCCTGTTACCGGACAGCATCGAGCAAAGTGCGCCCGATCACCTCCTCTCGCCAGCCTTTCATAAACTCAGGTAGTTCAGCGGCGCCTCGCCTTGCCGTACGCAATAAACTCTCCAGATCTCTTCGCCGAGATAACAGTTCCGGTGAAATACCTAACTCACTAGCTCTATTATCGACCGTTTTCTTCAAAAGCATTAGTTTCTTTTTATCAATGGGTTCTGAATCAGCTTGAAGA
>CAZGCW010000242.1:2070-5961 GCA_964524295.1 uncultured Pseudomonadales bacterium
GTGGCAAATCGGATTCCATCCTGTTTTTGCTCTGCTGCACCACCTCCAATATCTGGGCACCGTAGCGCCGCAATTGGCTCGAAGACAAGTCAGATTGCGCTCTTAGCTTCTGGATCGAATCCAAACCCAGCCTGACGATACATAACAACTGTTTAGGATCAATGATACGGTTACGCGGTATATTTTTGGATCGCGCCAACCTTTCTCGCCAGGCATAGAGTAATTGCAGGCAACCTAACTGGCGTCGATTCAGGACATGTAAACCTTTCCCTTTCAAATAGCTGTCTGCTGGATCCACGGCGGTCGGCAACAGTTCATTCAATTTCGCTGACTCTTCAAGCACCCAGTTTTCTCTGTCCAACGCCTGTAACAAGCTAAGCTGATCGAAATACACCTGGTAGAGATAGACAACATCCAATGCCGCGTATTGCAGTTGAGAAGCAGACAGAGGACGTCGCAACCAGTCCGAACGGGTTTCTTCCTTGGGGACATCAATGTTCAAGTAATGGGCGACTAGTTTCTGATAACTCATTGAAAATCCAACGCCCAATACCGCCGCCGCAATCTGGGTATCAAATACTGGCGTCGGCGTGACGCCCAGAGAATACTGAAATACTTCCATATCCTCGGAACCAGCATGGACAACTTTTAGTAGATCAGGTCGGGTTAGAATTTCAGTCAATGGCTCAAAATTACTAATGGCGACGGGATCGATCAGGAAGCAATGCTGGTCCGTGGCAAGTTGCACTAATCCCACCATCGGGTAATAAGTATTAAAGCGAGCAAATTCTTTATCCATCGAGACCACGGAAACATCAACACAACTGACTGCGACCTGTTTTAGGTCAGCATGAGTACTAATGTAAATCGGCTCCATCAAATAGCCTTCCTGCCTTGCAGGGCATGGGTCAGTGTACCACCATCGACGTACTCCAGCTCACCACCGATAGGAATACCATGGGCTATCCTGCTCACCGTAACATGACTCGCCTTTAATAACTCGCCTAGATAATGGGCTGTGGCTTCTCCTTCTACAGTAGAACTCATGGCCAGGATGACCTCAGTCACCTGTTGTGAACTTCTCCTCATTAACGCATCTACCCCTATTTCATCTGGACCGATTCCATCAATTGGAGACAGATTCCCCATGGTCACAAAATATTTTCCCCGGAAGCTTCCGGATTGTTCGATAGCCAGGACATCCGCCGGGCTTTCAACGACACACAGCAAAGTATCATCACGGCTAGCTGAGCGGCACAGAGAACAAATCTCTTCTTCACTGAAATTATGACATTGCTGGCAATGACTTACTCGCTGCATTGCCTCGAGCATGGTACTTGCGAGCTTCTTACCACCGTCCCGGTCTCGTTCCAGGAGGTGCCACACCATCCTTTGAGCCGACTTCGGGCCGATGCCCGGCAAGCAACGAAAAGCTTCGGTTAATTGATCAATCAGTGAATGGCTCAACGCCGACCGCTCCTCTGGTTCATTTCCCGTAGACTCGACTATTGACCAAAAGGGAATTTGAACCCCGGCGGTAATGGAATACCGGAGGTCATTTCAGACATTTTATCTTTCTGATTCGTTTCTACCCGACGCACTGCATCATTCAAGGCCGCAGCGATTAAATCCTCGAGCAAAGTCTTTTCCTCAGTCATCAGGCCAGCGTCAATATCAACCTTACGGACATCATACCTTCCTGTCATGGTGACCTTAACCATACCCGCTCCGGATTCTCCTACAACTTCAGTGTTTGCAACATCACTTTGCATTTTCTGAAATTTTTCTTGCATCTGTTGAGCCTGTTTCATTAGCCCATCTAAACCTTCTTTCATCCTTCTTTCATCCTTATTTGCCCTGATCACCCTGCTTACCGATAGGCGAGATAGTCCCCTGCACCACACGAGCGCCAAATCCTGCTATTAGCGACTTAACATTGTCATCACTCTCAATTTCCCGTTCTGCTTCCTGCATCATCTGTAACTTAAGTTGTTCAGCAATCATGGCCGGCGTTGGCCCAGCCTGCTCGCCAATCTCGATGGTGACATCAACCGTCCTGCCATGGAATTGAGTGAGCGCCTCTTCAATTCGTTCAATCTGGGTCTCATTGCACAAACTGGACTGCCCGGGTTCTAATACCAACAGCATCTTGTCATCTTCAAAACGCGCTAGATAACAGTTCGAGGCCAGTGTCAAGGTAATGCCATTGAGCCCCAGCTTACTTAACAAACTCGGCCAGTTCGTGTCAGCATTTCGATCCATAGCCGATGACTCGTTTATTCTCTTGTCGCTTGGCTCAGTTGCTACGGGTTCCTCAGCAATCACTGCTTGGGTCTCAAGCACATCCATTGGCGCTGAATCCTCAGGTTTCAGTTGAATCGGAATCGGCGACGCGATTGGACTGTCCACATGAGCCGAGACGGGTTCAGCAGGCATTGATGGTGCTGACGCAACAAGTCCTGCCAACTTCCCTGGAGGCGCTTTCCCAGGCGATTCTTCAACTGCCGGACCCATCCTAGAACGGGCAACGTCCGAAGAGGATTCAGAACTGTCCGTTTGGGCCTCTGTATTCAATTGATCGAGCAAGCCTGATAACGGTGTTCCAGGCGCTGCTGAACCAGGTTTTGCTTCATCGCGAGCAGGTATCGAGTCCGTCTCCCGTCCCCCGCCGGCTTGTTTCGGTGTGCCAGAACCATTGAGGTCAAACGCCAACATCCGAATTAATACCATTTCAAAGCCAATTTGAGGGTCAGGTGCCAGCGGCAAATCTCGCTTTCCAATCAAACCAATCTGGTAGAAGAGTTGCACTTCTTCCTTGCTAACCTGACTCGACAGGCGTTCCAGCTGCTCTCTATCACCAAAACTGTTATCGATGCCTTCGGGAATAACCTGGGCTATAGCCAGGCGGTGCAAAACCGCCAATAGTTCATCAAGAAGCGCCATAAAATCGGGAGCAAAGGCAGCAATATCCTGCACTTGCTGGTGCAGCGCTGGACCGTCTCTGGCGCTCAACGCCTGTAACAGGCCAAATACTTCAGCCCTATCAACCGAACCCAACATGGTTGAAACTGCCGCTTCGCTAAGGTTACCCTCGCTAAAAGCAATGGCCTGGTCAGTCAGGCTAAGCGCGTCGCGCATACTGCCATCGGCTGCCCGGCCCAGTTGCCATAACGCGGCGTCTTCAGCCTCTATCTGTTCAGCTTCGAGCACCTGCCGGAGGTGGTTAACGACCCGTTCGGGAGTCATGTTCTTAAGATTAAACTGCAGGCACCTGGACAATACCGTAATTGGCAATTTCTTTGGGTCTGTGGTGGCAAACAAAAATTTCACATGCTCGGGCGGTTCTTCCAAGGTTTTAAGCATGGCATTAAAACTGCTTTTTGACAGCATATGTACTTCATCGATCAAATAGACCTTATAGCGGCTGGAGGTGGGCATATACTGGACATTGTCCAGCAGTTCTCGCATATCATCTACGCCCGTTCGGGATGCTGCATCGATCTCTATCAGATCGACACTGCGGCCATGACTGATTTCCGTACAGGAAGAACACGCATCACAAGGGGTTGAAGTAATCCCCGTCTCGCAGTTAAGACATTTTGCAAAGATACGAGCAATCGTGGTTTTACCCACACCTCGAGTACCCGTGAACAGGTAAGCATGGTGCAAACGGTTATTATCAAGCGCATTGACCAGCGCCTGCAACACGTGCATCTGCCCTTCCAGGGCCTGAAAGTTCCCAGGGCGATATTTTCTAGCTAATACTTTATATTCTGTTTGTTCAATTTTTTTATTCATAAAAAATATAATTGGAAGGCAAAAGAGACCCAAATAAACTTGTTACAGCTGCTTCTTTTCAGACCTGACTGAATTAGCAAGTTATTTGCCCTC
>CAZGCW010000243.1:0-5926 GCA_964524295.1 uncultured Pseudomonadales bacterium
TCACTTCCCGACTATCCATAGAAATTCCGTGGATGGACACCGGTATTGGGCCTGTTTCTGGCAATATTTGCTGCAGCGTCTTCATTTAAACCGCCTCCCGGATATAAGTTGGCGGCACATTAAGCAAACGCAGCACATTAGCCATAACCCGCGCAAATATCGGGGCTGCAATCGCCCCACCACCAACACGGCTGGTTTTGGGTTCGTTAATCACAACCACACCAACAAACCTAGGTTGGTGAAGCGGTGCAATACCTGCAAAAAAAGCAATATGCCGAGAATCGTCATAGCCTTCTTTACCAATTTTCCGAGCCGTCCCGGTTTTCCCCGCCACGGCATAAGCGTCCACGGCTGCTTTTTTACCCGTACCTTCAGAGACCACACGCCCGAGCATGACGAGTAACTCTCTGGCGACCGCTTCAGGAAAGATACGTTCTTCTGAGGACGCGCCAGAACTCAATAAAGTGAGGTCTCGTTTAATACCACCGCTCGCAATCGTCACGTAGGCAGAGGCCAGTTGCAGTGGCGTTACGGTCAAACCATAACCGTAGGCAAAGGTGACTCTCTCGATATCCTTCCATTGCCTGCGACTCGGCAGAAATCCGCTGCTTTCACCTGGATAACCAATGGCGGATGCCTGACCAAAGCCAACTTTTCGGAATGTATCCCAAATATCGTATTCGTTGAGTTGAAGCGCTAAACGACTAATACCTACCTGGCTCGAATAAGCCAACACGCCACCTAAATCGAGTAAACCCTGATTTTTGGGGTCACGAATAGTCGAATTGTCTACTTTGACAAAACCAGGATTGGTATCAATAACAGTCGCAGGTGTAATACTGGGACTCTGCAGCGCGACTGCTACGGTGAATGGCTTAACCGTTGAGCCCGGTTCGAACACATCGGTAACCGCCCGGTTTCGGATGGAAGCCAGATTCAATCTGAGACGGTTGTTCGGATTATAGGACGGCTGATTTGCCATGGCTAATACTTCGCCATTGCTAACATCCAGTAGTACAAAGGAACCAGACAGTGCTTTATATTCATGAACAGCCGATTTCAACTCTCTGTAAACCAGAAACTGAAGTCGTTGATCAATCGACAAATGCAAGTCGCGACCGGCAATGGCTTCCTCTACCGGCATGATATCTCTGACCACTTCCCCATAAAGATTCTTTAGAACTTTTTTCTTGCCCTGTCGACCGGCTAACCATTTTTCATATGAGAGTTCCAATCCCTCCTGGCCATGATCATCAATGTCGGTAAAACCAACCACATGGGCCGCAACTTCACCTGAAGGGTAGAAACGATGGTATTCTTTTTCGCTATAAATACCGGATAGACCCAAGCTGAGGATCAACTCTGCTTCCTGGGGCTTGGCATGTCGACGCAGGTAAACAAATTCGAGATTCTTGGCAAGACTCATTTTCTTCTGGAACTCAGCAAGAGACACACCCAGAGCCTCTGCTAAACGCGCCAGCGTCGCTGGCTCGGTGGGCAGTTGCGATGGATTGGCCCACAGCGACACAACGGGCGAGCTGACTGCCAGGGGATTCCCGCGGCGATCAAGAATCATGCCTCGATGCGCATTGATTCGCTCCATTCGAATGGTCCGGGCATCTCCCTCATCTTGGAGGAAATCTTTTTGAGTCATCTCCAGATGGATCAATTTAGCGCCAACGACGGCGATCAACAGGGCAAAGATCACGATGGCAATATGAATCCGCAGGCTGTTATTCATGACCTGTCTTCTATTGTTGAACGCACATCTGGTCTGGAAAGCACGTCTGGTTTGGCGAGCACATCTGAAGAACGCCTCATCAAAACCAACCTGCCTCTATCAGGGGATGACATACCCAACTCTTCTCTTGCCAGTTGATCGATTCGGTTGTACCCAGCCCAAGCACTCTGCTCTAGCAAAAGCCGCTCGTATTCACTATCCAGATTATCCGCAGCATCTTCCTCGACCTGCAAAGAGCCATACAGCACCCGCGTCTGGTGAGAAGCATAAATTACAGCAAAACTTGAAAAAACCACCACACCCAAAGCCGCTAGCATCCGAATCCGGGTCGCACCCAAGAGCCAGTCAAAAAACAGCCTTGTGGAAACAGATTCTTTCATACGATTTTTTCCATGACTCGCATTACTGCACTCCTGGCGCGCGGGTTAGCCTGTACTTCAGCTTGTTTGGCAACCCATTTACCGAGCGACCTGACAGGTTGGACAATCTGATCACTGGTAATAGGCATACGACTGGGGTAAGGGTCATTTTTCTCAAGATCCCGAATAAACCTTTTTATGATCCTGTCCTCCAAGGAATGAAAACTGATCACCACCAACCGACCCTGGGTACGCAATCGGGCAAACACTTGCTTAAGGCACACCTGCAATTCCTTTAACTCTTCATTAACGTGAATGCGAATGGCCTGAAAAGTCCGAGTGGCAGGATGTTTTTTTTGTTCTCTTCGAGGCACCGCTCTCTCAACAAGAGACGCCAACTCAAGCGTGGTTTGTATTGGCTTGATGGCACGTTGCTTAACAATTTCTGAGGCTATTCTCCTGGCAAACCTTTCTTCTCCCAATGTTTTAAGCACCGTTGTTATCTCTGCTGCGGTCGCAGCGCTCAGCCACATAGCAGCACTTTCTCCCTGGGAATTGTCCATCCGCATGTCTAAAGGGCCATCTTTCTGAAAACTGAAGCCTCTCTCTGGAGAATTCAATTGCACAGAGGAAACCCCTAAATCAAGTAAGATTCCATCCACGCATTCGAATTCTTTTTCTGTCAGCAGCCTGCCAATATCAGCAAAAGTACCGTGCGCAATAGAAACCCTGGCATCAGTTGCGTACCGTGCATGCGCTACAGCAATAGCATCAGGATCTTTATCAATAACCATCAATCGCCCTTTATTGGATAGCTGCTCAATTATTTTCGCGCTGTGACCACCCCGGCCAAAGGTACAATCCACATAAAGGCCATCGACATCATGGACCAGCGCTTCTATTGACTCAGTTAATAGAACAGGGACATGCTCCATGCTCAGTCCCTTTACAGCGACAATGTCAGTAATTCATCAGGGACATGCTCAGGCTGCGCATCTAGCCAGGCATCTCGACGCTCTGCCCAAAGTTGTTCGTCCCATAGCTCCAACTTATTACCCTGCCCTAGTAGCACGGTTTTTTTTTGTAATTGCGCATATTCTCGCAATGGTGGTGTGATCAGTATCCGGCCATTTCCATCCATCGGTATATCTGTTGCGTGGCCAATCAGCAGACGCTGAACCCGACGGCCCGCAACATTAAAACTGGGCAGGGATTCCACTTTTCTCTGAATGTCTTCCCAGGCGGGTTGAGGATAAATCAGGAGGCATTTTTCGTCGGTATCAATGGTCACCACAATCTCACCATTGCAGGACTGCAGAATCTGCTCCCGATAGCGCGTTGGGATCGTCAAGCGACCCTTTGCATCCATGTTGACCTGATTTACGCCTCTAAACACGGGCCTTCCTTAAAAGACTGTTTTTCCCCACTTTCTTCCACTTTTACCCACAATTCCTCACATCGAACCTTAAAAACGGGATGAGAGTATGTCAAGCAGGGAATTGAAGAAATTGTCTTTATTTCACAATGGTTTAGGCGTATCCACTCGAGCACGGCGAACGATATGGAACTATCCCATTTATTAACAGGAAGATGATGAGATTAGTTAATGTAGTTTATCAGGAGAGGGGGTTAATAGACTTTTTAGTTATAATAAAAATCATTTTAAAAACCGGGAGTTAGCAATAAGCCGGGTTCTGTCAAGGGTAATCATTCATCTGTGATACTTGTCACCAAGCACCTATAGCGACCTACCCGAATCCTGCTGCGGGCAGCAGCACCTGGATTCCTATTTGGTCTTGCTCCGGGTGGGGTTTACCTTGCCACTACTGTTGCCAGCAGTGCGGTGCGCTCTTACCACACCATTTCACCCTTACCTGCTTGCGCAGGCGGTATTCTTTCTGTTGCACTAGCCGTAGGCTCGCGCCTCCCAGGCGTTACCTGGCACCCTGCCCTGTGGAGCCCGGACTTTCCTCTGCCATAAGCAGCGACTACCTGGCTAACTCCCATGGGGAGCATAGCGCCTATGAGCGATCGACTCAAGAATCATCTCTGAGAGCAAGCGCCCGTTGATAAAGTTCATTTCGGGAAATGCCGGTTAACTTGGCCGCCAGCACGACCGCTTTACTGACGGCGAGTTCAGATAACAAAAGCCTTAAAATTTCATCGGCGTGGTTTTCATCAAAGCCGGCTCTCATTCCCTCAATCAATAGGACAAACTCACCCTTAATCGGAATCGTGCCATTTTCTAAATTGGCCCGTTGTTCCGAGAGCCTTGCCGACACGACCTGCTCAAATCGTTTAGTCAACTCTCTGGCAATGACCACCGTTCTATCCGGCCCAATAACTTCAAGCATCTCGCTGATCAGATCCATCATCCTATGCGGGGCTTCATACAAAATGACGGTACCAGACTCCTGAGCCAACAACTGCAGGTGCTTTTTCCGCGCTTTCTTTTTGATAAACCCGACAAAAACAAATCTATCCGTAGCCAGCCCGGAGACACTTAACGCCGCCAGCATTGCCGAGGCGCCGGGTATGGGAATGATCGTGACCCCGGATTCTCGCGCCAACCGGACAATTCTATAACCTGGATCGGAGATTAAAGGCGTTCCCGCATCTGATACCAGCGCCACCGTCTCTCCTGACATCATTTTTGCAACTAACTGCTTGGAAACTTCCGCTTCATTGTGGTCATGATAAGCAAGGATTTTCGCTTTTATATGGTAGTGTTCTAATAGTTTTCTACTATGGCGGGTATCTTCAGCGGCCACCCAATCTACCGACTGCAAAGTTTCAATCGCGCGTTCGGTGATATCTTTCAGGTTACCTATTGGCGTGGCCACTATATAGAGTGCGCTCATTCTTCCACCTCAACGAAGATAATTTCCAACAAAAATAAACTTCGATACAGGCACCCTCCAATAGAGGCAGTCCCAATCGAGATCACCTTCAATGGTTACATTTTTTACTGACAGCCTCAAAGGTTAAATGATTAGGGGTGAACCGACCATCCATATGAAATACTATTAGTCCTAGACATCACTCCAATTGAGTATGAAGTAGTGAAATATTTTCAAACCAAGACATCCATTGATGGCGTCCTTGCAGGGACACCGCCCCTAGCTTCATCAACGCCAGCCTCTTTACTTGCCAGTATCTTATCCAGCTTATTACTCCTGTTAACCGCCTGTGAATCCAGCAATCAAATAGGCGTGCCTACCGCACCTGTGCAACAAACCGAAACACCACAAAGAGCACCTTTGAAAAATGTCTCAGAAGCGCTCAGGCAAGCTAATATTTCTGCGGAACCAATCGCCAGCCAGCTAAGGGCAAAAGCAGCCAGGTTAGCATTAGACAACGGTGACTTAGAGCAAGCAGAACGAATTTCAGCCACTGTGCTGGAATCAGCCCTGAAAGACCAGCCGCTCATTGACCACCTGTTAACCCTGGGTCATTTACTTTTATATCAAGGCAAGCCCGGCGAGACACTCAAATTACTTGATAAAAACAGTTTCCGCGGCATGATTCCGGATATCGCTGATCAAATTGAAATAAGCCACCTAAAAGCAGATGCCTATGCCGCAAGCCAACGTCTGGTAGCCAGCGCCAGGGAGAGAGTACTTATAGATCATCTACTTGGTAAAGACCAGCAGCAGATCAATCGAGAAAAGATATTCAACACACTCATAGAATTGCCTGCACCTTTACTGGTTGCCTATGCGAGAAAAGCAGTCAGCAATGAACTCAGAGGATGGTTATCGCTGGCCGCAATGACCAAACAGTTCCAGAACAAACCATCCCAGCAGTTGAAAGCACTCAAGGACTG
>CAZGCW010000244.1:0-5923 GCA_964524295.1 uncultured Pseudomonadales bacterium
TTTGCAAAGACAGCCGGGATCATTCCAGACTCTGCCAAGGCATAGAGCACCCGACTTCCCCCTATTCCAAAGGCATTCCAGCTGGTCAGGATTCCACCGATGCCCGCTACCAACATAATGTTACCCATGACCTGGCTACCCCAGACTTTCGCCATGGCATCAGCGGTGGCCATATTCGTGGTCACCAGATCCGTTGAATCAAGCGCCCAGGCAACCGCCAGGGTAATCCCAACGTACCATAGCCCAGCTAAAAACACGGACCAGACCAGCAATTTACCAATCAAAGCCGGCTCTAACTTAATTTCTTCCGCTGACTGCGGTATGACATCAAAGCCAACCAGCAGCGCCGGCACCATGACCAGAACGCCCAATACACCGACCCCACCTTCAACGAAGAGGGGCCCATTGAATGCAGATTCGTAGGTCATCACACCAAATATGAAAGACACACCCACCAGAAAAAACGACAGCGTTACCAGCGTTTGCACGAATGCGGCAAATCGTATGCCAATATAATTGATAAAGGTCATCAAACAGGATCCAGCAACGCCGACCAACACCAAGCTGAGATACACATCCTCACCCTGCACTGACCAGAGATAAAACAGGCGGAAGTTTGGGAACAGATATTCAAGCGCTGTCGGTAGTGCCGCAGATTCAAATACACACACCGTGACATAGGCCATCAATATGGCCCAACTGGCAATAAACGCAGGCCCATATCCCAGTGCCCTCAATGCATATACGTGTTCGCCACCGGCTTTGGGCATAGCCGCAGCCAACTCGGCATAGGTCAGGCTGATTAAGACAACTGCGATAGAACCCACCAGAAAAGCAACAGCGGCCCCCATGGCACCTGCACGCAGTATCCACTCTCCACTGAGTAAAACCCAGCTCCAACCGATCATTGCACCAAATGCAAGTGCGATCACATCCCGCCTCAATAGCGATTTCCTAAAGCTGGTCTCCAATCTGATCCCTCCATCTCGTCCTGCGCTTTCATTATGCTTGCTGATACATAGGCCTACAATGCCAGGCTATAACTATCGAACCCAACTGCCACATATGCTATCTTTGCAAGCCTTATTTTAAGGATTCTGAACATGCCAGATACACGCAAGCGTCCCTACTCCTCTATTGTAGTTGATGGCCTTCAAAAAGCCGCTGCCCGGGCCATGTTGCATGCGGTTGGCTTCAGCTCAGAAGACTTTCAGAAACCCCAGATCGGTGTGGCCTCTACCTGGAGTAATTTAACCCCCTGTAATACGCACATCAACGATCTGGCAGAAGCGACGGCAATAGGAATCGAAGACGAGCAAGGCAAAGCCATCACCTTTAATACCATTACAATCAGTGATGGCATTTCCATGGGTTCGCCGGGTATGCGTTATTCCCTGGTATCTCGAGAGGTCATTGCGGATTCAATTGAAACTGTGGTTGCGGGTCAGGGCTTTGACGGCTTTGTCGCCATCGGCGGTTGCGATAAAAACATGCCCGGCTGTGCGATGGCAATGGCAAGATTGGATAGACCCAGCATCTTCGTTTACGGAGGCACAATCCAACCCGGCAAAGAACGTCGGGATGTGGTTTCCGTTTTTGAAGCCGTTGGCCAATATGCCAGTGGCAACCTATCTGAAATCGAGTTAAAAGAAATCGAAGCAACGGCCATTCCGGGCCCAGGCTCCTGCGGTGGCATGTACACCGCCAACACGATGGCATCGGCCATTGAGGCTCTGGGGTTATCTCTGCCAAACTCGTCTGCTCAGGAAGCCATCTCCGATAAAAAACGCCAAGACAGTCTGGCCGCAGGGCAAGCCGTCGTGCATTTAGTTGAACAAGACATCAAACCTTCAGACATACTCTCCAGAGAAGCCTTCGAAAATGCCATTACAGTGACGATTGCACTGGAAGGATCAACCAATGCCGTCCTGCACCTGCTTGCCATTGCCCATGCCGCGAATATACCGCTGAGCATCGATGACTTCTCGCGTATCGGTAGCCGGGTTCCTGTCCTTGCTGATATGCGACCCGCTGGACGATACTCCATGAGTGAATTAATACAAATCGGCGGTATTCAGCCACTGATGAAAACCCTATTGGATGAAGGCCTGCTGCAGGGTGACTGCTTAACCGTCACCGGGAGGACACTGGCTGAAAATCTATCTGGCGTCGCTGCTTATCCTGCTAAGCAGCAGGTAATCAGACCCATGAGTAATCCTGTCAAAAAAGACAGCCATCTCGTTATCCTGCGAGGGAATCTAGCGCCCGAAGGTGCGGTTGCTAAAATAACTGGTCATGAAGGCTTACGGTTTACTGGCCGAGCTCGATGTTTCAAGGGTGAAGAAGCAGCACTGGAAGCGATTCTGGATGGAACCATTGTTGCTGGCGATGTTGTCGTCGTCCGTTATGAAGGGCCAAAGGGAGGACCAGGGATGCGGGAGATGTTGTCGCCGACTAGTGCTATTAATGGTCGAGGCCTGTCCAGCGACGTCGCCCTCATAACCGATGGCCGATTCTCCGGTGGATCACATGGCTTCGTCATCGGTCACATCACACCGGAAGCGTTCGAGGGCGGAACCATCGCTCTGCTGGAGGATGGGGATAGTATTACTATCGATGCTCAGGAACAGACGATTGAAGTTAATTTAGATCAACAACAACTCAATGCGCGCAGGGCGACTTGGGTGAAGCCTGAGCCTTACACCAGCCGAGGCGTACTGGCAAAATATGCCAAGCTGGTTAGCTCCGCTTCGCTAGGCGCGGTGACGGACTGACGAATAGCCCGGCAGGGAGGTGGGTGGCCTTTATTTTCCAATCATCCGCACCTCACCCAATTTATGGGCGGGGGTACGGATACGGCTTAATCAACTTTGCTTTGAGTAAGCTAGCGGCGATGCACCCTCACCGGCAACTGGGTAATCCCTCTGATAAAGCTTGAACGCAGACGCGTGGCTGGACCACAAACTTCGACAAAATCAAACCTCTTCATGATCTCCTCCCAGACGACCCGCAACTGCATTTCTGCCAGTCTATTTCCCATGCAACGATGTATCCCGAAACCAAAAGACAGATGGTGCCTGGCCATCGGCCTGTCAATAAGAAACTGATCAGCATCGGCAATGACCTCCTCGTCTCGATTGCCAGATAGGTACCACATGATGATCTGATCACCCGCCTTGATCTGCTTACCCCTTAATTCAAAATCAACGCTAGCCGTCCTGCGCATGTAGGGTAATGGCGTCTGCCACCGGATAATTTCGGAAACCATATTCGTTATCAAGTCCGGGTTGCGACGTAATTTTTCGTACTCTGCAGGATTTTGATTCAGTGCCAACACACCACCACTAATCGAATTTCGGGTCGTATCATTGCCACCAACAATCAATAGGATCAAGTTTCCAAGAAGTTCAAACGGTGCCATGTCTTTAGTATTTTCACCATGGGCGAGCATGGATATTAAATCGTTGCCCGGCTGCTTCGCAGCCCGTTCATTCCACAACGTGGTAAAATATTCCAAACATTCCAGTAATTCAGTTCGCCGCTGTTGCTCCGACTCCAGAACGTCTGAGCCGGAATTAGCCGTCGCAATGTCAGACCAACGGGTCAGCTTTCGTCGATCCTCAAACGGGAAGTCAAACAGCGTAGCCAGCATTTGAGTGGTCAACTCGACGGAAACACGTTCGACCCAGTTGAACGTCTCCCCCACGGGTAAATCGTCCAGAATTCGTCCCGCTCTTTGCTTAATTAATGGCTCTAATTCAGCCAGGTTCCTCGGTGCGACAACTCCGCTCACCGTTGCGCGCTGCAAATCGTGTTTGGGCGGGTCCATGGCGATGAACATGGATAAATTCATATCCTCCGGGTTCGGTGTGCTGTTCACCGGAGGACCCAGGGCAATACCATGAGCAGAAGAAAACAATTCATGATGCTTATCAATGAACAGAATATCGTCGAACTTCGTCACATCCCAGTAACGGCCCGTCTCAGGATAATCATTTAAGTGCACTGGGTCTTCGTGTCTCAGCCTTTCGAAAAACTCGAACTGTCGGTCTTGCTCAAATATCCGACCATCTGCCATATTAATATCCGCGATTGGAACCGCGTAAGGATCTTCAATAACAGGAGGTGGATCAGCGGAAAACAACGATGGCTTTGGGGTTGTAACTGAATTCTGCTCACTCATAGACGTTAACGCTCTGCGTAAAGATGAGTATTTATATAGCACAAACCCAATCAAACCGCCAAACCGACTAGTCCGGGTTTACAGTCCTGGCCATGGTGATCCAGGCTCGGGCAAATAAAATCAAACCCGTGATCAGCTGATTAACCATTCTCCCTGGGCAATCAGCCTCACCTTACCGCCGACTTCAATGTGAAAGTGCTCATCCTTTTTCATAGCCATGACCTGAATATGCGATGGCCGACCCATCTCAAATCCCTGGCCGATTAAAACCCTGATCTCGCCGGCGCCAAAATACTGGTGTTCAACCAGATAGCCACCTAAGGCGCAGCTGGCGCTTCCCGTAGCAGCGTCCTCTAACACGCCGAGGCCGGGTGCGAACATGCGGGCACGGACCTGCTCCTGCATTTCCGCTGTCGCAGCTGCAAACAGAAAAACAGGTTCCTCACACCTCACCTGACTCGCATCTAACCGCTGCAGGACATCGACGCTGACGAGAGGAACAATCAAAAACCTCAATCCAGATGAAGCTCGACAACAGGGATACCGGTTATCAATATCGCCTGGCCTCAACCCCAGACTCTGGATTAAATCATCTCGATCCAGTGCGGCAGAGATTTCCATCTGATGGCGTGTAAAATACTGAAAGCCGGAGGCCTCAAAATTGACATGAACTTTACCCACCTGCAGATGAAGAATGATGTCTACATTTGACCGCAAATCATAGACTTCTCGCAGTACGAACGCAGTACCCAACACCGGATGGCCAGCAAAAGGAATTTCCTCAGTGGGGGTAAAAATTCGGGTATGAAACCCCTTTGAAGCTTCCCCTCCCGTTACGAACGTAGTTTCTGAAAAATTAATTTCCTTGGCTATAGACTGCATCTGACTGCTAGACAATGGCTTAGTCGGGATTAAAGTCGCGAGTTGGTTGCCGCTATAACCTTCCGTTATGAAAACATCAGTCAAATAAAATGGTAAGCCGGTCATACCTAAAAGGGTCTATCACCCTGGATAGTCACCCGGGTGCCGCTTCTTGTGTTGGGAAAGTAATCCCAGACAGCAAGGTGTTGCGTGCAACGGTTATCCCAGATTGCCAACGAGTTTTCCTGCCAACGAAAGCGGCAATGAAATGTCGGGTCCTTAACATGCTGAAATAAAAACTGTAACAATGCACTGCTTTCATCTCGGGATAAGCCCAATATTTTTTTAGTAAAACCCTGGTTGACAAAAAGGGCTTTTCTGCCTGTTTCAGGGTGGGTGCGAATGACCGGATGCTCAGCACGAGGATTTTCCCGTTGCGGTTTATGATCCCCATAAAACCCAGAATAATTGGCTTCATGACGTGCAGACAGTGCGCCCAGTAGTTCCCGGATCGGACCTGACAGAGCCTCGTAGGCAGCATACATATTTGCCCAGATGGTATCCCCACCGGTCTCTGGCACCGTCTGCAGATACAAAAGACTGGCCTTGGGGGGGCATTCATCGGCTGATACATCGGAATGCCAGACTTCTCCATTATTACGATGTGAATCCGCATCCGTATGGACAGCCATCAGAGCCGGATTTTCATTCCGATACGGTGCAGCCGGGTGAATATGCAGCTCACCAAAGCGCTGGCCTAATGCCATATGCTGTTCTGGTGTTAACTGTTGATCTCGGAAGAAGATAACAAGATGTTGAAGCCAAGCCGCATGGATCTCAGCCACGACTCGGTCAGACAAGTTTTCACCGAGATCAACA
>CAZGCW010000245.1:0-5900 GCA_964524295.1 uncultured Pseudomonadales bacterium
CATCGCAGTGCAGTTACAACATGACTCAGGCAACGCAAAGGGAGACGCTTTCGAGTTCATGCCTGAGCCAGGAAAAGCGGACTTTGTTTCTAAAGGACAGGTTGAAACTGCCACTAATCTGGGGGAAGAGTACCGGGCTATTCTGGTCGAGTTGAAACAGACATGATGTCCAACCTGTCTGCTCAAGGGGTTGACTTTAGCCGCTGTTATTTAGCTGGACGATTGCCATTGAGGATTCACTTTCCAGGTCGGCATCAGGATGAATAGGCAGTGGCGATTAGCACAGACCCCCCGTGCCGGATGGCCTGTTGATGAGGATTTTACATTCGGTCAGGAAGCCTTGCCTGAACCGGCTTCCGGGCAGGTGTTGACGCGTACCCTTTATCTTTCCATGGACCCGTACCAGTGGTCGCGCAGACGTAATGGTACGGAACAACCGGGACAGGTATGCCATGGCCGTACGGTTTCCCAGGTGGTGTCCAGCAATAAGGGTCCCTTCGAGGCTGGAGATTTTATTTTTAATACCAATGGCTGGCAAACGTATGGCCTGTGTGGGGAAGGTATCAACCCGTTTGGTTATATGTATCCGCGTCGTTTAGATCCCCAGGGCGCACCATTATCGACTGCAATAGGGGTGCTGGGCATGCTCGGCCTGACGGCCTATGCCGGATTGATGGTTCAGTGCCAACCGCGTGCGGGCGAAACTGTGATTGTTTCTGCTGCTTCCGGCGGGGTCGGCCAGGTCGCTGCCCAGTTAGCCAAGCTGGCTGGGTGTCGAGTCGTTGGTATTGCCGGTAGGCCTGAGAAGGTTAGCTTCTGTCAGGATCAATTGGGTCTTGATGCCTGCGTTTCCCATCTTGAGGAGGATTTTCACGAGCAGCTCAGTAAAGCGTGTCCAGATGGGTGCGATGTTTACTTTGAAAATGTCGGTGGCCGGGTTTTTGAAGCAGTCCTGGGGCTGCTCAATCGTCATGCCAGGATTACGTTGTGTGGATTAATATCGCAATATGGTAATACCGATAACAGTAACCCCCATAAAGTCTGGCGAGCCACTGGACAGGCTGTTTTTGATGCCCGGCAGGTCCAAGTCCACGCGCTATTTGTTGGTAATTTCGTTGACCAGTATCAGCAACGATTCCTGTCTGAGGTTGGCGACTATGTTAGGGATAATTTGATTTTTTACCGGGAAGACCGCTGGTCTGGACTGGAAAAGGCACCACAGGCATTCCAGGCGATGTTAGCAGGTCGCAATTTTGGCAAGACTATGGTGGTAGTAGCAGAAGAAGCGCATGAGACAGCGCATTAAACAAGCGCGTTTGTGGGCTAATGAACAAAAGTAGACTAGGAGAGAGCATGGGCAGGTTTGCAGGAAAATCCGTTATTGTTACCGGGGCCGCGTCTGGCTTTGGAACAGCGATTGCCAGGAAGTTTTCCCAGGAGGGAGCCTGGTTAGTGCTGGCGGACCTGAATATTGAGGGTGCTGAAGCGCTGGCAAAAGAACTGACCAATGCGATTGCAGTACAGACCGACGTGGCGCTTGAGTTAGACAATCAGAGCATGGTGGATACCGCAGTGAAGGCCTTTGGTAAGATTGATGTTGTCTGCTGTAATGCCGGTGTGCCCCACAAAGGCAGTTACATGACGCGCATGTCAACGGAGGATTTTGATTTTATGTGGGGTGTCAATGTAAGGAGTATTTTCCTTGCTACGAAGATGAGTGTACCTCATATGCCCGAAGGAGGAAGTATCATCAGCACGGCTTCAGTGGGCGGCAAACGGCCCCGACCGGGCCTTGCAGCTTACAACGCCTCTAAGGCAGCGGTGATTAATTTAACCCAGACGATGGCAATTGAACTGGCGCCGAAAATTCGTGCCAATTGCGTTTGCCCTGTATCCTCAGCCACTAATTTTGATTTCCAGGTTTCTGGTAAGAAGGATCTGGATGAGGCGCTGGAGGCCAAGGTGGTGTCAGGAATTCCCCTTGGTCGCAGAGCTTTGCCGGAAGATGTCGCCGATGCCTTTGTTTATCTTGCATCTGATGAGGCTAAGTTCGTGACAGGCATAGCCCTGGATGTCGACGGGGGCCGGTTACTGTCCTGACTGAAGGTTGTGACCGTCGCCGGTTTAGCCAAGTAGGTGTTCAGCGAGTCTGAAATTGGATGGACTGCTGCCAGCTAAGCCAAATAGGCTGGTTGGGGTTAAGCAGTACTTTGATATTCGTCTTAGTGAGGATACTGACGATCAAGAACCGATAAAGGATTGGCCTATGAATGGCAACGAATACATTGCAGAGATTCTTAAGCAGGAAGGTGTTGACCTGATGACCTGCTTTCCTAATAACCCATTGATTGAGACGGCAGCCAGACAGGGTATTCGTCCTGTCTCATTCAGGCACGAGCGTGGCGCGATCATGGCTGCTGATGGCATCAGTCGAACCAGCGACAGAAAGAAAATAGGCGTAGCAGCGATTCAATCCCAGGCAGGGGCAGAAAACGCCGTGGGTGGTATTGCCCAAGCCTATGCAGATAGTATTCCAATACTGGTTTTACCCGGTGGATTAATGTTGAATCAGATCGCGATAAAACCCAATTTCTCCGCGGTTCGAAATTATCAGGGTATCGTCAAGCAGGTTGAAGCCATTTATCAACCGGAGGACATAGGCAACGCAATGCGCCGTGCTTTTCATGCCCTGCGCAATGGTCCCGGAGGCCCTGTCGTGGTGGAGTTAACGGCAGACGTTTGCATGAAAGAAATTCCTGAGCAAGCATTGAATTACCAACCGCCGCCGCAGGCTCAGTCGCAACCTTCAGAGGCCGATATCAGCGATGCGGTAAAGGCATTGAGGAAAGCAAAAAACCCGTTGCTCTGGGCTGGACAGGGCGTGCTCATGGCGAGTGCGACTAACGACCTGAGGGAATTGGCAGAATTAACAGGAATTCCGGTTTTCTGCACCATGCCAGGAAAATCTGCGATGGATGAACGTCATCCTTTGTGCCTGGGAGCCGGTAGTGGTTTGACCACCATGGCGGCAGGGAAGTGGTTGAGTGAGTGTGACTTGATCCTGGCGTTGGGCTCGAGTCTGACGCGTACATTTTATGGTCAGCCCATTCGCCGTAATAATAAAGTCTTAATTCATAATACCGATGATATCTCCGCAATCAGTCGTGAGGAAACCGTCGACATAGCCTTGCTTGGTGATACTGGGTTGACCATACGGGCGTTGATTGAGGCGATCAAGGCCGAAACCGCTGGAGTCGGGTTTGGTGATGTTGAAGGCACGTCCAGACAGATTGCCAAGATCAAGGCGGAATGGCTAAAGCAATGGCAACCATGGTTGACCTCGACAGAAGAGCCGCTCAACACCTATCGGGTGATTCAGGAGATCGATAACAATCTGGATCGGGAAAATAGTATGGTGACCCATGATGCAGGCGCACCGAGAGATTCGTTTGTGCCTTTCTATACAGCGACATCCCCTCATAGTTATGTCGGTTGGGGCAAAACCACTCATTTGGGTTTCGGTATCCCGTTAATGATAGGCGCTAAGATGGCAAACCCTGAAAAATTCTGTCTCAATCTGATGGGGGATGGTGCTTTCGGTATGTCTGGAACGGATTTAGAAACGGCTTCCAGGAGCGGTTTTGCTATTACTACCGTGCTGCTCAATAACGGCAATATGGCTACCTATCCGCGCGGTTTTCCTCATGCCGGGAAATATGGTGTCGGTGAAATGCAGGGTGATTATGCGAAGATTGCCGAGGGGATGGGTGCTGTGGGTTTGACCGTCACAAAGGTCTCGGAAATGGCGCTGGCCCTGCAGCAGGCTAAAGAATTGAATCAATCGGGAGAGACTGTGCTCATCGATGTTCATTCTAATATGGAGGCTAAAAAATCGCGCTACTAAAGTAAATTTCAGGCGCATCCCAAGGCGTAAGGATGCGCTAATTTTTGCTGCTAAATGAAGCCGGTTTGGCCATTAGGTTCACAGCCATCATTGACTGCTGCCATTTCTGATGATTTGAATATATCCCCTTACGCCCTGGGCGAATGTGTCTATCGCGATTTTTTCATTGGTGCCATGGAAACCGCTCATGTCTTCGGAAGATAATATAAAGGGATTAAAGCGATAGGCATTATCGGCTACTTTACCGTAGTGTTTGCTGTCGGACCCCGCAATCATCAGCCCGGGTGCGACGGCGATATCTCCATATATTTCGCGCATACTTTGCGCAATTTGCTCAAATGCCGGGGTTTCCCAGGCCGATACATCGGAGGCATTGATACCACTGCGTTTACGTACGATGATGGAATCGCTGGCAACCATATCGTTTACAAATGCTTCTATGGATGCCGTGTTATCTCTGGGGTGAATACGAAAATTAACCGTCGCTATGGCCTCAATCGGTAGCACATTAGACTTGATGCTGCCTGATAGCATCGTCGGCGCAGTTGTTGTTCTGAGCATAGCATTGGTTGTTGGCGAGGCGCTCAGTTGCTTCTCTATCATTTGGGAGAAAAGCCATTGGTTTGCAAATAACACCCGCATTGAAAATGACATATAACGACTGATGACGTCAAACATTTCTGCACTCAGGCCTTCGAGCCCGCCTGGAATGGGGTTCTTGTGCAATAAAGTAATGGCCTCGGCTAGATCGCTGACGGCATTCTGCTGCGGTGGCATAGAGGAATGTCCCCCCTCTGCTGTCGCGACAACATCGAGTGTAATGCTGCCTTTTTCTGCGACATTAATTGCCGCCACCAATGTATTCACACCCGGCAACATGTCTTGGAATAGGAAAGATCCTTCATCGAGTGACCAGGCGAGCTGCACCTTGTTTTTCTTAAGGTAGTCTGCCACTGCTGCGGCACCCTGGACGCCACCGACTTCCTCATCGTGGCCAAAGCTCAGATAAAGTGTACGACGGGGTTGGAAACCATCGTTCAGGAGGTAGTTCACTGCTTCAAGTATACCGACAACGCCACTTTTGTCGTCGAGGGCACCTCTTCCCCAAATCTCTCCATCAACCACGTTGCCGGCAAAGGGAGGATGTAACCATTTGGACTCAGACCCGGGTATGACGGGAACTACGTCATAATGGCCGGTTAGTAGAATGGGTTTGAGTTGGTCATTACTACCCTGCCACCGATACAAAATGGTCTGGTTAAGCATGACTCTGCTTAGCTCAGCATGCACTGCAGGGTAGGTTAGTTTAATCCAGTCGATAAAGCCCTGGAATTCGAGGTTCTGTTTGTCTGATGCGGATTGATGGGAAACAGTCTGAAACCGAATGGCTTGAGACAGACGGTCCGCCATGGCTGGTTTATCAAGATCAATATTGACGAGGGTAATATCCGCAAACGGAGGCGGCGTGTGTAGCAGTGTCCTTATTAGCAGGACGGTTGAGACCATGATGATGATGGATAGGATGGTAAATAAGAACTTCTGCATACACTGGATTCCTGTTCTGATGGCGACCAATCAGTAAACACTTATTGGGTTATACATTATCTGTTTCTGGGCTGCTATTCCCACCAGCCACTGATAGTGGGACAGGGTTAGGTTGACAGGTATTCTGCCTTGGTGGATGTTTGCCGGTAATCTACCTTGATGCTTCGCGGTTGAATCTGTGTAACCTACCATGAGTCGATATGCATGATCGTCTCGACTGGCGGGCGATAAGCGGGTTTAAATGCGGTACCTCGAGTGTATGCGATGGGTATCAGGGCGACCTGCATGAAATCATCAAATGGGATTCCCAGCAGGTCGGCGATGGCTTTTTCATGCATAAGATGGAGTGTAGTCCAGGCGCTACCGAGACCGCGCGCCCTGGCGGCCAGCATAAAATTCCATGCAGCCGGGATCACGGAACCGAGGGTTGCGGTTTGAGACAATACATTAG